>CAYZTO010000135.1:0-5917 GCA_964481365.1 uncultured Parabacteroides sp. | reverse complement strand
TTTCTATCTTTTCGGGTAACGATTCGCCTTGCAAACCAAAGCCTCCCTCTAAAGTTCGCATATACCTCTCACGCGGACTTTTTCCCTTCCGTATTCCATTCCCATTCGCCGGAATGGCTCGATTCCCATTGTAAAATTACTGAGCAGAAATATAAGGCAACCTACGCTCAAAAAAATGCGCCACTTCGTCAAGTAAATAGCGGACTTCTTGGCGGATAGAAATCTTTGAAGGTGTATAAACATTCAATGCATGCGGAATTACAGAGACATCTATGCGGCTGTCGGCCATCACCGGTTCGCCATCCAAATGCATCACACCGGGCTTACTGCGAATAATGGACACCTGTTTTGCTTTCATTGTCTTAATCTTGCTGTTCCGGTCTATTTTCCTTGCAAAAAGTTGGATGGCAAGCGGAGCAATGTCGATAGGAAGAAAAGGAGAAAGGATTGTTATATCTATCTCACCGTCTTGTATATTTGCATGCGGCGCGATGTAAGCATTATTGCCATATTGGGAAGCATTGGCGCAAGCCACTAAAAATGCTTTCTCCCGCATTTCTTGACCGTCTATAATTAACTCATACTGCTCCGGATGGTAACTTAAATACTCCTCAATCGTGTTTTTTATGTAAGTAAGAGAACCCCGCCGCTTTTCATGGGCAAATTTCTGACTTACAGCTGCATCAAAGCCAACTCCGCACGTGCAGAAAAAGACCCGGTCGTTGGCACGACAGCAATCTATTGATGTAATATGCCTGTCGCGTATAACATTCAAAGCACGCTGGACATCCATTGGAATATGTAATTCCCGAGCCAAACCATTGCCGGAACCTTTAGGTATGATACCCAGAACTGCATTGGAATAAAGCATTGCACGGGCAACTTCATTTACCGTTCCATCACCTCCTACTGCGATGATACATTCTGCACCTGAACGTATAGCATCTTGCGTCAGAATACTGGCATGCCCGACGTATTCAGTAAAGGAAATGAGTATTTCGTCAGCATTTTCCTTTCCCATTTTCTCTATCAGTTTAGGTATTGCCCTCTTTGAGCCAACACCTGAAATAGGATTTATAATGGCCTGCACTCTCATTTCATGCATATATGATTATTTGAACAGGCAAAAATACTGCTTTTACAAAACTTTTAAAGCGGGATCAATCCCCATAAAACATTTTTTACTTACTTTTGCGCCGAGTTAAATGCCCCATATAGAGGGTTTGACATATCGAATCGTTATCTCTATACTACAGATAAATATAACAAGAAGATTATTATTCTCTTTACATATGAAACTTTTACAAGAGAAATTAGCAAAGTATGATGCACCGCAACGGTTCATGGCTGCGGGGATTTATCCATACTTCCGTGAGATTCAAAGTGATCAAGATACAGAAGTAACAATCAATGGAAAGAAAGTTTTAATGTTCGGTTCCAACGCTTATTTGGGGTTGACAAACCATCCCAAAGTGAAAGAAGCTGCTATCAATGCCATTAAGAAATATGGTACCGGATGTGCGGGTTCTCGCTTTTTGAATGGTACACTGGACTTGCATGTCCAACTAGAAAAACGACTGGCTGAATTCGTTGGCAAAGAAGAGGCTATCGTATATTCTACAGGTTTCCAAGTGAATCTAGGGGTTGTATCATGTGTCACTGGGAGAGAAGATTATATTTTATGGGACGAACTAGACCATGCATCCATTATTGAAGGACACAGACTCTCTTTCTCTACCAAGCTAAAATACAAGCACAACGATATGGAGTCACTGGAGAAGCAGCTTCAGAAATGTGCCCTTGACAAGATTAAGCTAATTGTCATAGATGGCGTATTCAGTATGGAAGGAGACATAGCCAATCTTCCTGAAATTGTCCGCTTGTCGAAGAAGTACAATGCCAGCATCATGGTGGATGAGGCTCACGGCATAGGAGTTTTAGGAGATCACGGACGAGGGACATGCAACCATTTCGGTGTAACAGATGATGTCGATCTCATAATGGGCACATTCAGCAAATCCCTTGCATCCATAGGAGGATTCATAGCATCAGACAAAGAGACCATCAATTACCTAAGGCATAATTCCCGTTCCTATATATTCAGTGCAAGCAATACACCGGCAGCTACAGCTGCCGCAGGAGCTGCGCTCGACATCATACTCAACGAACCGGAGCGTATTGAGCACCTATGGGAACTCACCAATTATGCCCTCAACGGCTTCCGGAGTATGGGATGCGAAATCGGGAATACTGCAACCCCTATTATCCCATTATTCATCAGGAACAATGACCTGACATTCCTTGTGGTGAAGGAGCTGTTTGAAGAGGGGATATTCGTGAATCCGGTTGTATCGCCGGCTGTCGCCACGGAGGACACCCTCATCAGGTTCTCACTCATGGCCACACATACCAAAGCGCAGCTGGATTACGCGCTGGAGACCATCCAGAAGATATTCAAGAGGCACAATATAATCTAAGGCGCCATGCCTATGCAGAGTGAAGGATGGAGGCTTCCCCGGAGAGGGGCATACGCTTCCATCCTTTGCTTTTTGCCGTCAGACCCCATTGCCTATCAAGGAGTGAGGGGATTGCTTTATCCGCAGGGCATATACCGTACTTCACCATCTTTACTTATCTTTGCACTATAACATCAGCATATATATACACCAGTATGGACTTCAAACTAGATAAAGGCAGCATGGGTATGGACCCTGAAGGCTGCGACAAGGTACAAAACAGCAAGCTCAATACATACGACTGGCTCCACGGGGTGCCGGGAGCCGACACTGCCACCGACTTCGTGGAGGTGCAGTTCAAGAATACACGCAAGGGATACTACCTCAACAATACACATATCCCGCTCAAGAAAGGGGATGTGGTGGCGGTTGAGGCATCACCCGGGCATGATATAGGCACGGTGACCCTCACCGGGAAGCTGGTACTCCTGCAAATGCGCAAGAACAATTACAGGTATGACCTCGACCCCAAGAGGGTTTACAGGAAAGCGCGCCCCAATGACATCGAGAAGTACGAGGAGGCCAAGGCGAAGGAACATGCCACTATGATACGCTCCCGCCAGATAGCCGCGTCCCTCAACCTAAACATGAAGATAGGCGACGTGGAGTACCAGGGGGATGGCAACAAGGCTATCTTCTACTATATAGCCGACGAGAGGGTAGACTTCCGCCAGCTTATAAAGGTCCTCGCAGATGCCTTCCACGTAAGGATAGAGATGAAGCAGATTGGCGCCCGGCAGGAAGCAGGACGGATAGGCGGGATTGGCCCGTGCGGCAGGGAGCTGTGCTGCGCCAGTTGGATGACCAGCTTCGTATCCGTCTCCACGAGCGCGGCACGGTACCAAGACGTATCCATGAACCCCCAGAAGCTGGCGGGGCAGTGTGCCAAGCTCAAGTGCTGCCTGAACTACGAGATAGACGCCTACGTGGAGGCAATGAAGAAGCTCCCCTCGCGCGAGGTGTGCCTCGAGACGAAGGAGAAGACCTACTACCACTTCAAGACCGACATCCTGAGCGGGATGATAACGTACTCCACGGAGAAAGGGACACCCATCAACCTCGTCACCATACCGACACGTAGGGTATTCGACATCATAAACATGAACAAGCGTGGGGAGAAGCCCGACTCCCTCGAGCACAACGTTGTAGCAGGGGGCAACGACTCAGGCAGCAAAGACCTTGCAGCCCAGGATAATGTGGAGCGCTTCGACGGGAAGGGACGCCGCCGCCGCAAGAAGGACAACCAGCAGGCTGCATCTCCCAAGAACAATGCGCAGCCACAGCAGGAGAATGCCCAGCCACAGCAGCCAAAACAGCCTAAGCCTCAGAAGGAACAACCCCGACAGCCCAAGCAACCCAAGCCTCAGCAGCAGCCAAAGGGGAATGAGCCTCAGGATGGGAACACGCGCCCGGCTCAGCCTAAAAAGCGCAAGAAAGCGAAGCCCAACGTGAACAAGGATGCCAAGCCCAATGGTAACAAGGATGCCAAGCCCGATGCGTAAGGCATTGGCGGTGATAGGCATAGCGGGAGCAATTCTCCTCCCCGGATGCAGACCAGAACCTGTATATGAGCAGTATATGGAGGTTCCGGGGAGCGAGTGGCATCAGGGGAAGGAGTTCCACTTTGTGTTCGACATCACCGACACCGCCACCCCCTACGACATTACCTTCCAGATACGCAACACGAACCGCTACCCGTACCAGAACCTCTGGCTCTTCGTACTCGAGGAGAAGCCTGTGGGGGACATCAGCCGGGATACCGTAGAGTACTTCCTTGCCGACGACTACGGGAAGTGGCTCGGGAAGGGTATCTCGGTATATGAGTCGTCCCTGCCGGTGAGGAGTAACTACCACTTCCCCCACGAGGGGCGGTACGCCTTCGTCATAAGGCATGGCATGAGGGATACCACCCTCACAGGTGTGCAGGAGATAGGGATGATTGTCCGCCCTTGTGCTCAGCCCTCCGCGAGGCGTCTATCCGAATGAATATGAAGAGTAGTATGGTGAAGCCCAGCAGCGACGAGCCCCCATAGCTGAAGAAGGGCAAGGGTATGCCGATGACGGGGGTCAAGCCGATTACCATGCCTATGTTTATCACCAAGTGCAGCAAGAAGATAGATGCCACGCTATACCCGTACACCCTCCCGAAGGCACCATCCTGCCGCTCCGCCATATTGAACAGCCGTATTATGAAGGTGGCAAACAGCACCAGCACTGCCACCGAGCCTACGAACCCCTGCTCCTCCCCTACCGTGCAGAAGATAAAGTCCGTCTCCTGCTCCGGCACATACCTCAGCTTCGTCTGCGTACCGTTCAGGAAGCCCTTCCCCAAGAAGCCACCCGAACCTATCGCTATCTTCGACTGGTTCACATTGTAGCCTGCACCGCTTGGGTCATCCTCCAGACCGAGGGAGACCTTTATGCGTACCTGCTGGTGAGGCTCCAGTATGTTATTGAACACATAGTCCACCGAAAGCAGGAAACCCATTGATATGATGGCGAACAGGGCGATTACAGCATAGTGCCATACCCATTTCCATACCGAGAAGGCGAGCATTATCAACGCCCCCGCAACTACCGCGCATATTGCCACCAAAGCGTAATCGACTTCCCACAGGAACGATGCACCGTATGCCCCGGCTATCGCCAGAAGTGTGATGCCACCCAGCCAGCGGACGCAGATAGTGTCGCGCCTTTCCCTGTATATCAGGAACATGGATATCAGCATAATGATGAGGGAGACGAGCAGCGTGCCAAGCGGAGTGGTGCCCACCATTACATCGGCGTACTTCATCCCGACAACAAAATAGACGACCGAACACACGCCTGCCAGCAATATGTAGCCTGACATCCCCTCCCTATATAGCATGAGGAAGAATGCGAAGTAGACCAGCGCGGAGCCTGTCTCCCTCTGCAGGAGTATGCACACCATAGGTAGGAAGATGAGGCATAGTATCTTGATGAAGTTGTGCGTCCTTGTAAGGTGGAACTCGTATCCGCCCATAATATGCGCAATGACCAATGCGGTACTGAACTTGGCGAACTCGGCGGGCTGCAGGCGTATAGGCCCGAGGACGAGCCACGAGTGTGAACCCTTCACGTCGGGGGCGATGAATATGGTGAGTATGAGGAGGGCTATGACGAGCCAGTAGAGGGGGAAGGCAAAGATGTCGAAGAAGTTGAAGTCCAGCATCATAATGAAGAAGATGACCACAGCCGACACTACTATCCACTGTAGCTGCGTGAGTGCCCTGCTGCCTTCACTGAGTAGTGTCCCCGACTCTAAGTCGTAGCTTGCCCCGCAGATGCTCAGCCATCCTGCAGCCACCATCAGGATGTACAGTACGATGGTGAACCAATCGACGGTATGGAATATGGAACTTGGTTTATAGCCGGGCATT
>CAYZTO010000134.1:0-6142 GCA_964481365.1 uncultured Parabacteroides sp. | reverse complement strand
GTACATAACCCCGTCCCAGCTTGGGATGGCGTTTCATACACGTAAAACATTGTTTCTTTAAGTAGTAGGCATTTTTAACTAAAAATGTTGATGCAAAAATTTTCTTGAAGACGTGTATGGACATATATTTGCGCAAACAACAAATCTAAATAACATAAAAAAACATAAATGACATGGGCACTTTGATTCTCATTGAGGATATGTCGATAAACAACCTCAACAAAGCAGAAAAGACTGATCTCGCGAAGCGTTACAAAGCCCTGATTGACAGGAATAGTACTTCATCATCCGAACCCGAAGGCCCGGAAGTGCAGGCGGAAGAGCCGGGATACGAGAAGTTGAACATCCCACAGAAAACATACGAGCGCTTCGGGGAAATTGTGGAGCAATTGTCGCAGCTGACTATGCAATCGACGGCAAAGGAAGAGACTTCCGAGATGCAACAGGTGGCTTCCGACCGTGACAGGGTAATGCAATATTGCGTGAGGAAGATTCTGGACGGCGACAACCTGCCGCTCGCTTCTGAACGTGAGGCTGCAAAACAGCTGACAATCATCGCCACACCTTACAAGGGCTTTTACCGCCTGCCGATAATGCAAAGGCAGGTCGTGGCTGAAGGCTTCATAAAAGACGTGAAGGATGCGAAATACTCTGAGGCGGTTTCGGAGTTGGGCATCGGGGATTATCTGGATGAGTTGCAGCGCCTGATTGATTCGTACAACACGCTCTCAGCGCAACGAAGCACAAAACGGACGGAGCAAGCTGCCACGGCTACGGTCGGCGAGCTTTCGGACGAGCTTGAAGACCTGCTCGACGACATGAATGCCTATGCCAACGCGACAAGCCTCCTCGAACCGTCGGCGATTGCGACTCAGTTCGTGAACGAAGTGAACAACCTCTTCGATGAAATCCGCATCGCCCGCAATATGCGCGACAGCGGAAGCTCGGACGATAAAGACGACGAGGACAATGACGACAAACCAGTTACGGATGACGGTCCGCAGGTACAATAATCTCTCTTAATATATTCTTTCCATTCTAAAGGGGGCGGGTTTCAGGACTCCGCCCCTGAAAAAATGCGATTTTTTTCTTCCAGAAAGCAAAAAAACACTCGTGGTACTTGCAAAATCAAAATAGAATACGTTTTTTTGCCACTGAATTAATTAATACTATTGTACAACCTCTAAAAAATACTGCCTATAGCCATAACATTACTCGATAACAAGTAATACGAAAGTAATGAAGACATTGAGAACGAAGGCCGACGATGAACTGGTAGCTTTATATGCTTGCGGAAACAATGCAGCCTTTGACGTATTGTTGGATAGGTATCAGGCAACCATTCATTCTTACATTTATTTCATCGTGCGCAACAAAGAACTGGCAGAAGACATCTTCCAAGAAACTTTTATGAAGGCAATCGTAATGATTCGCCAAGGAAGGTACACGGAAAACGGTAAATTCAAGGCATGGATAACGCGCATAGCCCATAACCTGATTATCGACAATTACCGGCAGGAAAAAACGGAAAATGCTATATCGAACGACGAGTCTGCAGTGGATTTGTTGAACAACTCGAAGCTTTGCGACGAAACGATAGAGGACATCCTCGTAAAGAAACAGGTTCTCGCCGATGTAAAAAAACTGGTGCGGCACTTGCCGGACAATCAGCGGGAGGTTTTAGTCATGCGATACTACAAAGACTTGAGTTTTAAAGAAATCGCAGACATAACAGGAGTCAGTATAAACACAGCGCTCGGAAGGATGCGCTATGCTATACTGAATATGCGCCGTATGGCGGAGGAAAATGATATATCGTTATCCATCGCCTGAGCAACCCAGTAAGCTAAGTGTTTTTTCATTTTCATATCGTTTAAATGTTCCCGTCCGAGAACACCTTGGGAAACGGGGAAAAAGAAGGCGGCACTTCAATCTTCCGAAAGAAAGTCCGCCTTCACTCATTAAATGGACATAAACTTACTTGCTATTTCTTGAAATAACGGTTGTATAAACCTTCGAACCCTTTCCCGTGGCGGGCTTCGTCTTTAGCCATTTCATGAACCGTGTCATGTATCGCATCCAGATTAAGTTGCTTTGCACGGGTAGCAATACGCTTTTTATCGGCACATGCCTCAGATTCGGCATTCATTCTCTTTTCAAGATTAGTCTTTGTGTCCCAAACGACATCGCCCAACAGTTCAGCGAACTTAGCTGCGTGTTCTGCTTCTTCCCAAGCGTAACGCTTGAAAGCTTCTGCAACTTCAGGATAACCGTCCCTGTCTGCCTGGCGGCTCATCGCTACATACATCCCGACTTCAGTACATTCTCCGATGAAATGTGCGTTAAGGTCTTTAATCATTTCATCGTCGCAACCCTTAGCTACGCCGAGAACATGCTCGTCTGCAAACGTGAGGGCGCCAGTTGTCTCTACTAACTCTTTGAATTTACTCTTCGGTTGTTTGCATTGCGGGCAAAAATCGGGAGCTTCGTCACCTTCATGAACGTAACCACATACTGTACAAATCCATTTCTTTTTCATAACTATGAATCTTTAAATTGGTTGTTAATAATCGCATCACAAAGATGATAAACTTCCAAAGAGAAACAAACTTTATCCGATGAATAAAATCAATTAATGTATTGACGAAAACTATTTCTTCACCCGGACATGGTAAGTGCCGGCCTTCAAATCGAAAGAAACAAGACCGTCTGCTTCCGTCAGGAATGTCGCTCCTTCATTTCCTTTCAAGAATTTCACCGATTCTGCCGAAGCTGAAGGCAAAACTAATGTTGCCGTCGTATTTGCAGGAATTGTTGCCCGATAAACATAGCCGTCATCTGTCTTTTCCCATCCGCTTTCAATTCTCCCGTAAACAGAATCATAATGTCCGCGAATAAAATCGAGCGTCCCGCCAATCCTCGGTTGCAGAAGGATATGTTTATAACCCGGATTCTGCTCATCGCGCTGGATTCCGAGTGAATAAGCTATCATCCATTCCTCTATGGCTCCGTAAGAATAATGATTGAATGAATTCATATCTACCGGACCGAAACCATTCTTCAAAGTATAAGAATTCCAGCGTTCCCAAATGGTAGTTGCTCCTTGCAATACGGGATAAAGCCAAGACGGATATGCGGTTTGTTCAAAGAGACGGTAGGCAACATCGTCATATCCATTATCAGAAAGTACCAAATTCAAGTAAGGCGTACCTACAAAGCCTGTCGTCAAAGTGTAATTGTGCTCTTTTATATTATTCACCAAATGCTGAATGGCAAGCGGTTTGTTCTTTTCATTGAACAGCTCAAATTGCAACGGCAACACATAAGAGGTTTGCGTATCCACTGTATCACTTTTCATGTCTGCCGAACCAGGCCAGGGCGCAGCCTCTCCCAGAAAAATAAGGTCTGCAGAAGGTGCATAAGTTTTCCCGTTTTCCAAGACAAAGACTTCGTTGAATGTCTTCTTGACATTTTCATAGAATGTACGGTAACGCTGTGCATCAGCATCCTTACCTAAAATCTTTGCTATCTGTTCCATAATAAGGGCATCATACGCCGAATACGCTGTGTTTGTAAGCATCGTGCTGCTGGTTTCCAATGCCAACCAATCGCCAAAACCTCCGGCAGGCTGAATATAATTAACGGCACGGCGTTCCAAGAAATTCATGTAGCTTGCCATCGATTCATAATGTTCTTCCAAGATTCCTTTATCTGCATACTGTTGATACATCTGCCAAGGAACTATGATGCCGGCTTCCATCCAACCCATAGCTCCGCCTCCGGTTTCTGCACCTCGCGGAGGTGTTGCTACTACCGGAACATAGTTGGAATAACTCCCGTCAATGCCTTGGTTATCGCGGACTGAGTAGAGCCAGCGAGTATAGAAAGGATTCACATTCATATTATATGTGGCTGAGCGGGCAAAGACTTGCGCATCACCGGTCCAACCCATACGTTCATCTCGCTGCGGACAATCCGTAGGAACAGTAAGGAAATTACCGCGTTGTCCCCAGACTATATTTTGGAAAAGACGATTGATATGTTCGCTTGATGTTTCGTATCCACTTGTTTGTTCACCTATTGATTCCAACACGATACCTTTCACAGATTCCAAAAGCAAAGGCTCATCAAGCCCGTGTATTTCAATATATCTATAACCATGAAATGTAAATCGAGGTTCATAAACTTCACCGGAAGGGTCTCCTTTCATAACATAGCAATCCGTAGATAGAGCACTCCTGTAATTATCTGTATATACTTGTCCTTTCTTCGCTTTATACTCTTCCACTGTATAAGGAGCCACAGGTTCAATCGGGATGATTTCCGGATAGTTCATTTCACCATAACGGAGAGTTATTTTCTGTCCGGCTTTTCCGTTCAAAGTTAATCGCGGAACACCCACCATGTTCTGCCCCATATCATAAACATAAACTCCGGGTTTTGGCTCTGCCACAGACTGTGCTGTAAGTGTAACATGGTTGCGGACAGGACTCCCGACATAAGCCTGTATTCGCGTTGCCACGGATGGAGACGGATATACTTGAACAGGCTTCCATTCAGAATCATCATAACCGGCATCAGCCCAACCTGCTATCTCTTTACGTGCATCATAGTCTTCACCATTCTGAATACTGTTCTCCACAATAGGACCATTACTGTAACTCTTCCATGAAGAGTCCGTCACAATAGTTTGCTCCGTCCCGTCGGTGTATTCTATCTTTATTTTACCCAAAAAGGAAGGCTGGATACCATATTGGTCTTGCCAAATCGTAAGGAATCCGCAATGGTCCGTCCACCATCCCGTTCCAAGCATCGCACCTATACCATTTTCACCCTCTTTTAAGAGCGATGTAATATCGAATGTATTATACATAAAGCGGAAACGGTAGTCCGTCCATCCGGGATTAAAGTAATCCTTCCCCACCTTTTGTCCGTTTATATAAAATTCATACAGCCCACGCGCCGTCGCATAAAGCCGCGCCCGCTTTATCGGTTTCTCTATCCGAACAGACTTACGCAGCATGGGAGCTGAAACCTCATCGGCAGGAGACCAAACCGAGAGCGCCCCGATTCCTTTTTCAATATGCGTGCGCTCATCTACATACAACACCGTTTGCCAGCTCTGCTCGCTTATCTTGATTCCGGAGAAAGTAGCTTCTTCTCCCTCCGGTTGATTAAAGCCTATCGAATAAAGGCGGCAATGATAAACCAAATCTCCATCAGGATAAGGATAAACAGTAAACATTGCTTCCTTCTGTCCCCAAAAGTCCGGTCGGCGATTCAGGAAATCCTCATCGTCACGCAAAGGTTTTCCATTTATATATATATTAAGGTAATACTTCAGTGCATATTGTGCCGTGCTGACTTCTATACGAACGTGGTGTTTCCCGTGTTCCGCCGATTCAGGGATAATCTTTGCAATATTTGTGCGGGCATCTTCCGTTTCCTTTCCGTCTGTAACATGCCGAAGCACGAACTCTGCCGGTTGATTCCCGTTCATATCCAGTTCCACAGAAACATAATTTTCCGTATCTCTCGCACCAAAAACGAAAACAGCTTTCTCGCTTCCGGGCGAAACAGCTACATCATAATCTATCACATACTGCGAACGGTATTTCGACAAATTCACCTCCGGAGAACCAATCCATTCTGCCCTACTCCACCCGGAACCGAGCAATCCGGTTTCAAACCAAGCCTCCTCGGTAGATTCTACCTGTGCCCCTGTTTCATCCCAAACGAAAACTTTCCAATAATAACGTGTTTCCGGCTTCAATGCGCTCCCTTCGTAAGTTATGCCCACTGAACTATCAGATGAAACTTTTCCTGAATCATAAACATACTGCCCGTTCCTCAAATCGTCCGCACTTGCCGATACCATCAACCGGTAAGCCTGTTGTTCCGCCCCGTAACGGTCGGCATCCATCTGCCAGTTAAAACGGGGTTTCGATACATCTATCCCCAACGGATTAGTTTGATACTCTACCTGCAAATGCTTTATTGCCGTTTCAGCCCCTGCCGGAAATGCCATAAACAATCCGGCTGCAAGAATCTTAAAGTAAGCCATGTTTTTCATAACAAAAGATTTTATCAAGGCATAAAGATAACACATTAAACAGATTCCAAGCCTATGTCCGACAATAAA
>CAYZTO010000133.1:0-6262 GCA_964481365.1 uncultured Parabacteroides sp. | reverse complement strand
GAAGATAAGTGCCATCGCGGCCTCGCCGGAATACAAGCGATACCAGATATTCGAGAAATACCGGCCAAGCATCGACAAGCTCAACGAAGGCCTGAAGGAAGCCAACGAGCGCGGGGACACCGAGAAAGCCGGCGAGATAGAGGCGGCACTCAACGAAGCGAAAAGGGAGATGATAAAGGAGCTGGAGGCGGCACGCGGCCAACAGAGCCAAGAAGTGGAAGTGGGAGAAGCCGTAGGCGGCACGTAAACAGGGGAGCCAGGGGCAAGGATGCTTGTCGCGCGTATGCTTCAAAGTCTTGACCAATTCACTTGACCTGAATTGGTCAAGCTTCGTCTTGGAATCACACAAAAAGGTTGCATCATTATAACCTTTATGGGATTTTTTATATCTTTGTACTGTTTTTATAAATTAAACTCCATATTCCATATGAAGTATCTGAATATAAAAAAAGCACTGACAGCATGGCAGAGCTTACAGCCATTGTCCGATAAAGACCGGGAAAGGCTGAGTCGTCGTTTTACAGTCGATTTCAATTATAACAGTAACCATATAGAGGGTAATACATTAACTTATGGCCAGACTGAAATCCTATTGCTTTTCGGCAAGGTAATAGGAGAAGCGGATGTGCGAGATGTACAGGAAATGACTGCCAGTAATATTGGATTACGGATGATGGCAGAAGAAGCAGGAGTGAAGGGTATGCCATTGACGCAGAATTTTATCCGAACTTTACATAAGACGATACTTCGCGAAGATTATACGGTATATCGTAATCTGCCCGGTGGAATACAGACAAGTTACGTGATTCATGCAGGGCAGTATAAGACTCGGCCAAATAGTGTCATTACACGATACGGTGATAGGTTTGAGTATGCTTCGCCAGAAGAGACGCCCAGCCTAATGGCAGACTTGGTGGATTGGTATAACAAGGCAGAGCAAGAAGGAAAACTCTCTCCTGTGGAGTTAGCGGCGTTATTCCATTACCGCTATATACGCATCCACCCTTTTGAGGACGGTAATGGCCGTATTGCGCGACTGATGGTAAATTACATCTTGACTCGTCATGATTATCCTATGATTGTAGTCCGTAGTCGTAAAAAAGGTGAATATTTGGAGGCTTTGCATCAAACCGACCTCGAAGTAGGTCCTGTCCCTGGTGATGGCGCTCACGCAGAGATTAAGGATATCCGTCCGTTCTTGAAATATTTCAATGATTTGGTCGCGACAGAGGTTTATAACGATGTGTTGTTTGTAAGCGAAAAGAATGAAAACGTGTGGTGGTATGATGGAGAACGCATTGCGTTCCGAACCCCCAATTATACAAAGATTCTGAATGCCATGCGAACACAGCCTTCTTTAACGCTTGCGGATATGAAAGAGGAAACAGGCATCAGTGTAACGGCCATTCAGAAGCTATTGGATAGGCTGATTTCCAAAAAGTATGTTGAACGTGGGGAGAGAGATGGGAGTTGGCGAGTGTTCTTGACACAGTGATTATGTCAGACTGTTTTTTATGGCAATGCCCAATTCGCGTTCCGCGCTGTTCATGTCCGTAAATAGTTAAACGCGACATGACGCCCGGAATGCTTATTTTTGCAAGAGACGTGACGGGCGTCATTTAAACAGAAACGACATGACAACGAAAGAAAAGTACAAGCTGCTTCCGATGAGCCGTATCACGCCAAGGCGCGATGAGGAAACAGACACCGTAGCGTTCTCCACAAGGCATTTCGGCGACCGCAGGGCGTTTGACGTGCTGATGGAGGCGCAGCACTACTGGAACCAGATGGACGACTTCCGGAAGGACAGGGAACGCAACAAGCGTTACACTTATGGCTTTCAGTGGGACGACGTGATATGTGTTGACGGCAAGAGCATGAGCGAGGCCGACTATATCAAGGCGCAAGGGAGCGTCCCGTTGAAGAACAACCTCATACGCAGGTTGGTGCGCAACGTGCTTGGCGTGTACCGCAGCCAGATGAAAGAGCCGACATGCACGGCGCGCGACAGGGACGAGCAGAAGCTGGGCGAGACGATGAGCACGATATTGCAGTGCAACATGCAGCTCAACCGCATGAACGAAATGAATGCGCGGTCGATGGAAGAGTTCCTGATAAGCGGCTTCGTCACTCACCGCAAGAGCTACGGCTGGCGCAACGGGAAGGAGGACTGCTGGACGGACTATGTGCAGCCCAACAACTTTTTCATTGACAACAACATGCGCGATTTCAGGGGATGGGATGTCACTTGCCTTGGTGAAGTCCATGACGTGAGTTTCGGGCATCTGTGCGAACAGTTCGCCCACACGCCGCAGGAATACCGTCGGCTGAAAGAGATATACAAGTGGGCGTCGCGGAGGGATTTCATCGCCAGCTATGCCGAGCGTTTCGGTTACAGCCGGCTGGAAAACTATGACTTCCTGTTGACCAGCGAGCCGGGGCGTTGCCGTGTCATCGAGGTTTGGCGCAAGGAACAGAAGCCGCGCTACCGCTGCCATGATTACCTGAACGGAGACATTTTCAAGATTGACATATCCGACTATGAGGAGCAGGTGGAAAGGGTGAACCGCGAGCGCATGGAGATGGCAAGGGGCGCGGGCATGCCCGATGACGAGGTGCCCCTCGTCAAGGCCACATGGTTCATGGACGATTACTGGTATTTCTACTACCTCACACCTTTCGGGGACATACTGAAAGAGGGAGAAACGCCATACGAGCATGGAAGCCACCCGTATGTGTTCAAGGCGTACCCGTTCATAGACGGCGAGATACACTCGTTCGTGGCGGACGTGATAGACCAGCAGCGATACACCAACCGCCTCATCACCCTGTATGACTGGATAATGAGGGCATCGGCCAAGGGCGTGCTGCTCATGCCCGAGGACAGCCTGCCCGACGGAGTGAGCATTGACGACATCGCGGAGAGCTGGACGGAGTTCAACGGCGTGATAGTGTTCAGGCCGAGCAAGACGGGCATCATTCCCCAGCAGGTGGCGAACAACTCGACAAACATCGGCATATCGGAGTTGCTGAACCTGCAACTCAAATTCTTCGAGGACATAAGCGGCGTGAATGGCGCACTGCAAGGAAAGCCCGGCTTTTCGGGACAGAGCGCGTCGATGTACAACCAGCAGGTGCAGAACTCCACGATGGCGTTGCTCGACATGCTGGAATGCTACAGCCAGTTCACCATTGACGGGGCGTACAAGGACGTGAAGAACATGCAGCAGTTCTATGACACCAAGCGTGTGTTCAACATCGCGGGCAAGAGCGGCGCGCAGATAGAATACGACCCGAAGAAGATACGCGACGTGGAGTTCGACCTGTCGATTACGGAGAGCACCGCCACCCCAGCCTACAGGCAACTTGCCAACGACATACTGATGCAGCTGTGGCAGGCGCAGGCCATCTCGGTGGAGCAGCTTCTTGAATTTGGCGATTTCCCGTTTGCCGACGAGCTGCTGCAGAGCATCAAGGCGCAGGAGGAGCAGATGCAGCGTGGCGGAGTGCCGGACGGAGTGCCGCCCCAGCTCATGGCACAGGCGCAGCAGTGGGCTAACATGCCGGCCGTGGACATGCTGCACAATGCGATGGTGGGAACAAACTAAACACAAAATATTATGAGAAAGACGATTTGTATAGACTTTGACGGCGTTATCCATGATTACAGTCGAGGATGGCAAGGCGAAGATGTGTTTGGCAACATGATAGCCAACGCAGACACTGGCACGCATGTTTTGAAAAAGCAAGGGTGGACAATCATCATTTTCACCACGAGGAAGAAATCCGACAAGTTGGAAAAATGGCTGAAGGACAACAACATCACCTACGACTACATCAACGAAAACCCCGACCAGCCGGACAATACGAGCGGAAAGGTTATCGCTGACGTCTACCTGGACGACCGTGGCATTGGCTTCAGGGGGACGTGGGACGAGTGGCTTATGAGAGAAATATTCGATTTTGAGCCATGGCAAGAACGCAGGAGACGGGAAATGGAGCGGCTGGCCAAGTGTGGCAGTATTTGGGAGCGAGGGCACGAGCGCAGAGTAAGAGCCGACATAGGATAAAGGCATTTTATGTTTTGTCAATTCTTTCCAATGTTGCAAAGATTGGAAAGAATTTGTATCTTTGTGGCCAAACTTCAAAGCGTCAAGAAAAATGATAGAAAATCCTCCCAAATTGACAGAGAAAGAATTGGTGGAAGCTTACATCGCTTTATCGTCCAGTTCAAACAGCGATGTATCGCTACTGATAGACCGTATTAATGAGAATTATGAATATTGGAGTGCGGTAAAGTATAAAACAATACCAGCTTCTCTTTCACATGAAATGTTGTGGGCGTATGTGAAAGCGTCAAGGTTAAGGAACAATATTCCAGTATGGGACAAGTTCGGCATTAATATAAGCATAACAAACCAGATGCAACGTATATGCCACGAGCTTGACATGAATTTTGGAGGTTCCTGGGGGAATGGGGCACTTCTCCCGGAAGAGAACAAAGACCAGTATTTAATCAGTTCATTGATGGAGGAGGCAATTTCATCCAGCCAAATGGAAGGTGCAGCCACCACGAGAAAAGTTGCAAAGGAGATGTTGAGGAAGAAGATAGCCCCAAGGGACAAGTCGCAGCGAATGATTCTCAACAACTATCAAACGATAAATTTCATCATCGCGAATAAGAAAAAACCGTTGACAGAAGAAATGTTATTGGATATACACCGGCTTATGACCGAAGGAACGATGACGAACCCGGAAGATGCCGGGCGATTCCGTTCGAATGATGACGTGGTGGTGGAAGATGGAATTACACATGAAATCGTACATACGCCACCCTCGCATAAGGAAATTCCACATTTCATTGAGCATTTGTGCGACTTTTTTAACGAGGAACGTGCGAAAATATTCATTCACCCCATCATCCGAGGAATTATCATTCATTTCATGGTGGCCTATATGCATCCATTCACTGACGGGAACGGGCGCACAGCACGTGCCCTGTTTTATTGGTATATGTTAAGGCAAGGGTATTGGTTGACAGAGTATTTATCCATATCGAGAATTATCGCACGGTCAAAAAAAACCTATGAGAAGACTTATCTATATGTAGAAGCCGACGGCAATGACATAGGCTATTTTGTCGCTTACAACTTACGTGTGCTGAAACTGGCATTTGAGGATTTGCAGCATTATATACACCGGAAGACGTTGAAAAGAAAGCAGGCCAATGCCTTCTTGCGCATTGGGAACATAAACGAAAGACAAGCTGAAATCATACGCATGTATTATGAAAATCCCCAAGAAGTAATGACAGTAAAAGATGTACAGGTTAAATTTGGCGTTTCTCCGACGACAGCTAAAAGTGATATTGTCGGATTGCTAAATATTGGCCTCTTGTCAGAAATATCTTTTAACAAGGTGAAAAAAGGATATGTAAAAGGGACTGGTTTTGACGAAAAGACCAAAGGATTGACATAAAATGTAGAGCGGATTATTGGAGCGTCTTAAAATCACGTGTCAAAAAAGTAGGGCATGAACCTACTACAATTTGTAGTACTTTTAAACTTCGTGCAGCAGACGGCAAGATGAGATAGGAACATTATACAGACAATGATGATGAAGATGGAAGAACTGAAAGAACAATGGCTGTCTGCGTTTCCAGACAGCCATCACCCATGAGACACGAAGCATTTCATACGCTACACCATTGAATTGGCAAAAGCGGGCGGGACTCTCGACCACATGGAAATGGAGGCAAGGGGCATCAGCCCTCGTCGAATCGAGGAATATCAACGTCAATACGAATTCCTGCGAGATGTCCTCGCAGTTCTTGGTGAGCAATGAGTGCGGCGCGCACGACACGCGAGGCCTCCTCGGCGGAATCCTTGGACATGAAGATGTTTCCGTTTTCCGAAAGGAACTCAACAACGCTCCGGCGGCTCCGATGCCAGCTCTCACAAATCACGTCAATGCGCTCGGGGCGAAAATCGCCCTCCCTAAGATACCAGTATTCCTTCATGGTGGCAAAGGTAAGTCGGATTCCCTATGGTGGAAGTATAACTTTAACCAAGAAGAAAGGATATATGAAGTTATACTGGCGTGTCATTTCACTTGCTTCTTGTGGTCATCAACGTCTGGGCATAGGAATTGCGTATCTCATAATTGTCTTTGTGTTGCAAATATAGCTCTTTTTTGAAGAATGTCATGCATTCCGCAAACGTTTAACTTTTGTCATTCCATTTTTTCCTCAATCTCCCGCACC
>CAYZTO010000132.1:0-6262 GCA_964481365.1 uncultured Parabacteroides sp. | reverse complement strand
CGGGACAAAATAAGAAAGGCCGTCTCCGATATATTTGGAAACGACCTTGTCGCCGAGGTCCCTGGCGGATTCGAACCGCCGTACACGGTTTTGCAGACCGCTGACTAAGCCACTCATCCAAGGAACCGAATTGCCGTCTTGTTTGACGGGCACAAAGTAAAGCTTTATTTTTTTCTTGTGCAAATAAACTTCCGATTTTTTCCGGCGGGCTTCAAAAACCCGCCGGCGTTCAACGGTAGTCTTTCAATCTTTTCTGAAGTCGTTGCCGCGCAAGGAAGATGCGGCTTTTAATCGTGCCTAAGGGCAGGTTCATCTTTTGGGCTATCTCGTTGTATTTGTAACCACTGAGGTACATCACGAGCGGTGCCTTCACTTCTTTGCTAAGCGACTCGATGGCTTTCGAGATTTCTTTGATGTGGTAGGAACCGTCTGGCGAGTCTAACCCGGATTCATTTTCGATGTCCAAATTATACAAATCGATGCTTTGGTCTACTAAGGTCTGCGCCTTAACGACCTTGTGGTAGTTGTTGATGAAAATGTTGCGCATGATTGTCATGACCCATCCCCTGAAATTTACGTTGTCAATAAATTTTTCGCGGTTGTCCAAGACTTTCAGCGCTGTGTCTTGCAGCAAATCCTCGGCGTCGTCCTTGTTTGCCGTAAGTGTCAAAGCGAAATTCATCATATTCTCCCGAATTCCCAGTAACCTTTTTTGAAATTGCAACGCATTCATAAGAAAACATTTTAATGTTAGAAGTATTAGCGGTCTAATACCTGTCGCCTACTGCAGGCGGCATACAAATATAGGTAATAAACGGTGTTTTTCCTATTTATTGGGAAATAATTAAATGCCCGGTTCCCGGAGTACATTCCATGCACGGAAGCAAAACGCCCCGTGCGGCTGCGGCATTGCCGGGGCAAAGTCACATTGTTTCCCCGCCACCTAAACGGTACAGTATGTGTTTGTCTTTTAATACATAGTCGATTGTGCCGATAGCCATCAAATCGCTGAGAATGTCTTTCGCAGCCTTGTAGGTGATGTTTGCCATTTTGCAAAAACGCTTCAGGCTGATAGTTTCATATTCTTCCAAGTAGGAAAGGAGCAGGCGTACCGGCGGGTTGAGCCTTAGCAAAGTCCCCTGGGGCTTCCTGCGCTTTTTCCATGCACGTACAATTACTCCATCGGCAAGTATGTTCTCGTCCGCCACTCTTATGAAAGCGCGGTAAGCATCGTTTTTGTCGGGGGCAAGGTAAGGACGGTTGGGGCAAGGCTCTATGTCGATTTCGAGTACTGTTTTCCCTTCCACATCCCAGTGTGTTGCCTTGAACGGGACTTCCGGACGGGTGTACATCTTCGATGCTGCCTCTACCATGTAATATTCCTCGTCTCCACGGATGCCCGATATGTGTCCGTTGTCCTTTACGCCAATCAGCAACCTACCTCCGTCAGTGTTGGCAAACGCGCTTAATGTCCGCGCAATCTTTTTGCTGTCGCTCACTTCGTATTTGAAATCTTGCTGCTGATGCTCGCCTTGCTCTATCAAGACTTCCAAAGGATGCTTTCTCTTCATTTCAGGTAAGTTTTGTATGAGCAAAAATAAAATAAATGCATAATTTTGGCAACGCCTGGCTTTGAAATCCTGCAAAGCGGGCAGGAAAGCATTTTAAGTATAATCCCATAGTTGCATTTAATGATGAAATTCATTGGTATAATCCCGGCGCGTTTTGCTTCTACCCGCTTCCCGGGAAAACCGTTGGCTGACATGGCGGGAAAGCCCATGATACAGCGTGTTTACGAACAAGTCGCCGGAGTTCTCGATTCCGTATGCGTCGCAACCGACGACCACCGCATTGAAAATGCCGTGAAACAATTTGGCGGGAACGTTGTAATGACGTCATCTAATCACCGGAGCGGAACAGACCGCTGTTACGAGGCGTATAAGCTCTGCGGCGAAGGTTTCGATGTTGTTGTGAACATACAAGGCGACGAGCCTTTCATACAGCCGGAGCAAATAGAAATACTAAAGGCGTGCTTCAACGACGGAAGTGTCTGCATCGCTACGTTAGTGAAGCCGTTCCGCCCCGACGATGACTTTGAATCGGCGCTTTTCAATGCCAACACTCCAAAAGTAGTCTTGAACAACCGGCAAGAAGCCATGTACTTCAGCCGCTCTATAATCCCTTATATGCGAGGGAAGCATTACAGCGAATGGCTGCCCAATCATACTTATTATAAACACATCGGACTCTATGCCTACCGCGCTGCAACGTTGCGCGAAATCACCTCTTTGCCGCAATCGCCTCTCGAAATAGCCGAAAGCCTCGAACAACTGCGCTGGCTGGAGAATGGATACCGTATTAAGGTCGGAATCACGGAACACGAGACCATCGGCATCGATACTCCCGATGATTTGGAGCGTGCTTTGGCTTTTCTCCGCGAAAAAAAATAAAGGGACGCGGTTCCCGCTCTTATATTATACGAAAAAAGAAACCCCGGAAACCAAATGGATGGCTTTCGGGGTTGTCTGTGTTTATGAAATGTGCAATATTATACTTTCTCTATGCGGATAAGTAACTTGAAATCGTCAAAATCAAGCTCTGAAGCATCGCTTATGGCTTCGTCGGCTATTTCTATTGATGTCGCAAGCACTTGATTAGAGATGTACTCCCTATGTTCCTTGATTGCATCGTCGAGTTCATCTGTCGAAAGGATAGTGATGTTGATTTTATCCGTAATATCGAACCCGCTGCTCTTGCGGAGGTTCTGTATCCGGTTTACCAACTCACGAGCCAAGCCTTCTTTCCGTAATTCGTCGGTGATAGTTATGTCAAGCGCGACCGTCAGCTGCCCTTCGTTAGCCACCAACCACCCCGGAATGTCCTCCGAGATTATTTCCACATCCGACCGCTCGATTGAAACATCCTGCCCTCCGATATTCAATCGGAACATACCGTCTTTCTCTAACGTCTCGATGTCTTCGCGGCTCATGGTTTGGATTTCCGCAGCCAATTGCTTCATGATTTTGCCGTAACGAGGGCCGAGCTTCTTGTAGTCGGGCTTGATTCTCTTTACCAAAATGCCTGCGGTATTATCGACGAACTTTAGCTCTTTCACATTGACTTCATTCAGTATCAAATCCTTTACGGAACTGATGTTTTCCATCTGCTTTGCATCCGGAGCCGGCACCATCAGTGTGCGCAGCGGCTGCCTCACCTTTATGTTCACTTTGCGGCGCAATGCTAATACCATCGACGAGATGCTTTGTGCCATTTGCATACGTTCTTCCTCCGCCTTGTCTATCAGTTCTTCATGGCAAACCGGGAAATCTGACAAGTGGACCGACTCGACCTTTTCCCGTCCGGTGACAGCTATCAGGTCGCAGAACAGACGGTCTGCGTAGAACGGTGCAATCGGTGCCATCAGCTTTGCCACAGTCTCGAGACAAGTGTAAAGTGTCTGGTACGCGGAAAGTTTGTCTTCCGAAAGTCCTCCACCCCAGAAACGACGCCGATTGAGGCGGACGTACCAATTGCTTAAATTGTCGTTCACAAAGTCAGATATTGCGCGACCGGCGCGTGTAGGTTCGTAATTGTTGAATTGTGTATCTACTTCTTTTACTAAAGAGTTCAACAACGAAAGAATCCACCGGTCAATTTCCGGACGTTTCTCCCACGCCACATCAGGTTGCGAGTAATCGAATCCGTCCACGTTTGCATAGAGCGCGAAGAACGAATATGTATTGTATAATGTACCGAAGAACTTGCGCCGCACTTCTTCGATTCCGTCCACATCAAACTTGATGTTGTCCCACGGTGAAGCATTGGTAATCATATACCATCGTAACGGGTCGGAGCCGTATTTTTCGATGGTGGCAAATGGGTCTATGGCGTTTCCGAGCCGTTTCGACATTTTGTTGCCGTTTTTATCCAATACCAGTCCGTTCGACACTACGGCTTTGAAAGCGACGCTGTCGAACACCATCGTGGCAATGGCATGCAACGTGAAAAACCATCCGCGCGTTTGGTCTACGCCTTCAGCAATGAAATCGGCAGGATAAACGGAGCGGTTATCCAGAAGTTCCTTGTTCTCGAACGGGTAATGTATTTGTGCATACGGCATCGAACCGGAATCGAACCACACGTCTATGAGGTCAGCCTCTCGCTTCATAGGCTTTCCACCCTTTTCAGACACAAGGATAATATCATCCACATAAGGGCGGTGAAGGTCTATCTTGTTGTAATTTTCTTCAGTATAAACACCGGGCACAAACCCTTGTGCTTTATAAGGATTATTCTCCATTAACCCCGCTGCAACTGCCTTGTCTATTTCATCGTAGAGTTCTTCTACAGAGCCGATGCATTTTTCTTCCTTCCCGTCTTCCGTGCGCCAGATGGGGAGTGGTGTACCCCAGTACCGGCTGCGGCTTAGGTTCCAGTCCTGCAGATTTTCCAGCCATTTACCGAAACGCCCAGTCCCGGTGCTTTGCGGTTTCCAATTGATAGTGTTGTTCAGTTCAATCATGCGTTCGCGGCACGCAGTTGAACGGATAAACCAACTGTCCAACGGATAATAGAGCACGGGTTTATCGGTACGCCAGCAGTGCGGGTAGTTGTGTATATGTTTCTCTATTTTAAACACACGGTTTTGGACTTTGAGCATCATGCAGATGGATATATCCAAAGTCTCGTCCTTGTCGGTCAATGTCGGGTCGTAGGCATTTTTCACGAAGCGGCCTTGATAAGGGTCGTAATCTGTGGCATTCATATACTTGCGGACAAACGTGGCATCCAAATCTTCCAGCTTGTAATATTTGCCGGTCAAATCTACCATCGGACGCATATTCCCGTCTTTGTCTTTCATCATTAAAGGAGGAACTCCGTTGGCTTTTGCGACCCTGTTATCATCGGCACCGAATGTGGGAGCGATGTGAACGATGCCTGTTCCATCTTCTATCGTGACAAAATCTCCCAATATAACCCGGAAAGCACCTTCTCCCGGATTCACCCACGGGATTAGCTGTTCGTAACGCATATTTTCCAGTTCCGAACCTTTCCATTCCCCCACGACTTTGAAAGGAATCAGTTTGTCGCCCTGTTTGTAATCTTCCAACTTCAGGGAAGCAGCTTTGGGATTGAAATAAGCATTGAGAAGGTCTTTTGCCAAAACTGCAGTTTCAGGGACACCTGTATATGGATTGTAAGTCTGTACAGCCACGTAAGTAATGGAAGGACCTACGCAAAGGGCAGTGTTCGACGGCAAAGTCCAAGGTGTGGTAGTCCATGCGAGGAAAAACGCTTCTCCAAATCCATCCATTCCGGGCTTGGGATTGAGTATGCGGAACTGCGCCGTGCAAGTTGTGTCTTTTACATCCCGGTAGCAGCCTGGTTGGTTCAATTCATGGGTGCTTAATCCTGTTCCGGCAGCGGGAGAATAAGGTTGGATGGTATATCCTTTGTAAAGCAAGTTTTTCTTGTATAATTCTTTCAGAAGATACCACAGAGTTTCTATGTAACGGTTATCGTAGGTGATGTAAGGGTGTTCCAAATCGACCCAATAGCCCATTTTCTCGGTAAGGTCAGTCCATTCCTTTGTGAATTTCATTACATCGCGGCGGCATGCGGCATTGTAATCCGCCACGCTGATTTTTTTGCCAATATCTTCCTTTGTTATATTCAATTCCTTTTCCACACCCAATTCAACCGGCAACCCGTGGGTATCCCATCCGGCTTTGCGGTCTACTTTATATCCTTTCATCGTTTTGTAACGGCAGAAGATATCTTTAATCGAGCGGGCAATCACGTGGTGGATACCCGGCATGCCGTTGGCAGAAGGAGGGCCTTCGTAAAAAACGAAAGACGGGTGTCCTTTTCGTATTTCAAGACTTTTGTGGAAAACGTTGCCGTCTTGCCACTTCTTCAGTATCTCTTTGTTTATGTTCGACAGGTCGAACTTGGAATATTCGGCAAATTTCTTATCCATATATTATTAGTTGGATTTGTGCATATTGTTGATATTTAGCAAATTAAAAATGAAAAGCTTTTGATGTGCGATATACTTCATGCTTAATTTATGTGCAAAATTCGTAAAGTCTCCCGACATCTGCAAGTAAATGGCTGGCAACTTGCTCTGTAAGCAAGGAAATATGCCGTGTTGTGCCGTTCTTTTAATCCTGAATGTTGCACTTTGTTTTCTTCCGAGCCTCAGAGTCGGGAATAAGCTCCCGGTTGCCCCTCGGCGGACTGTGAAAGGCTTTGGAAACAG
>CAYZTO010000131.1:0-6318 GCA_964481365.1 uncultured Parabacteroides sp. | reverse complement strand
GGTCTTGATGAAGCCGCAGAAGTTCCGCTGGTAAAATCCGAGGCACTTGGCGGGTATGCAAATTTTACGGAAGACCTGCGCAAGCCATTTTGTAGTTACGAAAAATACATTTTATATTTGCAAAGAGTTAAAATTCAAAACACATCACCTTCATGGAACGTAAAATAATATTGGCAATAGGCCGCCAATTCGGCAGCGGAGGCCGCGAGATAGGCCAGAAACTGGCGAAATCTCTGGGAATATCTTACTATGACAAAGAATTGCTCGCCGAGGCTGCAAAACAAAGCGGGCTGTGCGAAGATGTGTTCGCGAGGGCCGACGAACGTACTTCCCACGGGTTGTCCTACGCCTTCCAGATGGGCTTTACATATATGGGAATGTTCAATCCCTACAACGATGTCCTCTCCAATGATGCCCTGTTCCGTTTCCAGAGCGAGGCAATCCGTGGAATAGCTGCCAAAGGCTCTTGCGTCCTCGTGGGGCGCTGCGCTGATTATGTCTTGCGCGACGAACCGTCGCTCATCAGCTTCTTTATACATAACAAGAAGGAAATACGCATCCACAGAATCACCGGATACCTCGGCATAAGCGTGGAAGAGGCCAAGGAAAGGATGGCTAAAATAGACAAGTCCCGCGCAGCATACTACAATTACTACACCAATAAGACATGGGGAGCGGCTTCGTCCTACCATTTCTCCATAGATGCCTCCGTGCTGGGAATCGACCAGACGGTGGAGTTAATGAAAGCTTTCGTGGAAAAAAGTTTAATGTAAAAATATATAGTTATGGAAATTTCAAGCAAATCACCGCTCTGCCGGCGGAGTTTCATCAAGTCCCTTGGCTTGGGTGCGGCGGCGATAAGTTCCGGGTCGTTCGCAACGTTGGCAACGGCATGTTCCGGGGAAAACTCCAAATCCCAAAGTGGCACCGGGCAGGAAGAACCGCCCGTCTTGCAAATCGGCAACGACATTGCAGTGGCTTCCACAATCTATGGTAAAGTGAAAGGATACATTATGAACGGGGTCTATACGTTCATGGGAATCCCCTACGGGGCAGACACGTCGGGGCGGAACCGCTTTATGCCTCCGCAGAAGCCTGAGCCGTGGGAGGGAATCCGCGCTACGGTCTTCTATGGCAATTCAGCACCCCAGATTGTCTCTTATCCTCGTGAACCGGAGGCTTACGGGGCGTTCGCGGACCACTGGAATTACGACCTGTTCAGCGAAGACTGCCTCCGCTTGAACGTTTGGACAAACGGCATCGCCGACGGACGTAAACGGCCGGTTTTGGTGTGGTTCCACGGTGGTGGCTACTCTAACGGGAACTCTATGGAGCAAGACGGGTACCACGGCGAGAACTTGGCAAAGCAGGGGGACGTGGTATTCTGTTCGGTCAATCACCGCTTGAATGCTTTCGGCTTCAGCGACCTTTCTGCCGTAGGCGGCGAGAAATATAAGCTGTCGGGAAATGTCGGTGCCCTCGACATGGTGGCTGCGCTGGAGTGGGTGCATGATAATATTGCCAACTTCGGAGGCGATCCGGGTAACGTAACGATAATCGGGCAGTCCGGCGGAGGCGCCAAGGTGTGCGTGCTTGCCTCGATGCCCCAGGCAAAAGGTTTGCTGCATAAGGGCGTGGCTTTGAGCGGTTCTTCCATTCGCGGGGCAGACAAAAAACTGTCGTCGAAGCTGGGTGAATATATCTTGGAAGAAGCGAAACTGAAAAAGTCTGAAATTGACAAACTTCAGGATATGCCGTGGCAAGAGTACCTCGACATTGCAAACCGTGCTTTGGCGCGGATGAGGCAGGAGCACGCTAATGAAAATGTCGGGTTCAGTCCTGTGGCGGACGGGATTTGCCTTCCCGAAGGTGTTTTCTTCCGCGAACCGCTTCCCGACGCTCCTGACATTCCGCTGATATTCTGCACTACATTCCATGAGTGGGGCATAAGCCGTACTGATGCCGCGCTGGAACGCATGACCAAAGATGAAGCTGTTGGTTACCTGCAAAGACGATATGGCGACAAGTCCCAAGAGATTGTGGACTCTTACGCCTTGAACTTCCCCGATGCTAAACCTGTGGAGCTGGTGGACCTCATACTATCGAACAGGCAGCGCGTAGTGGCTGCGGCTGAAGCAAAGATGTCGCAGGCATCCTCCGTATATGTGGCATGGTTCGGCTGGTGCCCGCCTCTGTTCGACGGACGTATGCGGGCATTCCATTGCCTTGATATTTGCTTCTGGTTTTTGAATACAGACCGGATGGTGACCCATACCGGAGGTGGCGAACGTCCGAGGAAGCTGTCGCGGATGATGGCAGATGCCCTGCTACGCTTCATGCGCTCCGGAGACCCCAGCGGAGGCTTGCTGCCGAAGTGGGATGCCTTCACAGTGGAAAAGGGGGAAACAATGATTCTCAACGACACCTGCGAAATGGCCCTTGACCCTGACCGGCAAGCACGGCAGGCTTTGCCTACGGTATAGTTGGATGCGGAAAGATTCAGGAACATCGAGCAGGTTGTAAATTAAGGAACAAATGCCATGATTTGGAATGAAACTATCGAATGCATGAGCCGCGATGAAATGCGGAAGTTGCAGGATATACGTCTTTGCCGTATGGTTGAATATGTATATCATAACACACCCTTTTATAGAAAGAAAATGCAGGAGCTGGGCTTGGAACCCGGCGATATAAAATCAGTAGATGACATTGTGAAGCTGCCGTTTACTGTCAAGCAAGACTTGCGGGACAATTATCCCTTCGGACTTATGGCTGTGCCGATGTCGGAAATTGTGCGCTTGCATGCTTCGTCGGGTACGACAGGTAAACCTATAGTTGTAGGCTATACTCGCAAGGACTTGAGGATATGGGCGGAAGTCGCGGCGCGCTGCCTTACGGCTTACGGGTTCACCCGGAATGATTTGGTGCAGGTGTCATACGGCTATGGATTGTTTACGGGCGGTCTGGGCTTGCATGGAGGGGTTGAGAACATAGGCGGGACTGTCATTCCCATGAGCAGTGGCAATACGCAGAAGCAAATACAGCTGATGCACGACTTCGGTGCGAAAGGTTTGGCTTGCACGCCGTCTTACGCCTTGTATCTTGCCGAGACGATACATAATTCCGGGATTCCGCTGGAGGAATTCCAGCTTAGGATAGGTGCTTTTGGCGCCGAGCCGTGGACGGAGAACATGAGGAAAGAACTGGAAGAAAAAATGAATATCAAGGCTTACGATATTTATGGTCTGACGGAAATTTGCGGTCCTGGAGTAGGAGGGGAGTGTGAATGCCAGAATGGTACGCATTTGTGGGAAGACCACTTTCTGCCTGAAATAATCGACCCGGTCACCTTGCAACCTGTTGCTCCGGGTGAACAGGGCGAACTGGTATTCACTACCATTACCAAAGAGGGTATGCCGATGATTCGCTACCGCACCCGGGACCTTACGCACCTTATTTATGAGAAGTGTGAATGTGGTCGGACGGCTGTCCGCATGGGCAGGATAATGGGGCGTAGTGATGATATGCTTATCATCCGTGGGGTAAATGTCTTCCCGTCCCAAGTTGAATCCGTTATCTTGGAAATGCCGGAGTTTGAGGCTCACTACCTGATTGTGGTGGATCGCGTGAATAATACCGACACCTTCCAAATCCAAGTGGAAGTGCGTCCGGAGTTCTATACTGATGAAATGAATAAGCTGTTGGGTCTGAAAAAGAAAATTACCGACCGGATTCAGAGCGTGGTGGGACTGCAGCCTGATATCAGGATTGTCGAACCGCGCAGTATAGAACGAAGTATGGGCAAGGCAAAGCATGTCATAGACAAGCGAAAGCTGGTGTAGCTGCTGTATTACTAATGAATGTATCGTAACCATCTGAAAATATTGGTGCCATGTTAATAAGACAATTATCTATCTTTCTGGAAAATAAAAAGGGACGCTTCGCCGAGGTTGCCAAGTTGTTGGGAGAAGCGGAGGTCAATATGTCGGCTTTTACTGTGTCTGAAAATTCTGATTTCGGGATATTACGCTTAATAGTATCCGATACAGACAAAGCCATAAAAGTATTGAAAGAACATTTGTATGCTGTCAGTGTCACGGAGGTTATCTGTTTGCACTGCCCGAACCAACCGGGGGCTTTGTCAAAGGCGATGGAGATTATTAATGCTGCTGGAATTTTCATAGAATATATGTATGCTTTTTCGCAAGGGGATGCTGCAAACGTGATAATCCGTCCGGATGATATAGCCCGCTGTGCCGAAGTCTTGAAAGAAAACAAATTGAAGCTGATAGCGGCAAGTGAACTTTATAAGTTTTAGTCTATTGGGAATTATGAATCGTGATGTGTTTGGGGAGATGAAAAGTCTTTCCATTTCATAATTACAGATTCATAATTCTTAATTTATGCATCGTATCTTTTTTCTTCCGTTTTTTCTCCATACATTCGCATGCTTAAAAGTATCGTTAGATGAAAAAGATTGTTTTTTCCTTACTGATGAGTGCTTTCTTGCTGTCTTCGTGCGGTGAATACAACAAGATTCTTAAAAGCACAGATTACGAGCTAAAATATTCTTACGCAAAGAAATATTTCAATGCAAAGCAATATAACAAAGCAATAACGTTGTTGGAGGAATTAGTAACGATGTTCAGGGGAACTGCAAATGCGGAAGAGTCCCTTTACTTATTGGCACAAAGTTACTACGGTCAGAAAGATTATCAAACAGCGTCCCAATACTTTGAAACCTATTATAAAACTTATCCCAAGGGAGAGTTTACCGAACTTTCCCGTTATTATTCCGGCTATGGATTATATTTGGATTCACCGGACCCCCGATTAGACCAATCACAAACTTATAAGGCAATAGAGCAGTTACAGCTTTACCTGGAATATTATCCCCAGAGCGAACGTGCTCCCGAAGCTCAGAAAATCCTTTTTGAATTGCAGGAGAAGTTAGCCTTGAAAGAACTTTTGGCTACTCGTTTGTATTTTAATCTGGGTACATATATGGGGAATAATTACCTTTCGGCTGTCATTACGGCTCAAAATGCTTTGAAAAATTATCCTTTCTCGCAATATCGGGAAGAGTTCATGTACTTGATAGCGCGTTCCAAATATGAAGTGGCTTTGGTGAGCGTTGAAGAAAAGTTGCAAGGAAGATATAGGGAGGTTGTGGATGAGTATTATAATTATACGAATGAATATCCGGATGGGAAGTACCTGAAGGAAATTCAAAAGTATTATGACTATGCAAGCAAGCGTATAACTGATACATATTAAATAAACTCACAATAAAAAGTATGGATTACAGAAAAACTAACGCCCCAACGAATACGGTGACTCGTGACATAATGAAGCTGTGCAAAGATACGGGCAATGTGTATGAAACTGTTGCGATTATTGCCAAGCGTGCAAACCAGATTAGCGTGGATATGAAACAAGACTTGGAAAAGAAACTCCAGGAGTTTGCATCTTTCAATGACAATCTGGAAGAAGTTTTCGAGAACCGGGAGCAGATAGAAATTTCCCGTTATTATGAGAAGTTACCCAAGCCTACGCTTATAGCCACCCAGGAATATATCGACGGAAAGGTATTTTACAGGAATCCTGCCAAGGAGAAAAATAATTTCAATACAACAGCTTAGAGTTGTGAGATGATTCAAAGAATACAAACGGTTTATCTTCTGATTATCTCCATCCTGATGGTAGTCCTCCTTTTTATGCCTCTGGCAACTGTCCAAAGGGGAGAGACTTTCTATTCTTTCAATGTGGCAGGACTTTATACAATGCTTACCGAAAAGCCGGATTTGGTTTATCCGACGTGGGGTTTGCTTGTATTGACCGTGGCGATAGCTCTTCTATCGTGCATAATTATATTCTTGTTTCGCAAGCGGATTTTGCAGATTCGTTTATGTATTTTCAATGCATTGCTGATGATTGGATTTTATGGGCTTTTTGCATTCCTTTTGTGGAAAGTCAAATCCGAATCCGCAGATGCACTCTTCTCATTCACAGGACAAATAGGATTGACGTTCCCATTCATCGGTATCATATTGGATTATCTGGCTATCCGGAATATTGGAGCTGACGAAGCGCTGGTTCGCTCGTTGGAACGTTTAAGATAGAAGTTGTAAAAACAGGCTGAAAAGGGCGCGAGGATTATTGCAATCTTCAGCGCCTTTTTCTTTTTATTTCTCCTTGGATAGCGGTAGTAGGTGGTGTTCCCTCCCAGATATTCTATCAAAGCCCGTTTCCTGAACAGAATCCTGTCGGCTATGCCCGAGGGCACTGAAAGAAAGAACACTGATGATAATCTGGGAC
>CAYZTO010000130.1:0-6395 GCA_964481365.1 uncultured Parabacteroides sp. | reverse complement strand
GTTTTGTCGGCAATTTGTACGTCATTTTATACCGCATCCCCGATTGGATTTCCTGCTTTTATTTGCATCTTCGGCAAAAAATAAAAAGGAAGATGACAATGAAGAAAGTAAGATTCGGTGTGGTCGGGACAAATTTCATTTCCGACTGGGTGATTGCCGGCGCACGGCAAGATGAACGGTTTGAACTCGCGGCGGTATGCTCGCGTAAGCAAGAGACTGCGGATGCGTTTGCGTCCAAACATGGGATTCCGCATACTTTTACCTCTTTGGAAGAGATGGCAGAGAGTAATTTGGTTGATGCTGTCTATATCGCTTCGCCGAATTACAAGCACGCGGAGCAAAGTATCATTTGCATGGAGAACGGGAAGCACGTGCTCTGCGAGAAACCGATGGCGTCGAATGCCAAGGAGGTAAGGGAAATGATTGCGGCGGCAAAGCGGAACGACGTAACGCTTATGGAGGCGATGAAGCCGACTTTGACCCCGAACTTTCTTGCCGTAAGGGACAATTTGCACCGTGTGGGGACGGTGAGACGCTATTTCTCGTCTTATTGCCAATATTCTTCACGTTACGACAAGCTGAAAGAAGGCATTGTGCTGAATGCGTTCAAGCCGGAACTGTCAAACGGGGCGATGATGGACATCGGGGTTTATACGATATACCCGATGGTGGTTCTTTTCGGGAAACCGAAGAAAGTTGAAGCGTCGGGATTGCTTCTCCCTACGGGTGTGGACGGCCAGGGAGCGGTAAACTTTACCTACGACGGCATGAACGCCACGGTTCTTTACTCAAAAATTGCCAATTCTTCTCTTCCAACGGAGATTGAAGGGGAAGACGGAAACCTGATGCTCGACCGTATAAATATAATCAGCCATGTGGAATTCCAACCGCGTGCTGCGGCTGTCCCGGGGAAGACTTCGACCGACGAACCGATTGACCTGTCTGTACGGGCTGCAAAAAATGAATATTATTATGAGGTTGCAGAGTTCATTTCGTGTATCACGGAAGGAAAAAAGGAATCTGAAGTGAACAGTTGGGCAAACTCGCTGACGACTATCGAAATCATAGACGAGGTAAGGCGGCAGTTGGGAGTGGTTTATCCCGCTGACGCAAACGGGAAATAATACAAAAAGTCAGAGGAGCCAAAGCCGGTTGTATCGAAACAACATCAAGCCTTAACTCCTCTTTCAGAACATTGCTATTAAGCTTTGTCAAGAAACTGCTTGCACTTTGTAAATAACGAAACTCTGCGCCCCGACTTCGCCTGTCAGAATGTTCCCGCCGACAGAAGGCGCAGGAGCCTGGAGCGGGACAATGGCTGTCGGGTTATCCAAAGTATTGTCGGCATCCGGATTCTCGGAATGGAAAACGGTCGAAACTCCGGGGACTAAACGCTGGGAAGACTTCAGACCGTCGAAAGTTATCGCCACAGTCCGGGATTCGTCGGATGTATTAATCACTTTCACGATGTAGTTCTGTGATTCTTCATCCCAAACGGCGCTTGCGAACAATCCGCCCTGCCCTTCCTGACCGCTGACGGGCTTTCCATCCATCAGAAGCGGTACTACGTTAGTTCCTTTGTTCGTACCATAAAGTTGTTGCACATAATAACTGCATGAACGGACGCAACGAAGATTGTCAAACCATATCAAGTCCGGTCGCCATTGCCAACCTTCCACATGGGCGAGCAGCGGGGCGTATGTGGCCATGTGTACGACATCCGCATTGCGTTCAATGTTGGTCATGAAAGCAGCTTCCAAAAGTGCGGCGTGGAAATGGTTCCATTTTTTCCCGTTTGCGCCGTGGCAGGCGTATTCTCCGGCAAATACTTTCGGGCCTTTGCGGTCGTAATTGTCATATCGGTTACCTTGGGAGAGGAACCAACGCTCCGAACGGTAGAAATGTTCGTCTACCAAATCGACTTTCAACCTCCGCATCTCCGGCCAAAGATAATCGAAGGCCTCTCCTTCCGAGCCGGGACCTGATGAACCGATTATTTTAATCTCGGGATATTCCTTGCGGATAGCTTCGACAAAAACCTCCAGCCTTGCAGGATATTCAGGTCCCCATTGTTCGTTCCCAATGGCAATAAACTTCAGGTTGAAAGGATTCGGGTGACCCATATCCGCGCGAAGTTTTCCCCATTCCGTATCTGTACTACCGTTGGCAAACTCTATAAGGTCTAATGCATCCTGAACATAACTGTCAAGGTCTTCAACCTTAACGTGGGCATCCTCGCTGTCGTTTTGGTACTGGCAAGCCAACCCGCAATTCAACACAGGAAGAGGCTCGGCGCCTATTTCTTCGGCAAGCTGGAATAATTCGAAGAATCCCATCCCGTAACTCTGGAAATAATCGGGGAAGAAACGATACGGGAATGTGTAATGCCAACGATTTTCATTTACCGGACGATTCTCGACAGGACCTACAGAATTTTTCCAGTTGTATCGAGTTGCCAAATCTGTCCCCTCGACTATGCAACCTCCCGGAAAACGGAAAACACCGGGTTTCGTATCCGCCAAAGCCTGCACCAAATCTTTACGCAAGCCGTTCCGGTGCCCGTTCCATGTATCTACAGGGAAAAGAGATACGTGTTCCAAATCAACCGTGCCTTCCGAAGTAAGGAAAATACGCAAATGAGCTTTGGATATAGTTTTAGGAGACGTCAGAAGTAATTCATATTGTTTCCAATCGGAGGAATCGAAAGTCAAATCCTCTCCCACCAATACTTGACTTTCTTCCATCGAGCTGTTATCTATTAATTCCACACGTATCTTCTCCCCTGCTCCCCGTGCCCAAACGGAAAAACGATACTGTGCATTCTCTTTCAAACCTATTCCGAAGAAACCTTCATTCTCAATTCCTGTATGCTTGTGTGGATGCCCCGGATTACCCAACCGGACATAATGAGGATTGCGTTCAAAGGGACCGTCATCTTTCACGGTTACATTTCCGAATACTGTCCACCCCATTAATTGCTGCGGGAAATCAAACGAACGATTCTTAACCAGCTCTGCATACAATCCGCCGTCCGCACCGAAGTTTATATCCTCAAAAAAATGCCCGTACATGGTAGGCTGTATTTCTGCGCCGATTTTATTTGCCTGCAAAACCATACGACTGACATCTTGAGCCTGCAACATCCATCCCGCAGAAAGACACAGCACACCACAAAAAAATGCTTTTGCTTTCATATTATTACTTTATTGTTAGCGTGACAATCGACTTTGCCGGAAGTTCCACTTGCAAACTGCTACCATTTGCTTTCGCTCCTTTGAAATCAGCCGGCGTTACTTTATTGGGGTTATCAAAAGTATTGTAAGAATTGATGTTCTCTGCCGTTAAGATTCTCCCGGAAACAGATTGCGGACGAATGCTTCCCAAATCAATCGCTATGCTTTGTGATTCTTCCAAATCCACGTTGGCTAAAGATATATGGACTACGCCATCCTTATCCCTCGAAGCTGTAACGCTCACCATCGGAATGATTCTGTCATCCCGCACGTTCCTTTGCTGGCATTGCAAGTCCAAAGGCAAGAACGTCGCATCCTGATGGACATTATACATTTCAAAAACATAATACGTAGGAGTCAGCACCATTTTCGGCCCGTCGGTAAGTATCATGGATTGCAGCACATTGACTATCTGGGCGATGTTTGCCATTTTCACCCGGTCTGTATATTTATGGAAAACATTCAATGTCAGAGCAGCGACAAACGCATCCCTCAAAGTATTTTGCTGGTAAAGATGCCCCGGAGTTGTTCCCGGTTCTTCGTCCCACCAAGTCCCCCATTCATCAACCATCAAGGCAATCCGCTTTTGGGGGTCGTAGCTATCCATCACTGCGATATGACGCTTCACTACAGTTTCTATTTCAAGACATTTTCCCAAAGTCCAATAATAATCTTCTGCCGAAAACTCAGTAGCCGAACCTTTATTGTTCCAATCTGCAACTGTATAATAATGTAACGACAAACCGTCCATCCGAGTTCCGACATTCTGCATTAAAACATCCGTCCAGTTATAATCATAATCACTGGCACCGCTGGCAATCTTGAAGAGTCGGTTGTCGCCATAGTTCCTGCAATAAGTCGCATAACGGCGGTAAAGGTCGGCATAATATTCAGGACGCATACTTCCTCCGCAGCCCCAACTCTCATTGCCGACACCAAGATATTTAACCTTCCAAGGCTCCTCCCGTCCGTTTTCCTTACGCAGTTTAGCCATCGGACTGCCGTCTCCTGCCGTCATATATTCAACCCATTTTGCCAATTCCTCAACACTTCCGCTTCCTACATTCCCGCTGACGTAAGGTTCGCAACCCAATAGTTCGCAAAGATTCAGGAACTCATGCGTCCCGAAGCTGTTATCTTCCACCGTTCCGCCCCAGTTATTGTTAATGAGTTTGGGACGATTTTCTCGCGGACCAATTCCATCTTGCCAATGATATTCATCCGCAAAACATCCGCCCGGCCAACGCAAAACAGGCACTCTCAGCTGTTTCAGTGCATCCAACACATCATTCCTGTAGCCTTGGGTATTCGGTATCGATGAATCTTCACCAACCCAAAGTCCCCCGTAAATGCAACTGCCAAGGTGTTCGGCAAACTGACCGTATATTTCTTTTGGGATAATTTGTTCTCCTGCTTCAGGATGAACGGTTATTGTGGCTTTTTGCTGTGCGAACAACGGACCCGCCACTAATAGAGTCAAACAAAAAAGTGTATTCTTCATAATAAAAAAGGAATTTTGTAGTTCAGAGACAAATTTACAAACTTCAGTGAACAAATACTCAATCTCATAAAAAAAACTACCTTTGCGGCCGAATTTAAAAACAAAAGAGACAATGAAGATGCTCACTTTTCTAAAGAACTGGACTTTACCAGTCGCAATGGTTACCGGAGCTTTAGTCTATTGGATTTTTTCTCAAAACGCATTCCTCAATCCGCTGAAGCCGGCCATGTATCGCATCATTGATATCCTCACTCCCCTTCTGATTTTTGCCCAGTTACTCCTGACCTTCTGCAAAGTAAATCCCCACGAACTCTTTCCCGCAGGGTGGCATTGGAAACTTTTATCATTCCAATTATTCTCATGCCTCGCGGTCTCCATCCTGCTGATTTACCTGCCAATGGGCGAAGAATACCGGGAGGTTTTCGAGGGTGCAATGGTTTGTCTCATCTGTCCCACCGCCACGGCGGCAGCCGTCATCACCGGGAAGCTTGGAGGGAATGTGTCGGCACTGACTTGCTACACACTCCTGTCGAACATACTCGCGGCAGCAGCAGTCCCGCTTATTTTCCCGTTAGTTGAAGTCCACAGCGATGTTAGTTTCCACATAGCCTTTCTGAAAATACTGGGCAAAGTATTCCCTTTGCTTCTCTTGCCGTTTATCATAGCATTCATTCTCAGATGGTTTTTCCCGAAAATCCACACATGGCTTCTCGGCTTGCACGACATGGCATTCTACCTTTGGGGAGTGGGCCTGGCTATCGTCAGCGGGCAAACTGTGCGCTCGTTGGTTACAAGCGATGCCCCTTTGAGGGTCGAGATTTGGCTGGGAATTATTGGGCTCGTTACATGCAGCCTGCAATTCTTCATAGGAAAACGGATAGGGACTCCATACGGCGAACGCATAAGCGGAGGACAGGCGCTTGGACAAAAAAACACTATCCTTGCGATATGGATGGCTTACACGTACCTAAACCCGCTTTCGTCCGTGGCGCCGGGGAGTTATGTGCTGTGGCAGAACCTGTTCAACAGCTGGCAACTCTGGAAAAAGAGGAAAAATTCTTAGCCGGCAGCGAAAAATTTTGTTTCTTCTAAAGCTTCCCAAGACAGAGGAGCAAGTCACTTTTTCACCGTCCCACCCAGCTCCGTCCATTCCACCTGCGAAGGTACGATTGTTCTCGTCATAATCTGGTTGTTCTGCGCCCGGCTGTACTCGGAGATGAAAGCCACCGTCACCCTGCGGAACTGCTCCGGGCCAACTTCCTCGGGAGAGTCCACGCCCCTACCGTTTGAATTGCCTACGAGGTAGAACGTGTCAAGCCCTTCCAGCTTCACCGTGTTGCCCGCCTCCATCATGTTGCCCAATACCTCGCCCAACCCCATGAGCACGGTATGTGTCTCCCTTGCTCACCGTGGACATTTTCGACAGCCTTTCCGCCACATCTTTAGTATCATACGTCCCCACCGTGAGCGAACGCGGATATCACTTGTCCCCAATCTTCTGTTTCTTGTAATACATACTTCCGTTATTTTATTAAGTCAAATCCGTATATTGCTGTGGTCTAATTACTACATCGACCAACCATCATCGTGCATGATGGCATGCAAAGCCCCAAGGTATGGAATGTGTTTTATATATGAAAGAAGGCTTTTGTTAGTAAGGG
>CAYZTO010000129.1:0-6528 GCA_964481365.1 uncultured Parabacteroides sp. | reverse complement strand
ATGACGAACAACTGACATTGTTTTGACTTTATATCGAACTCACGTTAATAAACTTCTCCACGCCATATTTTACAGACATATTGGCAACCAAACGCGTTCCATAAACATTGGTGTGGACAGCCTCACAAGGATTTTCTTCCATCAGCGGAACGTGTTTGTAAGCAGCTGCGTGGAAAACGTATTGCGGACAGAAGCGGGAGAATACACTTTCCAGACGATTCTCCATACGGATGTCGCCCATAACCTGTTCGAAACGAACATTCGGAAAACGGTCTTCCAATTCAAGACGGATGTTGTGCATCGGTGTTTCAGCACTGTCGAAGAGGATTAACTCTTTCAAATCGAACGTGCAAAGTTGCCGGCACAGTTCACTGCCAATACTTCCGGCTGCTCCTGTCACCAGAACTACCTTTCCGCGCAGTGACTTGTGGATTTCCTCCATGTTGATTTTAATCTCATCACGTCCAAGCAAGTCCTCTATCCTGATTTCCGGCAATACGCGCAACCGCTGTTTGCCTTTTTGCAGCTCGTCCACTGCCGGGAACAACAACATTTTCACCCCCTGCCTTTCGCAGAAACGAACGAAACGGTCACTTTCCTGTTTTGCCGCCTTGCTGTTAGGAAAAAGCAGTACGGTGAAAGACAAATCTTGGCGCAGATGGTCGAAACTCTCTTGGGAATCCACTTGGAATATGGAATAACCGCCCAACCGCAATGAATGAGCCTTTCCGTATTGTATATATCCCAATACCTTATATTTATTCTGCTCCTGCAGAAGTGAAGCCAAGCTGGTTTCCGGTTGGGAAGGGTCGTAATAAATCAAAAGGCGTTCCCGACGTGTATTTACATTATACACCAAGTATCTGTAACCGAAAATCAGCACCGCACGGAAGAATGAGAGGAAAAAGAACGTGATGCAAAAGTCGAGAAGGCAGCAAATGATAATTCCACGATAACCAATCTCGCCTATGCTATACAAAAAGACATATAAAAGCAGGATTTTTATAAAGGAAGAGAATGCAATGCGGCTGACTTCGGTAAAAGCGGAGTGGCGAATCACGTTCTTGTAAGTCCTCAGCAACAAGAAACCCGCGCTTCCCGCAACAAACGAGCAGATTACGAACAAAGCCAGAAACCGGCTGCTTATACCCCTGTTGAACAGGAAACCCAACACGCTCAAGGCAAAAATACTTGCAAACAATGACAATACCGAGTCGAGGCAGAATACCACCCAGCGGTTTACATAATTTGCCCTCCGTACTGACAGAAGACGTGCAATCAATTTGAATTTTGATGTCATTCGAGAAACCCCTTTAATTCTCCACGGAAAAGGATAAACATCTCTCTTTCTTGAAGATAAACTTTGAAAAACCGTAGTGTTTAAGCGTGACAAAAATCGTCAGTCCCATTTGGGTAAGGTGACGATTGAAAAGAATCTCATGTGGAAATGGAAGGCTTTTGTCCCTTCCGAGATAAATGACAACGAAGTGAGAACTGTCATTAAATCCGGCTGCAAAGGTAAGCATTATAAATCAGCGGACAAATGAATAGTACGGATTTTACCCCCCCCCTATTAACATTTGTTAGTATTAGTGGTTTCTTATGACAATCTTTCTCCGATGGATTTTCCACGCATCGGGAGTAACTGCAATTTTGTCACGTGCCCCTACCTCACCGTACAAACCGCCGGTTTGGCATCTTATTTGCTAAAGCTGTTGTGCTTTACAGGTCTTTTGTACCAAGGCACATATTATAAACGATAACACAAACAAAAAATAACAACACATTATGAGCAAATCTGGCAACATAGGGGTTACAAGTGAGAATATTTTCCCTATAATCAAGAAATTTTTGTACAGTGACCAAGAGATTTTCCTCCGCGAACTTGTTTCAAACGCCGTCGATGCCACGCAGAAGTTGAAAACGCTGTCTTCAGTGGGAGACTTCAAAGGCGAGATGGGAGATTTGACAATCCGCATCAAGTTCGACGACAAGACAATCACTATTTCAGACCGTGGAATCGGAATGACAGCTGAAGAGATTGACAAATACATCAACCAAATCGCATTCTCCGGGGCTGAAGAGTTTGTGAACAAGTACAAAAACGATGCGGCATCCATTATCGGCCATTTCGGACTGGGATTCTATTCATCCTTCATGGTTTCAAAGAAAGTGGAAATCGTCACTAAGTCCTACAAAGAAGGGGCAGTGGCAATGAAATGGAGCTGCGACGGTTCCCCGGAATATACTATGGAAGAAACCGAAAAGGCAGACCGTGGCACGGACATCATCCTTTATATTGAAGATGAGAGCAAGGATTTCCTGAACAAGGACAAGATTGCCGGCCTCCTCAAAAAGTATTGCCGCTTCTTGCCTATCCCTATAGCCTTCGGCAAAAAGCAAGAATGGAAAGATGGCAAGTATGTCGATACAGACGAAGACAACATCATCAACGAGACTACTCCTGCATGGGTTCGCAAACCGTCTGAATTGAAAGACGAAGACTACAAGAAGTTCTACCAAGACCTCTACCCGATGTCGGAAGAGCCTTTGTTCTGGATTCATCTGAATGTCGATTATCCGTTCCACCTTACAGGAATACTTTATTTCCCGCGAATCAAAAGCAACATAGATTTGCAACGCAACAAAATCCAGCTTTACTGCAACCAAGTGTTTGTGACAGATTCGGTAGAGGGAATCGTCCCTGAATTCCTTACCTTGTTGCATGGCGTAATAGACTCACCGGATATTCCGCTTAATGTTTCCCGTTCATACCTCCAGAGCGACCAGAATGTGAAGAAAATATCCAGCCATATCACCAAAAAAGTGGCTGACCGCCTGGAAGAAATCTTCAAAAACGACCGCAAGCAGTTCGAAGAGAAATGGGATTATCTCAAACTCTTCATCCAATACGGGATGCTCAGCAACGAGAAGTTCTTCGACCGCGCCTCAAAGTTCGCCCTTTTCAAAGACGTGGAAGACAAGTATTTCACATTCGAGGAATACAAGACGCTCATAAAAGACAACCAAACCGACAAGGACAAGACGCTTGTTTACCTGTACACAACCAACAAAGACGAACAGTACAGCTATATCCAAGCCGCCAAAGACAAAGGTTACAGCGTGCTTATAATGGACGGACAGTTGGATGTCCACGCCATAGGGCAATTGGAGCAAAAATGGGACAAGGTTCGCTTTGTCAGGGTTGATAGCGACACTATCGACAAGTTGATTGCCAAAGAAAATGCAGACGAAGTAACTTTGAACGACGACCAAAAGCAAGCCCTCGAACAGATATTCAAGAGCCAGATGCCGAAACTCAACAAGATGGAGTTCATGGTTACTTTGGAGGCTTTGGGAGAGCAATCCAATCCTGTGGTATTGACTCAGAGCGAGTACATGCGCCGTATGCGGGAAATGTCGGCAATGCAACCGGGTATGTCGTTCTACGGTGAAATGCCGGAAAGCTACAACCTCGTCGTAAATACGCAGCATCCGCTGGTTAAAGAAATCCTCAGCGGTGAAGAGGCTTCCTGCAACGAAAAATTACAGCCCGTCCTTGCCGATTTGAAAGGTTGGAAAGCTCGCCAGCAGGATTTACGCGACGCACAGAACAAGAAGAAGGCGGACGAGATTACCGAGGCTGAAAAAGAGGATATGGAAAATACGAATAAGAAGGTTACAGAATTGAGAGACCAATCCAACCAGATTATTGCCGATTATGCTGCCTCGAACAAGAAAGTCAGCCAGTTGATTGACCTTGCCCTTCTGAGCAACGGGCTTCTCAAAGGTGAGGCATTGAGTAACTTCATCAAGAGAAGCGTCCAATTAATCGGGTAAATTCCCATGATATTATAAAACAAAACTCATAGCTTGTGGGCGCGGATTTTGTATTTCTCTGAAAAGGGAAACAATCCGCGCCTTTTCTTTTATACCATACAGGATATGTTTGCCACGTTGTGTTATTACTTTTTCCTCGTGTATTGATAGATAACCTCGCCCTTCCCATTCATCATGTAGAAAGTGACAGACGAATCAGCCAGCGAGAAAAGGGTAAATCCGGCGTTGTCGCTGCAAAACTGCGTCCCATCCACAGGTCCGACCTTCCGGGCAAGCGAACCCGCACTGTTTACCACATAATCGACATTGCTGCCGAGCGGTTTTATATGCTGAAAGTTATGTATATGTCCGCAAAGATACATATCCACGCCATATTTGTCGAGGAGCGGCTCGATAAGCCTTTTCATATCCGTGCGTTCGCTTTCAGACTTGTCGGTATAAGCATACAGCGGATGGTGCCCGGTTACGAGCTTCCATTTAGCCTTCGACGCGGCAAGGGCAGCTTCCAGCCATCGTAATTGTTCCGCTATGCTTTGCAATCCTGCATCCGGATACTTATCTTCATTATTCCGGTAACGTCCTATCAGCGGGGTAGTGTCGATAAAGAATATCTCGACCGTTTCTTGGTCTATCTCGAAGACTTTAGAGTAATAACGCCCCTGAATCATCCAACGGCGGCTTTTCCTGCCGTAATCCAGCACGGCTTGGGTATTTCCCCTGTATTCGTGGTTGCCGCATAGCGTAAACCAGTCTATCATAAGGTCGGGATGGGAATATATGAGTTCGTAATTCGTCATCCAAAGCGGGTCATCTATGCTCGCGACACCGTTAAAGTGATGTATATCTCCCGGAGCCACTATAAATTCCACATCGATGTTTTCAGCCACCGTCCCCATCATTTCCGCAATCGTTTTCTGCTCGTAGTAGCCGTTCCTGCCCAAATCATTAGCCATGATAAAGTTCAGGTTGTCTTCCGGAATGTCCGGCAACCCCGTGGAAGACTTTCCCTGTGCGGCATAAACCGTTGCCGCGCGGTCGGCAGCCCTTTCAGCACGTGCTGAAGTCGCCGATGCTGTAAAAGTCCCCAATGCCCCCGTAGCGAAGAGGGCAGACAAAGTTTTCAAATAATTTCTCCTGTCCATATATCAGAATTTTTCTATGCAGGCAACGCGGATATATGCGCTAATCGGCACAACCCGCGTCATCTTCATTATTTTGTATGTTTATCAATTAGTTCCAAAAGCCCCGAAACGGTTTTCCACGCCCGGCGAAGTGTATGTCTCGCCGTTCACGCTCAGTCCGGATGCCTCGAAATAAGGAGCCAAAGCCGAGTCGGAGCCATTGTACGCGCCCGAAAGCACCGGCGAACCCGACTGTACATGGAAATCCCAATCATCATCATAAATATAGTTCGTCAAAGATATCCCGTTTATGTCATAATTCACAAACAGCGGGTCGCAAAGGTTGTTTTCCGTAGCGATAATGCTGTGCGCATCAACCACCCCGGTATTGTAGTCCTCGTGGTCGTAATTATATCCCTGCCATGCGTATGCGACACCCGATTCGCCGTCGCCATCGAACACGGCTTCGCTTCTCTGCGTCCCGGAAGCGTAAAAATTATAATCGATAACGGAAGAATCGTCGTATCCCTCGTCAGGATTGTCCGGTATATCGTAGTTCGGCGTCATCGCGCGGAATTTGCAATTCACGATAAGGTTGTTGTACACGTTTGCAAGCGCGTTCTTTTCCACATAGACGCATCCGCCTTTCTCGCCATCGCGCCTCCAGCCCGCGTTTATGATTGTGTTGTTGTACGCTTGCACTTTCGCTTGCCCGCGATTCTCGCTCTGACCGGAGCTGGACAACTTCATGCCGTTGGTGTTGGGACTGTACATGACATTTCCCGCAATATCCACCGTGCAGCCGGCTTTGACGTTTACAGCCTCTGCCCCGTCATATCCATTGGCAGAAAATACATTGTTGGCAATGATTGCGTTCCCGCCCATCAGGTAGATACCGTCCGACCAACCGTTCCGCAAGATGGAGTTGGTTATGACGTAACGCCCGTTGATGTTGTTTGTCGTGATTTGCGGATAAGCGTCGTCTCCAGCCGTATAAATTCCCGCAGAGGCAGCCGGCGAGCCTTCAATCACCTGTCCGCCCGTGTATTCTATTATTGTATGGTCGATAAGTATCTCCTCGCAATCTTCAGTAGCCACTATACCTCCCCAAAGTACTTGGAAAATATTGGCATCCGTCCTGTCTTCCTCCGGAATGGAAAACAAGATTGGTTTTTCCTCTGTCCCTTGGCAGTAAAGGTTCCCATTGACCGTGAATTCCACCGGAGCGTGGTTTGCCCCCACCCCATCGGTCGAGGCTATGATTTGCGCTCCCTCCCGGATTATCAACGTTTTGCCGGAAGGCACTGTGAAATGTCCGGAAAGGTTCACCACAGTGTCGGCAGGCCATGTTACAACGTCGGCATAGGCAAACGGGTCTGTGGTTCCGCCATCGCTGCCGGTAGAATCACTGTCACTGTCCTGGTCGCCCTGTACTGTATTTACAGGGTCATCATCATCACAAGAAATTGTAATTGCTGCAGTAGCAACAAAGGCTGAAGCAATCAGCAAGTAATTTTTGAATTTCATATATACAATATTTAAGATAATGTTAGTTCTTTCTTTTTGT
>CAYZTO010000128.1:0-6558 GCA_964481365.1 uncultured Parabacteroides sp. | reverse complement strand
AACTTATCGGCTTGTCATTCTTTTGATGATATTGTATGCGTCGATTATGCCCAGTTCTCCTGCCTTGCTTAAATCGGCTATTCCATTATGCGCATCGCCCAATGAGAGACGTGCCAGACCACGGTTGAAATAGGCATCGGCAAATTCCGGGTCACGTTCTATCGCTGTAGTGTAGTCTTGGATTGCGGCACGGAAGTCTCGCTGTGCACAACGCATATTTCCTCTGTTGAAGTAAGCAAACACGAAATCCGGCGCTTTTTGTATCACAATGTCATAATCGTGCGTTACCATTTCATATTCGTAAGCGCGCTGTGTGTCTTTTAGACGAATTGACTCCGAATCGTTTGTGGAAAGAGAGTTGGAAGTTACGCCCTGAGTTTGTCCGGTACGGAGGTTTATGGTAGCATTCATCGCGTTGAAATCATCGTTGTACGAGGACCTTTCTTGCGAAAGTTTGTAATCCAACTGTTTATAGCGGACAACAGCACGGTTGAAGTATGCCATGACGAAATCAGGGTCCAAAGCTATTACCCGGTCAAAGTCTTTTATGGCTTCGTCGAAATCCTGCACCAGCATATAATCCAATGCACGCCCGAAATAGGCATCTACGTTTTCCGGATTCGCAGCAATATGTGCGGAATAATCATTTATGGATGCAAAGTGAGCCTCTATTTGCTCTTCGGTCAAAGCAGCTTCTTGGTTTGTCACAATCAACTTGCGTTTCAATACCATGCGCCCGTTATAATTCTCTATGATTTTATCGTAATAGACCAATTTCTTTACCGGGTCTGGTTGCTCATAGTATGTCAGGATAAACTGAGGTTCGATGTCCACCTGCACGTTCTTGTCCTGAACCCTTCCGCGTACTTCGCTTTGGTACTTGCTCTTGCGTTCTTCTTCTTTATCGTAGACTACCAAGCGGTTGAACTTGTTGATGTTCTTGTCAGACTCTTCGCGGGTATTCTCGCTTTCATCATAGTCTATGTCGTTGTCGTCTGAATCTGAAGATGATGCCGTAGATTTCCCGGCAGCCCGGTCTTTCTTCATTTGTTCTTCTTTATTGTATGCTGTCCAGAAATCCTTTTCAGCTCCGGCTTGGTCATTCATTTTCTTTTTAGCTTCTCCACGGCTGTAATATCCGGGGAAGAAGTTGGGATATTCATTAAGAACAACGTCGAAATCTGCCACAGCCCCACGATAGTCTCCTGTCTCATACCGCAAAAGGGCACGGTTGTAATATGCCATATAATTATCCGGCTCCAGCGATATTACCACATTGAAATCCTCGATTGCGCGGTTATTATCCCCTACTTGGTAGCGCAGCAAACCTCTGTTGAAATGGGCAATCAGGTTATCATGGTCCATGCTTACAACTTGGTCATAATCCGCCATAGCACCGCGCAGGTTGTTCAATTGGTAACGCACAAGTCCACGGTTGATAAAGTAACCGCTCTCGCGAGGGTCGAGGCGGATAGCTTCATTCAAGTCCACCAACGCACTGTCCAGCTGGTGTATCTGGTAATATAGGATGGCGCGGTTGCCATAAGCCGGGGCGTAGTATGCATCCATGTCAATGGCTTTGTTATAATCAGCCAACGCCTTGGCTGTATCGCCTTTTTCCAGATACATTGCCCCGCGCGAAAGGTAGCTCATGAAGTAGCGCGGATGTGCCGTCATCAATTCCTGGAAAGCACCTTCCGCTCCGTCAAAATCCTCCTTCTGAATGTATGCCACGGCGCGGTTTATCATCATCTGCCGGTCTTCTCTTCTGAACTCCAACCCTTTGTTATAATCCGCTATCGCGCCATCATAGTTTTCCTGGCTTTGGCGGGCAATTCCTCTTGCATAATATGCCTGCGCCAGGAATGGATTCCGTTCAAGGCAGGCAGAACAATCGTCTTCCGCGCCTTTGAAGTCGTCCAGACTTATCTTTGCCACTGCACGGAAGAAGTAAGGCTCTGCCAGCCACGGCTTAGCTTTGATTACCTGATTGAAATATTGGATGGAAAGAACATAATCTTCAAAATACAAGGCGTTCCGCCCGATTGACATCACCCGGTCTGTGTTTATCTGGGCGAAAAGAGAAACGGATAGTGCCTGAATTACCAATAAGAGAAGCAGCTTCTTCATCATTCTCCCTTTAAATCTGTTTCTTTCGTAGTTATGAAGGGCAAAAGTAAGAAGTATATGTTTAATCGCATGGTGCAATCTCGTTAAAAATATTTTTTGCTGTTCTCTCTACCAAGACAGTTCCTTATTTCAAACTGTCGGTAAATAACAACAGGCGGTTCATCACATTGACATCGCTCACACCGCTGTCGAAGTCGAGTGACAGGATGTGCATATCGGGATACAAATCTTTTATGCGTTTCTCGATACCTTTCGATACTATGTGATTCGCTATGCAGCCGAAAGGTTGCAAGCTGATGATATGGTTCACTCCTTGTTTTGCCAACGAGAGGATTTCGCCGGGTAACAGCCAGCCTTCGCCAAACTGCGCATTCAGTGTTATTACCTTTGAAGCTTCCTCCGATTCTTCGAAGATATTCCGGAACGGGGAGAAATGGCGGAACGCAGCCCCTATACGGTTGAATTTCTCAATCCTTTTCCACAGTCTCCCGTGCAACCAATTAATAAACCCGTCGGGAACGAGCTTCTTGCTAAGCCCGCTGTCTTGCTTTACTTTATAATTGACGAACCCTTGGATGAAAAATTCGGAAAGCATGGGCGGAATCACTTCTATGCGTTTCCTTACCAGCCATTTGCAGATGTTGCTTTGGGCGAAAGGATTGAATTTAAGGTATATTTCCCCTACGATTCCGACTTTGGGCACGGGTTTGTCGTCGTCTTTTCTCATGATGTTGTTGAAATCGTTGGCAGCCATAGACAACCGGTCGAGCAATTCGTCGGGCATGTTCCGTTCAATCAAGTCGCGGATGCCGTTGAGGTATTTGTCTTTCAATTTCTCAGCCGCACCCTTTTCTTTTTCGCGGACAGCGGCAGCGTAGTAAAACTTCGCTATGCAGTCACTGTACAAGATTGAATTGAGTGCGATGGAAAACAGTTTGAACCAATTGACTTTGAATCCGGGTTGGTTGTTCTCTATCCCGCTGCCGAACGATACGGAAACGACAGGTATGTTCCCGTAACCGGATTCTGCAAGGGCTTTTTTTATCAGAGAAATGTAGTTCGATGCCCTGCACTGGCCTCCGGTTTGTGTTATTGCCACTGCTGTATTCTCTGAGTCGTACTTGCCGTCTTTAAATGCTTTGACAATATCTCCGACGATAAGGGTTGCAGGATAGCAGACTTCGTTGTTGGCATAGCGCAATCCCCATTCGCACGACGCTGCATCGCTTGCAGGGAGGTTGTCGGCATCATACCCTGCCACTTTCATGAGCGGGGGAATCAGCGGGGATATGAAAGGAGTGAAGAAAGGCACGATGACTTTCCGTTTCCTGTCTTCTTCCCGGTAAATGGGGGTGGTGACGAATGGTTGCGCTTCGGTTTTCCCGCTTTCCTGCACGGAGAGTTTCAAGCTTTCTATGGCGGAACGCACGCGAAGTTTCAACGAGCCGATGTTGCTTACGTCGTCTATTTTCAGCAGTGTCAGTGTTTTGCCGTAGCGTTTCAGCAGGCTGTGCGTTTCGTCTGTCAGGAATGCGTCGGGTCCGCAACCGAAAGAAGTCATTTGCATACATTGGATTTGCTTCCCTTGGAGGGCTACCCATTTGGCTGCTTTCAATATGCGGTTGGCATACGCCCATTGCGGGACGAAATGCGCATCGTTTACGGTAATTGGTTCGTGGCGCACTATGTCGTCCGTTATTACGTTCACTCCCATCGAGGCTACCGTGTCCGATAACTTGTGTTGTATTAGCGGGTCGGCATGGTACGGGCGGCCGGCAAGCAGTATGGCGAGTTCTCCTTTCTCGATGCTCCGCGCCAGCACTTGCCTGTTTGCGTCGATTATTTGTTCTTCGAATAATTCCATCGCCCGGACAGCCTCTTCAAAGGCTGCTTTGATGGTCGCGTTGCCTATGCCGAACCGTTTCAGGTATTCGCGGCATTCTTTGTAAAGGAGATGCTTGTCCTTGAATGTTATTGCTGGGGAATCGATTGGTATGCCGGCATTCTGCACGCTTTTGACGACTTCCGAGTAACCGGAAACTATCGGGCAGTTGTAACTGTTTTGTCCTCCCTCCAATTTCTCGAAGACTACAAAAGGCATGAATATCCTATCTACCTTTTTGTCTATCAGGTTTTGGATATGGCTGTGTACTAACTTGGCGGGAAAACAGATATTGTCCGACATGACGAGGTTCACTTTCGCTTCGTAGCGGCTGAATGTGGATGGTTCGGAAAGTACTGTCTTGATGCCTGCCTTGTTGAACAGCGTATGCCAGAAAGGATACTCTTCATACATGTTCAGGCAGCGCGGGATGCCCACTGTCGCCACCGGCGATGCCACCGGAATATCCCTGTCGAACAGCAGCTCGCGTTTTTTACCATACATATTGAAACCTTCTTTGTAGTCTGTGCCTTTGTTGTTGAATATCTTTTCGCAGCGGTTGCCCGAATAATAGCGGTTGCCGTTGTCGAACCGGTAAGATGTCACGAGGCATTGGTTTTCGCAGCCCCCGCATTGCTGTTGCCGTGTGGTGTAGGTCGCGCGGCTCAACACTTCGTCCAATGTGGCTTCGGAAGCGAACTGTTGTGCGTATAAGGCGCATCCTACCGCGCCCATCAGCTCCGGGTGGTTGCTGCGCGACACTTCCCTGCCTGTCAGCTTTTCGAATGCGCGTACTACCGAGTCGTTTTTCATTGTGCCGCCTTGCACCACGATGCGCTCTCCGAGTTCTGCCGTGTTCTTCAACCTCAACACTTTGTACAGGCAGTTCTTTATTACGGAATAAGACAACCCTGCGGCGATGTCGGGTATGGTGGCTCCTTCGCGCAGGGCTTGCTTTACCTTCGAGTTCATGAATACCGTGCAGCGTGTCCCCAAGTCGTATGGGACTGAGGAGCGGCAGGCTTCTTGTGCGAAATCCTGCACTGTGTATCCCAGTGATTTTGCGAAAGTCTCGATGAACGAGCCGCATCCCGATGAGCAAGCCTCGTTTATTTCGATGCGGTTGATTACTCCGCCTTCCACGAACATGGCTTTCATGTCCTGCCCGCCGATGTCGAGTATGAACGACACATCTTCCGAGACGTGCCGGGCTGCCATGTAGTGGGCTATTGTTTCGATTATGCCGCCGTCCAAGCGGAAGGCAGCTTTTATCAGGTCTTCACCGTAGCCGGTCGAGCAACTTCCGGTGATTCTTATTTCCGTCCCGGCTTTCGCGCATTGCTCGCGGAATTGTTCCAGTCCGCTTTCCACTGCGGCTATCGGGTTGCCCTCGTTGCCGTGGTAATATGAATAGAGAAGTTCGTTTTGTTTGTTTAGTATGACTATTTTGGTAGTCGTCGAGCCGGAGTCGATGCCGAGCGTAACATATTCCGTTCCCGGCTTCAGTTCTTTTTGTTTTATTTCGTATCGCGCTATCCGCTTTTTCCAAGCCTCGTAGTCGTTTGTGCTTTCGAATATCGGTTCCAACCCTTTCGCGGGGTGGTAACCTCCGGTGAAGGCTTCCTGTATGGTGGATTTCAGCTGTGCAAGGGTCGTGGTTTCCGCCTGCTCGTTGGAGAGGGCTGCTCCCCAAGCCGGAATCAGGTGGCTGTTCTCCGGCAGCACTATGTCTTGCTCTGAAAGGTGCAGGTAATCCGTGAACGCCGTCCTGAGCGAGGGCAGGAAAGTGAGCGGGCCTCCGCAGAAGAGGACGGGCGGCGTTATGTCGCATCCGTGCGCCAGCGTAACGATAACTTGCACCGCAACGGCATGGAAAATGGAAGCTGCTATGTCTTCCTTGCTTGCGTTCTTGGCTATCAGGTTTTGGATGTCGGTCTTGCTGAACACCCCGCAGCGCGATGCTATCGGGTAAACGTGCGTCGATTTCGCAGCGAGGGTGTCGAGTTCTTCGGTGGGGATGTTGAGCAATATTGCCATCTGGTCTATGAAAGCTCCCGTGCCCCCTGCGCAGTTCCCGTTCATGCGCAAGTCGCTTGTTTCGCCGTTCCGGAAGAAGACGACTTTCGCGTCTTCGCCTCCTATGTCTATCAGAGTGGAAACCTCGCCGTGTTTTTTGCGGATGTAGTTCGTGGCTGCGACGACTTCCTGCACGAAAGCCAAACGGCATCGCTCTGCTATGCCCATTCCTACGGAACCGGTCAAATGGAGGGTCAGGGTGCTTTCGCCGATGCGGGATTGTGCGAGGGACAATACTTCCTGCAGTTTTTCTTGTATCTTGGCGTTATGTCGTCCGTAATGGGAAAAGGCTATCGCACCGTTTTCATCAAGCACTACTGCCTTGATGGTGGTAGAGCCTATGTCCAATCCCATCCTGTAAGTCTGTTTCATCTTCCTTTTTCTTTGCCGGCGACAAAATTAGAACAACTCTTCCAGCTTTGCAAGTCCTGCTTTTATGTTGGAAGGCTCTTCCCCGATGCAAAAAAAGA
>CAYZTO010000127.1:0-6642 GCA_964481365.1 uncultured Parabacteroides sp. | reverse complement strand
TTGGAAAAAATTCCCTGGCAAAAACGCTTGCAAATTGAACCGGGAAGGAGGAATCTGCAGCTTCCAAGCCGGAAAATCATTTTTTGAATCGTAGTCTGTGAATTCTTTTCCAAAAAATCATTTTTCGGGTCGGAGTCTGCGAATTCTTTCTCAAAAAACCATTTTTTGAACCGGAGTCTGCGAATTCTTTCTTGAAAAATCATTTTTCGGGTCGGAGTCTGCAGATTCTTTCGCAAAAAATCATTTTTGGGGAAATTGTCTGCGGATTCCTGCTCCGGAAGCGGTGCGGGGGGCGGGATTTTTCCGGAAATCTCCCCTGAACCGCCTTGGCTTCCCCGGTTTGCCGATGTCGGGATTTTTTCCGAATATTGCGCAGTTTAAACAAGGAAGTACCAATGAAACAGATAATCATTGCGATAGACGGGCATTCATCGAGCGGGAAAAGCACGATGGCGAAAGATTTGGCAAAGGAACTGGGTTATATCTACATCGATACGGGCGCAATGTACCGTGCCGTTACTCTTTTTGCAATGCAGAAGGGATATTTTTCGGGAGACGGCATCGACAAAGACGCGCTGGAGCGTGACTTGCCGGGAATCGGCATATCGTTCCGTTTGAACGCGGAATCCGGCCGTCCCGACACCTACCTGAACGGGGTGGACGTGGAGCGCGAAATCCGCAGGATGGATGTCTCTGAGAGAGTAAGCATCGTTGCGGCACTCCCGTTTGTCCGCCGTGCGATGGTGGCGCAGCAGCAATCTATGGGAAAAGGGAAAGGAATAGTGATGGACGGGCGGGACATCGGCACGACTGTCTTCCCCGGTGCGGAACTGAAGGTTTTTGTTACGGCTTCGCCTGAAGTACGCGCACGCCGCAGGCTCGACGAGCTGAAGGCAAAGGGCGACGAGGATGCGACTTACGAAGAGGTGCTCGAAAATGTGAGGAAGCGCGACCTCATCGATTCGACCCGCGAAGAAAGCCCGCTCCGGAAAGCTGCCGATGCCGTTGTGCTCGACAACTCAAATATGTCGGTAGCCGGGCAAAAGGCGTGGCTTTTGGATTTGGCAAAAAAGAGGATACGGGAGGCGCAATGAAAATAGAAGTCGAGATAGATAGCGAATCGGGTTTCTGTTTCGGGGTGGTCACGGCAATCGGAAGCGCGGAGCGCGAGCTTGTCTCGTCGGGCAGGCTCTATTGCCTGGGCGACATCGTTCACAACAGCCTCGAAGTGGAACGTCTCGAAGCTATGGGACTGCGTACAATCGACCATTCGGCTTTTTCCCGCTTGCGCGACGAGAAAGTACTCCTCCGGGCACACGGCGAGCCTCCTTCCACTTACGAAATAGCAAGGCGCAACAGAATCACCATAATAGACGCGACCTGCCCTGTCGTTTTGCAGTTGCAAAAGCGCATCCACCGTTGCTATGTTGAAAGCGGGCAGGGAACCCAGATTGTCATATATGGGAAAAGGGGTCATGCCGAAGTAAACGGGCTTGTAGGGCAGACCGATGGTTCTGCGATAGTGGTTGAGTGTGTGGACGATGTGGAAAAACTGGATTTCAGCCGTCCGGTGGTGTTGTTTTCTCAAACGACCAAGTCGCTCGACGGCTTCCGCAAGGTTGTGGAAACCATAAAATCCCGCATGGCGGACGGGGTGGATTTCCGTTATTTCGACACTATTTGCCGCCAAGTCGCCAACCGCCTGCCCAACATAAAGAAATTTGCCTCTGCCCACGATTATGTTTACTTCGTAGCCGGGCGGAAAAGCTCGAACGGCAAGATGCTATTTGAAGAATGCAAAAAAGCAAACCCCAACAGCATATTCATTTCCGACGCGGGGGAAATCGTGGAACCTCTCCCGGGAAATGTCAGGAAAGTCGGCGTTTGCGGTGCGACTTCCACACCGAAATGGCTGATGGAGCAGGTCGCAAGCCGCGTCAGGAAACTCAATTTTGACGAGGATTAATTTTCTGTGAAATTCACGGTAACGGGGAATACCGATTTGAATAATTCCGTACTTTTGCCGCCGACAAATAAAAAAAAGGATTATTATGCCTACTAAATGTGTTGGAATATTGACTTCCGGCGGCGATGCTCCGGGAATGAACGCGGCGATTCGCGCAGTGACGCGGGCTGCGATTTACAATGGTTATAAGGTTAAAGGTATCTATCGCGGCTATAAAGGTATGATTACTGACGAGATAGAGGAATTCAAGACTCAGAATGTCAGCAATATCATTCAACGCGGTGGTACTATTCTTAAAACTGCGCGCTGTGCGGAGTTCAGGACAGCGGAGGGTCGCAAACAAGCGTATGAAAAGTTGGTTGAGCATGGTATAAATTCGCTGGTCGTGATTGGGGGCGACGGCTCCCTCTCGGGCGCGAGAATCTTCGCTGAAGAGTACGATATGCAGATTATAGGTCTTCCCGGGACGATTGATAATGATTTGTACGGTACGGACGTTACAATCGGTTATGACACGGCGCTGAATACTATAATGGAATGTGTGGACAAAATCCGCGACACGGCGACTTCGCACGAACGTTTGTTCTTCATCGAAGTGATGGGACGCGATGCCGGGTTCCTTGCTTTGAATGGTGCGATTGCTTCGGGGGCTGAGGCTGCAATCATCCCGGAAATCTCCCTTGAAAAAGACCAGCTCGCTGAAATGATTGAGACGGGCTTCCGCAAATCTAAAAACAGCAGTATCGTCTTGGTAGCGGAAAGTGACGTGACCGGCGGTGCAATGGGTGTTGCGGAACGTGTGAAGAAAGAATACCCGCAGTTCGATGTCCGCGTGTCGATATTGGGCCATTTGCAGCGTGGGGGTTCTCCTTCAGCGCAAGACCGAATCCTCGCAACGCGTATGGGCGTGGCTGCTGTGGATGCTTTGCTCGACGGCCAGCGGAACGTGATGATTGGCGTGCAGAACGACCAGATTGTCAATGTACCGTTCACAAAGGCTGTGAAAAACGACAAACCTATTAACCGCGACTTGGTTAATACGTTGCGCGTCTGCTCCATCTGATAAAGTAACGGAACATCATTAATTAAATCCATATAGGTAGTTTTTCCTTCTTGCAATGCGGAAGGAAGGGGATGTGCCACAAGATACCTGCCGGGTATTCGGAATGGCACATCCTTATTTTTTATTTGAAGAGTTGCGGTGCAAACTCCGACAAATATATGCGCCAGTTCCTCCAGATGTGCCCGCCGTCGCTTTCGCGATATATATATGTATAATTGTTTTGGTCGAGCAACTCGCGGTACTTTTCGTTGGCTTCGTACAGGAAGTCGGTCTTCCCGATTGCTATCCAGTAGAGTTTCGGCGCTTTGGAGAATTGTTTCTTCAGCTTTCCTTCCAAATCTTCGTAGATGGGCGATTGCACATTGTCGTTCGCTATGATTGCCGCCGAGAACAACCCTACGTAATCGAACATATCGGGGTATTCTTTCGAAATGTGCAGTGAATGGTAGCCTCCCATAGAGAGACCTGCGATGGCGCGCGACGATTTCTTCTTTTCCACGCGGTAATTCTTCTCAATGAAGCTGACAATCTCTGGGAATGTAGTTTCCATGGTGCCTTCCATTGTCCTCGGCAGTTGCATGGTCGGTTTGTACAATCCCAATGGCGATTCGCCGGGCGCGGCTTGCTGGTCTACGTTTCCGTTGGGCATAACTACAATCATAGGCTTTGCTTTCCCTTGCGCTATCAGGTTGTCGAGTATTTGAGCCGTCCGCCCGAGGGTAATCCATGCTTCTTCATCTCCGCCCATGCCGTGCAGAAGGTAAAGGACGGGATAGCGTTTCCCGCTTGTCTCGTAGCCTGCAGGGGTGTAAACTGTCATCCGCCGGTCGTAACCGAGTGCATCACTGTGGTACCAACGCTTGCTGACTGTCCCGTGCGGCACGTCGTTCACGCTGTACAGGTCGCCCTTTTCTCCTTTTATAATAAAGATGTTGAAAACCGATGCTACGTCGCGGCTGACGTAAACATTGTTCGGGTCGGTGGTTTTCAGCCCGTCCACGATAAATGAATAGTTGTACAACTCTGAAGGCAGGGCTTCAGGCGTGGTGTATTCCCATATTCCGTTTTCGCCTTCAACCAAGTCGGCGGTTCCGGGTGCGTCGGCTTTCCCGAAGGACGTGTCCACCTGTTGCGTAGGCAGGAAATCGCCGGTTATTTGCACGCGCACTGCTTTAGGCGCATGGAAACGGAAAGTCACTGTGTTGTCGGGATGTATCTCCGGGGAAACGATGTTCTGCCCGCCCCAAAGGGACTGTTGTGCATAGGCGACGCAGCCTATCAGGACCAATACGAACAAAAAAACTGTTTTTCTTTTCATGTGTGTATGATTTATGGATTAAACTGCGTAAAGATACTCCAAAGTCGTGTATTTGCACGGCATTTCCCACGATTTGTACAGCAAAAGCCGCCTTTTGTAAGCTAATCCCCCGGGTGAGGAAAAATTTCCACATTTTCACTTGCACTTTCGGTTATCATACTTACCTTTGCAACGATTCCGCGGGGGGCAGTGGCTCCTTATTAGGGATTTGTATTTGATGTCATAGCATTTACGGAGATTATTCCTGACCAAAAAAATCTGGAAAATTTTTTACTCAACGGGATAATAGACAATTAAATGCTTGCGCTCTGGGCGTATTATATGTTTCTTTTAGATTTAGTCCGAAGAAAACTATAACGTATTGGGGCGCGGGCTGTTGTTTTTATCGTTGAGTGGGCAATTCCAGATGCCTTTGGTTAGATATCAACAACAGAACCCGCGCTTTTTTTATGCCCGTTCATAACTAAAGTGGCGGGAGCTGTAAAGCCCCGTAAAGTGTTGATTGGAACAGATTTAATTACTCATATTATTATTAACACTTAATTTATTTAGTTATGAACAAGAAGATTTCTACGATTTTGACAGCGGGGCTGATGTTATGCGGCACGCTGTTCAGTAGTCCGGCTTTCGCTGCGGTAGGAGACAAGATTGAAATCTCCGAGTACAAGGAAGGGACGAAGTATGCTTTGGTTGCGACTGGCGAATATTCCAGTGACTCTTATGCATGGATTGAAAAGTCAACACCTTTGTATGTTGATTATGATGCAACGGAAGGTGTGTTTAAATTGGTTTGTAATTCTAAAGGTCTTATCTTCTCTGTTTCCTCAACCACGAATGCATCTGGAGAGACTGAATACACATTTACTTCAGTCAATGGTTACACTTTTAGTGTGGAAAATGGGGATATCAGTGCGTTTTTAGCAGAGCAAGAAGATTATGGAACTAATCTGGGCTATGGTGTTTCTGGTGATAAATTTGCCTATGAGGTAGGGGCAGATAGTGACTACTTATTACATGCCCATTCAACCGCAACAGGTGTTGATACTTATATTGCCCAATTATTCAAACTGGAAGAAGTGGAAACTGAAACACTGGTTTCAGATACTGAACTCAACGCTTTGTACAACAACAAAGGCTTTAACTTGGGAACTGTTGAAGATGAACTTGGCATTGAAGTAGGGGGCAACCTGTTCTCCGAGGGTCAAATCTGGGCTTACTTCACTACTGGTGAAATTGTGACAACTGATGGTACAACTGCTACATCTTTGTCTGTCCCTGCAGGTTTGTATTTCTTTACTGACCATGTAACATTCACCAATGGAAAAACCGATTGGTATAACTCTACATTGATTGCTGTCAGCCCGACAGAAAATGTTGAAGGTACTGATTCCGACCGTGCTGCCGGAGAAGGTTTCCAGTTGGTAGAAGTAAAAGGTTCTGATTTCATCTATTCCGGAAATAATACGACGACTATCAAAGGAAACGCGATTTCTATCGACAACGCTGCCTTCACTGGAATGAGAACATATGACTATTCTGCTGAAGAATGGAAATATGCATTCAGCTTGGCAAACTTCCATTATCAAGTAAGCGATAAGTATACAGCTGATGACGAGCAGGCTGTTGCCAATAATAATAATAATAAAGTAGAATTGGATGTTGTTTCTTACAATAGCGGTGCATCTAAGTATATCGTAACCCAAGTAATCGAAGACAGCTACAGCTATGTATTCTTATTGAGTGACTCCGGCATACTTGATGGTATCGAATTGTTGAACACAACCCAGTCTCCTGCCGTTTACACAATCAAGTTCGTTTCCGGCAACAGCAACCTGAACAATAAGTACCTGACAGTAGGTAGCGACGGCTCTGACTTCCGTTTCGAAGCCAAGGGTGCAGCCATAACAGATACGACTTATCCTATCTTCCAGTATGTCATCACTTCTGTAGGAACAAAGGCTGGCAAAAAATACCCGAATGTAACATTCACTAACCGTGAAACAAATGAATCCTTCACGGCCAAGTTGTTCCCTGAAGGCACAAACCGTTATTCTTTGTCTGTGTCTGACCCAGAAACATTTGTGGTAATGCCATTCTCGGTAAATACAACAACTTATGCTGTTGAAGAGTCGACAGAGAACCCGATAGAAATAGATGAAAACATTGTTGTTGAATTGACGAAAATCGCCAACGTTGATGAATATGCAGGCTTCCTGAACATCGACAACAAGACCGTGAAGACTTTGTCATTCGCACGCGATGTGAACGATACTTCCAACAAGTTGTATGTAGGCG
>CAYZTO010000126.1:0-6653 GCA_964481365.1 uncultured Parabacteroides sp. | reverse complement strand
AGGCGAGTATAATCCTCTTACGCTGGACTTACCTCCTGCGTCTCCCTCTGAAAAACAAAATAATCCAACAGGGGTGTCGGTGAGATACGCGCCTAATCCAAGCAAAAAGTGGTTTGTCTTACGTGTAACTTACAATAGAGCAAACCAAGCCAATAATTTCTTGCAAAAATGCGATGTAGAAACATATCTGCCGATGCATCGGGTATGTAAATTGTTCAAGGGGGAAAAGAAAAGAATACTTGAACCTCTTCTTCCAAATTTGCTGTTTGCCTATACTTCTCAAGAGCTATTGGATTCTTGCATGAAAGCAACGCCAACCATATCTTTCCTTTCCTACTATTACGACCACTTCAAGACTTTGCCTAGTGGAAAAAATCCTCCTCTTACGGTTGCCTACTGGGAGATGATGAATTTCATCCGCTTAATGAGTGTTGACAATGAACATATATGCGTGATAACTCCGCAGCAATGCCATTACAAGAACGGGGATTGGGTACAAGTGGTAAAAGGTGATTTTGAAGGAGTTGTCGGAAAAGTGGCGAGGGTAACAGGACAGCAACGTGTGGTGGTAAAGCTGGATAGCGTTTGTCTTGTTGCTACAGCCTATGTACCGAGCAGCTTTATAGAAAAGATCCCAAGCAAGGATAATGAAATGTTTAAATCAGTATAATACGAGAACAGACTTTGTAAAATTAAATATATGCTTATCATACCTTCATTTATTGCTGTTGCAGAATCGTGCTCAGAAAATAATAGTGCGTTATTAGACCAGCTAAAGAATAACGATTATATTTCCACAAATCCGGTGCAGATTGTTTTCTTTCTTATCTTTATAGCCTGTATCATACGTCTGTATTTGTGGGTGAAAGAGCTTGTGAGGTTGGCGAGAGGAAAGTTTAATATCCCGTCGCTGATAAGTGAGGTGTTACCAGAAACAGCATGGCTTGTTTTCGTATCTGGCATAGCCATATATTATGTGGGATATGCTTATGCAGGGACAGGGGATAATTTTGTAACGCTCCTATTGCGTTCTGCCCTGTCTGCATTCGAAATGTTTTTGTCAAAGTCTAATTTAATTGGCATTGCGGAAAATTGCAAAAATAACCCCGGCTATATGTTTTGGTTTGCTTTATTTCATGCGGCTGCAGTGGCGGTGAGCATGATATTTGCAGTAGCATGCTTCGGGAAACGTCTGTTTGACTATGCGAAAGGAAATATATGGATATATGTTCCTACGAAATATAGGCTGAATGTATTTTGGGGACTCAATGAAAAGAGTATGCTTTTGGCTAAAGATATTTACAAAGAGAGTGTGAGCAAAAAGAGTGAAGAAAGAGAATTCAAAGAAAGGATTGTTTTTGTAGATTGGCCGCAGGCACAAGAAAGCAACAGAACAGGACAGAGTTTCAGTGGCATCATGGGTTTATTGACTTACAAGATCAGTGCAGCCAAACAACTTTCAGATATAAAGTATATCCTTTTACGAAGTTCTATGTCGCCGGATGCAATAGATGCGACTCATCCGGAAATACTCCGGAACATAAACCTCGGAAAGCTGGTAAAGTTCATGAAAAGATCTGAGAGGACAAACTTTTTTGTCTTGTCCAGCGACGATGAAGCCAATATACGAACTGCCATCAACTTGCATAGCATTGAGGAAAAGAAGGTTAATTGCATATATTGCAGTGCTAAACAAACAAAAGAAGTGGCTCTTCTGGCTGAATCTTCCAAAGGAAAGCTACAAATCATTGATGACTCAAAGGCGGCCGTCATGGAGTTTGCCATGCGGAAAAATGAGAAAGGCGAATACCTTGCCCATCCTATAAATTTTGTAGAAATAAATACGCAGTTGGGATATGTGGAGACGAAGAAACCGTTCACTGCATTTATCATTGGCTTTGGCACTACCGGGCAGGAGGCATTACGGTTCCTTTACGAGTTTTCAGCTTTTCCCGACTGCAAGGGAAAGAAAACACCGGTGGATTTTCATGTATTCGACAACCGAATTGATGAAATAAAAGGAGAGTTGTACCAAGAGGTACCCGCTCTGCCTCTTTTAGAGAACCTCCACGAAATTACACTCCATCAGTGCAATGCCGGAACACTTGAATTCCTTCATAAATTGCACGAACTTATAGACAACTTGAATTATGTGGTCGTTGCTACCGGAGAAGACGAACGCAACCTGCATATCGCCACCATGATTTATGAATATGCCATGCAGCACCGACAGGACAATTTTAACAAATTCAAGATACTCGTGCGACTTTACGAATCCAGTTCTGAATACAAATTCAAAAAAGTGATTGAAGCCTACGGCAGCAATCATTCTCCGGCTATGGAGCATTTCGGAAGTCCAAGTAACATTTATACAAAGAAATGGGTGGTGGATGATGCGGAAAAAGATGAAGCCGTCAAGTTCTATGAAGCTTATTGTCAAGTTGCTGACGAGAAATGCAGATCATTCAATGATAGATGGCATTACGAAGTAGAAGAAGAACAGACCAAATTATTAGGATACCGCAGAATAAACAGGAAGCTGATGCAAGACAGAGCGAACAGCAAGCACTGTTACACAAAAGAGATATTGTTGGGTCTATACGGTATGTCAAAAACTCCCGAACTTCCGTCATGGCCGATTAAAATGGAGATAGGGAACCAAGCAGAAAAGGATTGGCGTTTCCGACTCCTTAATGTTTCAATATGCGAACACCTCAGATGGAACGCATCGCATCTGATGATGGGATATTTACCCATGTCTGTTGAAGAGGCGGAAGCCATTTCGAATAGTTGCAATGAAAGGACGAAAAGACATCTTTGTATTACAGATTGGGATAAATTGCCTGAAAATCCCGATTATAAAGAATATGACTATATGGCAGTATGTACAACGATTAAGCAATATTTTAATAAAAAGAACCACAACAATGATTAAAAAGGTAAAAGTTATCTGGACATTTTTGCGAAAGCATTTTGACAAGGCACTTTATAGAGGTGGATGGATGCAATTCATTTTATTGGCGGCTTTTGTCTTCTTTTTGAGTGCTGTAGGAGTGTGGGTGTCGCCTTGTTTTAATGTAGACGGATGGCGTGTGATAGAATTATTGCTTGACCCCGGTTCTTTTTGTGATTCCGAAGAGGAAACATGTGGAAAGGCAAATATATATTTTCAATTACTAATAACCCTTTTAGGGGCGGTGTTCTTCACAAGTCTGCTAATTGGTTCTGTCGGAAACTTTTTGGAACGACGAATTGAGCGATACCGCAACGGAGGAGTAGCTTATGAGGTGGACGACCACATTCTGATTATCGGTGCCAGTAGTCTCTTGGTGAACTTGATTAAATCACTGTTGGAGGATGAAAAGAACACTCGGAGCGACATCGTTATCCTTACTTCAAAAGATGCGGAAGAAGTGCGTGGCCACGTCTTTTCTGAAATTCCCAAGAAATTCACACGCAACATCTATGTATATTATGGAAGTCGTGTGCGGAAAGACACATTGAATAAACTGGATGCATATCAGACCAAGGCCATTTACCTTTTGGGGGAAGATGACGAACCAGCGCACGATTCCATCAACATGAAATGTTACGAGGCTCTTGCAGCAGTATGCGAGCGTTCGCAACACACCATTGAGTGTTACATGGTGTTGGAGCGGCTCACTTCTTTACAACTTTTTTATTATAGGCAAGACAATGTGTCTTCTGGCAAACTGCGGCTTACCGTCGTAAATTCATTAGAGAATATGGCACAGCGTGTGTTGGTCAGTCAATCTTATCGGGAAGGAGAGACTTACCCGACATTAGACCGGAACGGAATCCATGCGGATGACGACAAGTTTGTCCATTTCATCATTGTAGAAATGTCGCCCATGGGTTACGCAATGGCCATTACTGCGGCACATGTATGCCATTTCCCGAACTTCTACAGCAAAGGGCTTCGGACAAAAATCACGTTTATCCAGGCCGGAATCAAGCAGGAAATGAACTTCTTCTTAGGCCGTTACAGCGAATTGATGAAGCTGTCATATTGGGAGTATGTCAACTTGGAAGATCCGTCCCAGTGCAGTGCATCCTATCCTGATGCCCGGTATGTACTCCCGTCATCCGATAAGAAAGGTTTTTTGGATATAGAATGGGAGTTCATAGATGGCGGTATAGAAGCTCCGGAAGTAAGAGATTATTTAGAAAAGTGTGCAGAAAATAATGACAAGTCCGAACTGTTGACCATAGCCCTTTGCGGCGATTCGCCGGAAACGAATGCTTCTGCAGCCCTTTTCCTGCCTGAAATCATCAATGAAAAGCAGATTCCGCTTTTTGTTTACCAACCGGGAGGTGACCAAATGATGCGGATTGTCAAAGACTCTCCTCAATATTCTCATATTTATCCTTTTGGAATGAAAACAGATGCCTTTGACAAGCAATATCATGAACGAATGAAACAAGCGAGAAGAATCATGTACCTGTACAGCCAAGAGGGAATTATCACGGATATGCCTGAAGGCGATGAACTTGTCGAAAGTTGGTTCAACACCCAGTATGCTTTTCAACAGTCAAATATGTATGCCGCCAATTCCATCCCGTTCAAGTTAAGAAGCTTATCTGTTCATGAAAATAAAGAGTTTTCGGAAGAGGATATTGACCTAATGGCAAGAACGGAACACAACCGCTGGAATATAGAGCGGTTGCTGATGGGTTTCAGACCTTATCCACTTTCCAAACGCATGACATTTAAGGAAATTCTGTCTTCAAACAACCATGAAACGACAGAAGAGTTGACCGCAAAACTTAAAGAGGCAAAAAAGAAACTGTTTAAACACAAAGACATTGCTCCGTATGATGAACTCTTAGATGGTTCAAAAAAATATGACCGGACAATCGTTAGGAACATCTTTAATGTAATAGAAAATGATTAAGCCTACAGAATTTATCCATCCCGAAGATGCAGCCGCCCTGCGGCAGCTGGAAAGCATTCCGGGATTTCCGGCATTGGTGAGGAAGATTCTTTCATTAGGATTTGAGCAACTGATGTATGGCATGAATATGGCATCGGCCATCCGATTGTCTCCCACGCAACTGCCCAATCTCTATAATCACTTGCCGCCTATTTGTGAGAAACTGGGAATTGACGAGCCTGAGTTCTATTTAGAAATGAATCCCTTCCCGAATGCGTACACATTTGGAGACACGAGGATATTCATCACCATGACATCCGGCCTTGTTGAAATGATGAATGAGGATGAACTGGATACCGTAATTGCGCACGAATGCGGACACATCCTGTGCCGGCATGTGCTCTACCACACCATTGCTAATTATATTTTGAGCGGTGTGGATGCTTTAGGTGTGCTGGGGGCATTGACGGTTCCGATCAAATATGCCATTCTGTACTGGCAACGCAAAAGCGAATTGTCGTGTGACCGTGCAGCCAGTATCATTACTTCGCCGGAGATTGTGGCAAGTGTGATGGCCCGGCTTTTCGGTGGTCCAAAATCAATCACATCAGAAGTAAATATGGAAGAATGGGCCGGCCAAGCGGATCAATATGACACCATCCGGAACAACGGCTTGTGGAATAAGACCTTGCAGGTTTATGCCATTGCCGCCCAAAGCCACCCATTTAGTGCAGTCCGCGTTCGCGAAATTCTCCACTGGGGAAAATCCGCTCAATATCAAAACCTGATGTCTAATCTCAAAAAGCAAGCATCAGGCATGAAATGCCCGAACTGCGGCAAAAGCATAGAACCGGCATGGCACTTCTGCAAGCATTGTGGACATAAACTTCAGCCGTAACCTCAGAAGCACCATTTTTTGCAAGCATACTACCCCATTACAGAATATATGCTTCAAAGGCAAAGTAAGCTATGATACTTCGACAAGAAAGCAAGTATATTTCGAACATACATCTATAATCCTTAAAAACAAGAACTATGTTTTTCAACGAGAAAGGAATTCTAAACATTGATGAATGGGTTGCAAACAACGATTCATTCAAGAAAATCATGGAAGACGGAATAGTCACCGATGAAGAAGTAAAAGCCCAGTCTGACAAAGTCGTATCTATGCTCAAAGAGATTGAAGCCAAATACACCGGGGCACAGTTGACAGAAATCAGGAACCTGTTGGCCGAAACCAGCGTACTCTATGCAGTCTACCAACTGAACGTGTTACAAACCATTAACAAGTAAATCAGTATGGGAACCTTTAATACAAAAAAAACATTGTACGGGGCATCAGACCTCATCCCCGTTATGGCCTCCCGCATCAAAGGGGAGTTTCAGGACGAAGGTTATGAAGTAAAATCGGACAGTCTGAATAGCGGAGCTTACGATATTTCCGTCACCAAAGGCGGTGTATTCAAAGCCGTACTCGGAATGCGTACGGCACTCCACATCACATTAGTGCCACAAGGGAACGATGTAGCCTTTGAAGCCAGTGTCGGCATTTTCGGTCAACAGGCTATCCCCACCATTATCTCTATGTTTTTCTTTTGGCCGGTGCTGATCACGCAGATTTGGGGGCTTGTCACACAAGCCAGACTGGATGACAAGGCTCTGGAAATAGCCATGCAGGTTGCGTATGCCAACGGAGCAAGGTACCAACAGACAGGAGCAAGCGGATTCGGGCAGGATAAGTTCTGTACGAGTTGCGGA
>CAYZTO010000125.1:0-6691 GCA_964481365.1 uncultured Parabacteroides sp. | reverse complement strand
ACCCCGAGCAGCCGGCAGATTCCGCTGATACTTACGGATTTCTTTTCTTTGTATTTGGTGACTGCACGGGTAAGGAGTTTTTTCGGATGTCTATCCGGTATTCTTTCTCCGCGATGTCTATCATCATGTCGAAGTAATCCGCTTTAAAGCCCTTCTTCTCCAGTTCCTTTTCAAGGCGCGCATTCTTGCGCTCCAGCATCCTTACTTTTTGCTCCAGCTCGAGGAGCTTCTGCTCCTTGTTCTTTTCCATGGGATGATTCGATTTGTTTGCCACGTCAAAGTTGGCATATTTTCTGACCCACCGCTTCACCGTCCCGTTCCCTTGTATGCCATATTTGCGCTGGAGCGCGCTCAGGCTCACACAACCGGTCTCATACTCCCGGACTACCGATAACTTAAAGGACTTGCTGTAGTCCTTTGATGTCCGTCTAACGTACTTAGTCTCTGTCTTTTCCATTTTATTACTCCTTTTCTTGTAACGCTATTTTAGGACGAGACAGGAATACCCATATAAGGGTGTTGATTGTACCCCACGCATGACCCCTTCAAGTACCCCACGCAAGGGGTATTTAGAACAGTATTCGTGTGGGATAATGACCACTATATATGACTACCTCCAGACACCATATATGACCATTCGAAGTACCCCATGTATGGTGTATGAAGCCATCCATAACGGGCAAAAAAAGAGGGCACAGTTCATAAGCTGTACCCTCCTTCTCCAGCCGTACGGCTTATGCACAAACTACTCTGCGTTTTCTGCCGGAGTTTCTTCGGTGTTAGCTGCAGTGGCTTCTGCCTGCGCTGCTGCGGCAGCTGCCGCAACTTCTGCTTTCTTCTGTGCTACAGCTTCTGCCTTAGCCTTGTTCACGGCCTTCTCAGCTTCCAGCCGTGCGTCAGCCTTAGCCTTTGCAGCATCTGATGCCTTAGCCTTTATGGCATCCAAGGCAGCAACCTTCGACTCTTTCCACGCCTGGAATTTAGCCTGGGCAGCAGCCTCGTCGAATGCTCCTTTCTTTACCCCGCCACGCAAATGCTTCATAAGGCAAACGCCTTCGCGTGAAAGGATGTTCCGTACCGTGTCGGTAGGCTGAGCACCTACTTCCAACCAATACAAAGCCCTGTCGAAGTTCAAATCTACTGTAGCAGGATTAGTGTTCGGATTGTATGAACCTACCCTCTCAATAAATTTTCCATCACGTGGAGCCCTGCTGTCTGCGACAACGATCTGATAGTACGCGTAGTTCTTGCGCCCGCGTCTTTGTAATCTGATTTTTGTAGCCATTGTTGTTAATTACAAGTTGTTTTAATTTGAATATAAAGCTTTTTGTATTAGTGTGGACGCAAAGGTAGGTATTCTTTTCGATTGGCAAAGGCACCCCTTGGGATGTGTTCGGTTTATTAACATATATTTTAACTCCCATGCCTGCCGTGGACTGCGTCAGAATTGCTCAAGGATGCGGATGCGTTCCTCTATGGGGGGATGCGTGGCGAACAGCCCGCCCAACAAGCCCGACAGCCCCAGGACCTGCTTCCCGGGATGCTCTATGAACAGCTGCGCAACATCGTCGCGCGTTACTGCTTCGATGTCCGGATCTTTGGATATCTTCCTCAATGCGCTGGCGAGGGCACGGGGATTATGGGTCATCTCGGCAGAGCCGGCATCAGCCATGAACTCCCGTTTGCGGGATATCGCGAAACGCATAAGTATGGCAAAGAAATACCCTATGGCTGCAACTATCATCGCAAGTAGCATTGCCACTATAATCCCTCCCCCACGGCCGTTGTCGTTGTTGCTCCTACGGCGCGGAGCATAAAGGAATGTACGGAAGGTAAGCTCCGCTATCATTGCGAAGATTCCCACAAATACGATGGATACAATAAGCAGGCGGACATCGCGGTTGCGTATATGCGTGAGTTCATGTGCGATGACTGCTTCAAGCTCTTCATCGTCCAACTTGTCTATAATTCCTTTGGACAGGGTGACGGTGTATGTCCGGTCGTTAATACCGCTCGCGAAAGCATTCAGCGAATCGTCATATATGATGTTAATCTTAGGCATCTTCATCCCTTGGCTGATGCAAAGGTTCTCTACGAGGTTATAAACGCGCTTATTATCTTTGCGCTCCAGAGGTTTGGCTCCCGTGGCGGATTGAATCATCTGCACATTGGCGAAATAAGCCACGACAAACCATATCAATACCCCGCCAAGGACGTATGGCGCCAAATGAATGAAATAACCGTTTGCATAGGGGAACATATACGATAGCTCAGAGGCTTCATACCCTTCACCAGACAATATACACCATACGAACAGGAAGCAAAAGAGGTACAAGAGTCCTACCACAAGGCAGGGGAAAAGACAAAGCAGCAGTACAGAACGGGTATTGTTCCGCCGCTGCTGCGTATAGATTCCGACGTACTCCATCAGAACTTGATTTCAGGAGCCTGCTCCAAGGTCTGGCGCTGCTCGCCCAAGTCAAACATGATTTCCCTCTTGAAACCGAACATTCCCGCTATCAGGTTGGCAGGAAAAGATTCAACAGAGTTGTTCAACTCCCTTGTCGCCGAATTGAAGTAACGGCGCGAAGCTGCCAGCTTGTTCTCCACGTCCGAGATTTCCTCCTGCAGCTGCATGAAATTCTGGTTAGCCTTCAAATCGGGATACGCTTCCAAGGTAACCCTCAGCCCGGACAGAGCCGAAGACAATGCATTCTCGGCTACTATCTTGTCGTCGATAGAACGGGCGTTCACAGCCCCGTTCCGGGCTGATATGACGCGGTCTAAAGTCTCTTTCTCATGTGCCGCATAACCTTTGACGGTAGCGACAAGTTGCGGAATTAGGTCGTGCCTCTGTTTGAGCTGCACATCAATGTCTGCAAAAGCATTCTCACGGTTGTTTCTCAGTTTTACCAAGCGGTTATATGTCGATACAGCCCAGATAGCGAGGACTGCGACCACCGCAATAACAATCCAAATCATCTTACACTTACATTTTTAGTTGGTTAGGTCGCAAAGGTACTAAAAAACGTGGAAAACCTGCTCAGATAGGAAAATAACAGTATCTTTGCCACCACTGATACGCGGAACCACCATACGAATCAGGTAAATATCATGGTTCAAGAGTTTATAAACAAGCAATTTTACAACCTTTTTGTTTTCACATATATTTTCGGTCTGGTATTATACGGGACGATAGGCTTCGAAGGCATCGATGAGATATGCGCGATGCTTTTGTTTGTGTTGCTGATATATGGGATATCCAAATCCTCAGACTGGTACGTGAACAAAGCATTCCTGACTGTGCTTGGCATATTCATTTTGTATGCGGTTTATTCATTATATATACACAGCAACTCGGCGGTTGCCATACTGTCGGACTTCATAATCCAGTTCAAACCTTACCTCGCATTCTTTGCAGTCTATTACCTGCGCCCCCAGTTCGACGAATCGCAAAAGAAAATCTTGAAAGACGTTGTTCTCGTTGTATGGGCAGCCCTGATTCTCATCGGAGTGGCAGCTTCAATCGACATGGACATATTCAAGCGCACGGTGGGGCACGTCGCCTACTTTGCCGCAATAGTTACATCATCTTCGCTCCTCTACCTGTTTTGCAGCGAGGGGACAAAAAAAGACAAAGTCATCTTCCTGCTGATTCTTGCCACAGGATTGCTTTCCGGAAGGGCAAAATTCTACGGATTCTTCATACTTGCAACAGCTACAGTCGTGTTCAGCCGGTACGTCTGCAACCTTCGGTTCAATCTCAAGACGATTCTCGCCATTGGCGCATGCATCGCAGCCATGCTTGCGGTAAGCTGGAAGAAACTTGTGCTCTATTTCGGGGTCGGGCAGTCGTTGGACAGCGTCCCGCAAGACTTTTTAGCCCGCGCAATGCTTTACACCACATCATGGGAAGTGTTCAAGGATTATTTCCCGTTCGGCTCAGGCTTTGCCAGCTTTGCATCGTACCCGTCGGGGGTATATTATTCCGGGATTTATGAGAAATACGGCATACAGTACATAAAAGGGATAAGCGAAGACAACTACAGCTACATTGCCGACACTTACTACCCGTGCCTTGCACAATTCGGAATCGTTGGCGTAATCTTGTACTTCCTGTTTTTCCTGTATATCTTCCGGAAGTCGTTCTTGCTTTTCCGCAAGAGCATGTCCGCAAAACATTTTGTCATCCCTTTCCTTATTATAGGTTACTTCCTGATAGAAAACATAGCGGATGCAACTTTCACCAGCCACCGTGGTTTTTTCATAATGATGGTTTTAGGACTGGCGTTGTCGGAATCAAAATACATTCTCAATACAAAACTTGCATCCGGTAAAAAAGACTCGGCAGAAAAATAAAAAAGACAAACAAAACAGGTATGCTAAAGGTGTGTTTCATAGTTTCTTCTTTGTGCAATGAAGGTCCGGTAAATGTAATGTACAACATTATCCGGTACATGGATTTTTCGGCTTTCGAAGTTTCCATCATAACCCTCATACCGGAGAAGAAAACTTCCAGGTTGCAGGATTTCGAACGCTTGCCAATCCAAATTTTCCGGCTGTCACCGGACAAGAACCCAAAGACAAACCCCGTCGCCTTATACAAAAAGGTAAAACATTGCCTTTCGGAGATTGAACCCCACATCTTGCACGCCCATTGCCCGCTCTCGCTTTACTTATTATATTTCCTGCCGAAAAAATACCAAAAGGTTTACACCATACACATATACCCCGGAAAACAACAAGAAGTACTGTACGGGAAATTCAAGGGGAAGGTAGTAATAGCCCTGAACAACTTCGTCACGCGGCGGCTGGACCTCCCGATAGGTTGCGCAGAAAGCGTCGGAGAATTGTACAAGGCAAACAAAGGTTGGGACATCCCCTGCATACCCAACGGGTGCTCCCTCCCACTCTGGCAACGCGACGACAATGAACGCCAGCGCATCCGCAGGGATTTAGGATTGCGCGACGACATCCGCTACTTCATATTCATAGGCCGTTTTTCTGCCGAAAAGAAGCCGGAGTTCCTCACCGAGGTTTTCAACAATTGCCCAAGGAAAGACATAGGCATAATAATGCTTGGCGACGGTCCACTGCGAGAAAACTTACTACGGTTCGCCGATGAACGGGTACTACTTCCGGGATTCAAGACAAACGTTTACGATTATCTCATCGCGTCGGATTTTTATATATCTGCCTCCGACGTCGAGGGACTTGCCAATACACTGCTCGAAAGCATGTCTGTGGGTTTGCCAATGCTGCTGTCGGACATTCCATCGCACCGCGAAGTCATGCGACGCATACCGCAAGAAGCCGCATTCATCTACAACAACTCCGACGCGCAAGATGTGTACCTGCACATAGAACGCCTGCTTTCCATCGACTACCATAAAGCCTCTGAAGCCATCAGGCAAACATTCAGCGGTTACTATACCGCCCGCCGCATGTCTTCAGACTACCAAAAAGCATACACCGGTTTATTTTCAAAACGTTTAAAACAATAATTCCGATGGTTGAAATCTCTATAATAACTGTTACAATGAACCACCTCGCACTTGTAAAGGAAATGCTGCGTTCCCTCTACAATAACAAGCCTTCTGCAAGTTTCGAGATGATAATCGTAGACAATTGCTCGAACGACGGAAGCGCGGAGTTCATTGCACAAAATTACCCGGATATAAAACTGATTCGCAACAAGCATCCCTACGGTTTCGCCCGCAACAACAACATCGGGGCGCGCGAGGCAAAAGGGAAATACATACTCATCCTGAACCCGGACACAATCTTGTCGCACGGCGCAATAGACAAACTTTTGGAATATGCCGTGTCCCATCCTGAGGCAGGCATCATCGCACCCCGCTTGCAGAACATCGACGGCTCGTTGCAGTACTCCGTCCGCCATTTCCCCTCCTTGCAAACCTTGATAAGCCGGATTCTGACAAAGGGAAACGACCTCGCCAACAACAGAAAAGTAGTGTCTTACCTTATGAAAGACCTTCCGCACGACCGACCCATGCTGATAGATTGGTGCATGGGTGCCTGTTTTTTGATTTCCAGACAACTATATGAAGAACTCGGCGGCTTCGACGAGGGTTTCTTCCTTTATGTTGAAGACATGGATATTTGCTACCGTTGCTGGCAACGTAACCGTCCGGTAGTTTATGTCCCGATGTCCGTTGTAACACACGCACACCAGCGGAGCAGCATGAACCTGAACAAAAAGACCTACATCCACATCAAGAGCTTCTGGTACTTCTTTTGCAAGAACCGGTTCAAAGTAAAGTCGTATGCAAAGATTTTTGACACCAACCCGGAAACTTCAAAGTAGGTAGCCAAACCTTCGGACACCTACTTCAAACTTTCAAAGTAAGACGCCAAACCTTTAGACACCTACTCCAAAACTTCAAAGTAGGTAGCCAAACCTTCGGACACCTACTCCAAAATCTAAAAGTAAGACACCAAACCTTTGGACACCTACTTCAAAATCTAAAAGTAAGATGCCAAACCTTCGGACACCTACTCCAAAATCTAAAAGTAAGACGCAAAACCTTTGGACACCTACTCCAAAATCTAAAAGTAAGACGCAAAACCTTTGGACACCTACTCCAAAATCTAAAAGTAAGACGCAAAACCTTTGGACACCTACTTCAAAAACTTGGAGCAAGCCTCCGGTTCTTTTTACAGTAACAGG
>CAYZTO010000124.1:2365-6691 GCA_964481365.1 uncultured Parabacteroides sp. | reverse complement strand
AACCTTCGGACACCTACTTCAAAACTTTAAAGTGGGTATTTCAACCCTCGGAGACCTGCTTAAAAGAAAAACAATAAGAATATTGCAGCATGAACATCAAGTACCATTTCTTAGCATTAGCCCTGAAACCCTTTAGTTTTAGGCAAAATGCGGCAGAGCCTCCCTTGCCATGTGTCCCGCTCTTCCAACCGTTTATTGACCTTCGCCGTGAACTCGTAATTCTTCAATCCCCAATCCGGGGCAATGAGAAGTTCTTTCGGGGATTGTGACACAAAACGTTCCAAGGCTATTTCCGGATTAAGGCGTTCCGCAAAGTCGATTACAAGGTCTATGTATTCATCGGCAGTATAAAGGTGGAAGTCCGAAGGATTGCCTTCAAACTCGTGTGCCATGCGCGTCCCGCGTATAAGTTGCAACTGGTGAAGTTTCAACGTAGCGAGCGGAAGTGAAGATACAACATCGGCATGGTGCAACATATCTTCGCGGGTTTCTCCGGGCAAACCGAGTATCAGGTGTGCTCCTGCAAAAATTCCGCATGCAGCTGTACGCTTTACGGCTTCTACTGAGCAAGCAAAAGAATGTCCCCGGTTGATACGGAGCAGCGTTTTGTCGAGCGTGCTTTCTATTCCATATTCTACAAGGGTGAATTTATCGTGCGAAATTCCAGCTATGCAGTCAAGGACATCATCCGGCATGCAATCGGGCCGTGTTCCGATAATGAGGCCTACCACATCAGGGTGTCCCAATGCTTCTTCGTACGTTTTCCGCAAAGCTTCCGGATTACAGTAAGTGTTGGTGTAAGCCTGGAAATAAGCCAGATATTTCATGCCTGAGTATTTTCGGGAAAAGAAGCGTATTCCTTCTTCCAGCTGTTGGCTGACAGATTTGTCGGGGCGGCAATATCCCGGGCTGAATGTCTGGTTGTTGCAATACGTACAACCTCCGAAACCTTTAGTGCCGTCGCGGTTAGGGCAAGTAAAACCTGCATTGATTGAAATCTTCTGTACCTTAAAGGGAAATACGCCGTGGATGAAGTCGGCAAAGTCTCTGTATCGTTTCTCATTCATGCCGCAAACTTACAAGAAAAAGCTTTGGCTTCTAAGGCCGAAGTTGTATTTTTGCGCTTTCAGAACAAATAAGGATAGAACATATTATGGTAAAGAGAATCAGACTCGCCCTTGCCGTTTCTTTGTTTGGCGCAAGTTTGGCTTATGCTCAAAACGGGAACAAGCCGGTAGAATTAAAAGATATTACGGACGGGGTATTCAGCCAGGTAACTTCAATAGGTGAAATGCGTTCCCTTCCCGACGGAGAGCATTATACAGCAATGAATAATGAGCGGACAATGATTGTAAAGTATTCGTACCGTACGGGAGAAGCGGTTGATACGCTTTTCAATGCAGGAACAGCTCGTGAATGCAGCTTTTCGGATTTCGACGGATATGAAATAAGTTCCACAGGGCACCACATATTGCTTTGGAGGGGACGGGAATCGATTTACAGGCGTTCTTTCCGTGCAGAAGTATATGATTACGATGTCCGAAGGAACTACGTGAAGCCGATTACGGATTCTGGCGAAAAAGTAATGATTCCCACATTCTCCCCGGACGGGCGCATGTGTGCTTTCGTCAAGGACAACAACATTTGGATTCGCAAATTCGATTATGATACTGAAGTCCAAGTAACGAAAGACGGGGAAACCGGCAAAATTCTTAACGGAATAACTGATTGGGTTTATGAAGAGGAATTTGCAGTTACCAACCTTATGGCTTGGTCTCCGGACAGCGAATATCTGGCATTCGTCCGCAGCGATGAAACGGATGTCCCGGAATATTCAATGCAGATTTACGGAGACGATTTGTACCCTACATATTACAAATTCAAGTATCCTAAGGCAGGAGAGAGGAACTCGACAGTTTCAGTCCATTCTTACTGCGTCCAAACCCGAGACACGAAAAAATTAGATGTCCCAATGGACGGCGATGGTTATATTCCAAGGATAACTTTTACTACTAATGCCAGCCAACTTGCAGTAATGACGCTAAACCGCCAGCAAAACATATTCAATATGTATTATGTGAATCCTAAGAGCGGGGTTTCGCGGCTTATCCTCCGAGAAAATAATGACTGCTATGTGGATTCCGACTGGCTTGATTCAATACACTTTTTCAATAACGGGTTCACTTATGTGAGCGAGCAAGACGGTTACTCGCATATATACCTTTATTCTGCCACAGGAGTACTACAAAAACAAGTTACTACCGGCAACTGGGACGTAACACGCCTCATTGGTTACGACGAAGCAACCAAAACCACCTATTATGAGTCTGCGGAAGAAAGCCCTTTGCGCCGTTCAGTCTATAAAATCGATGCGAAAGGAACTAAGACGAAACTTTCATCTGAAACAGGCATGAATTCTGCTTCTTTCAGTGCCAATTTTGCTTATTTCGTTAATCGTTATTCCAATGCCAACACTCCGATGAAAATCACAGTGAACGAGACAAAGACCCAGAAAGTCTTACGGACACTGCAAGACAACTCGAAACTTGAGGCAACGCTTGCCACGCACCGCTTCAGCCAGAAAGAATTCTTCACAATAAATACAGCATCCGGATTCGAGCTGAATGCATGGATGGTAAAACCGTCGGACTTCGATGAAAGCAAGAAATATCCTGTAATGATGACGCAATACAGCGGTCCTAACTCCCAGCAAGTACTGGACAGTTACAGTTTCGGATGGGAATATTACCTTGCGGAAAAAGGGATAATCGTAGTATGTGTGGACGGACGTGGAACAGGTGCGCGGGGAGAAGCTTTCCGCAAATGCACATACCTGAGAATGGGCGAAAAGGAATCGCAAGACCAAGTAGAGGCAGCGAAAGCTCTGGGGAACTTCCCGTACATCGACAAAAACCGTATCGCAATATGGGGCTGGAGTTTTGGCGGTTATAATACATTGATGGCATTAAGCGTAGGTAATGGCACATTCAAAGTTGGGATAGCCGTGGCTCCTCCGACGGATTGGAAATACTACGATACAGTTTACACCGAACGTTACATGCGTACACCACAAGAAAACTTTGAGGGTTATGCCGCAACGTCGCCTCTCAGGAAGGTGAAAGACCTGCAAGGGAAACTGCTGCTCATCCACGGGACTGCTGATGACAATGTGCATTTCATGCAGTCGATGGAATATGCCGAAGCTTTGGTTCAGGCTGGGAAACAGTTCGACATGCACGTCTATAAAGACCGCAACCACGGCATCGCCGGAGGCAATACGCGATACCATCTCTATACAAAGATGTCGAATTACTTGTTTGAGAACCTTTAAGCGAATGGAAGGGCACATAAAGAAGCCTGACTGGTTGAAAATACGTCTCAGAGGCAATGCCCGTTTTTCCGAAACAAAGCGGATTGTGGAATCACATTGCCTCCACACTATCTGCACAAGCGGGAAATGCCCTAATATGGGCGAATGTTGGAGCCGGGGAACTGCCACATTCATGATTGCGGGCGAAATCTGCACCCGTTCATGCTGCTTCTGCAATACCATGACCGGAAAACCTCTCCCGTTGAATCCTGAAGAACCACGGCAGGTTGCCGAGAGCATCCGCCTTATGCAACTGAAACATGCCGTGGTAACATCTGTGGACCGGGACGACCTCCCTGACTTCGGGGCATCACACTGGGCGGCAACAATACGTAAAATAAAGGAATACAATCCCTCTACAACCTTGGAAGTGCTTGTCCCCGACTTCGGAGGACGGCAGGATTTTCTCGACATCGTAATCGATGCCTGCCCCGACATCATCTCGCACAATATGGAAACTGTCCGGCGCATATCACCTTCCGTAAGAAGCGCAGCCAAATACGAAAGAAGCCTTGCCGTGTTAAAGCACATCGCCGGAAGGGGCATCACAGCAAAAACCGGAATAATGGTAGGTCTGGGAGAAACGGAAGAAGAGGTTTTTGAACTTATGGACGACGTGCTGGCTCAAGGAACCAGCATCCTGACAATAGGGCAGTACCTCCGCCCCTCGCGCAAGAATATTCCGGTAGCTGCATACATCCACCCCGACCAGTTCGAGGCTTATCGAGCCATAGCTCTGAAGAAGGGATTCCGCCATGTGGAAAGCGCACCCCTTGTCCGCTCTTCCTATCATGCTGAAAGGCACATTTAGCCCGTTCCACGCTACATTCCAACCTTATCTTTTGTAAGATTTATATTTCAGAATCTTCGCTGAAGGCATAAAAAGGCTCCACCGGCTCCGGCAGAACTTTTTTACACCTGTCCGATACCTTCCATAACACCACAGAAGTCTCGGC
>CAYZTO010000124.1:0-2265 GCA_964481365.1 uncultured Parabacteroides sp. | reverse complement strand
GCAGAACTTTTTTACACCTGTCCGATACCTTCCATAACACCACAGAAGTCTCGGCAGAAGAAAAAAGGGGTTCGGATTGGTTCGCAGAAGCTGCGAAGCTGAATCAGAGGGGTCACCTCGTGAACATTTTGGAACTTGCAGATGTTATTACCTATACATAAGGCACTGACACAAGTTTTTGCAATGAATCTTCTGAAAAAAGGAATAGAGAATCAATCACTGGGGTTGTTGCCAATCCTGCTGTTTATGATATTGGACAATTTTTTTGCTTATCGTTTGTCCTTTTTCATTGCGATGACATTTTGCACCCTGAGTCTTGTAGTCTATAAATTCTTGCAAAAAGGCAGGGTGTATATGTACATGCTCCTTTTGACAACAGCAACTATGGTTCTCTATTCGCTGTTCATGTGCCTGCGACTGCGCCCGGTACTGTACACCTATTCCCCGCTTTTGATAGAACTGATTCTGGTCTGCGTCTTGTCTGCTGTGCGCTTTTACAAGAAAAAGGTATTCCGCCGGCTGCGCGATTCCAGCATTCCACAGTTACAGAAAATCAAACAGAGGAATATGTTGAGTGAGTTTTATTACGTGGTGCCTATCATAAAGAACGCATATACCATACACCTTCTCGCGGTAGTCTTCTGCGGAATACTGCCCGGCTTTGCACAATCAGAAATATTTCAGCGGTTCTTGCTGCACACTTTGCCTGTAATACTTGGCTTCTGCATCATCGTTTATGAGCAGATAAGGCTTATGATGCTGCAAGACAAATTGGACAAAGAAGCATGGTTCCCAGTGCTAAGTGACGACGGGAGGGTAATAGGACGTATAGCAGCTTCGGTCAGCCGTTCGGTGGCAAAAAAATTCTATCATCCCATCGTGCGGGTGATGATTGTATATAAAGGGATGCTCTATCTTGGCAAGCGGGCAGCCGATTCGTATGTTTCACCAGGCAAGTGGGATACGCCATTTTATAATAACATACAATTCAAGCAGACTATCGAAGATGCTGCACAATCTGTAGTGTCAGGCTTGGGGCAAATGGCAAATGCACCTCGTTTTTTAGTACGCTACACTTATGAAAGCGGACAAGTAAAACATCTTGTGTCGCTGTTTGCCATCTCTTTGGATGACGACCAGATGAAAGAGATGAACACATGCAAGGCTAAATTCTGGACAGCAGGCCAAATCGACGAAAATTTCCATACTGGCATCTTCAGCGAATATCTTACAGAAGAATACGATTACCTACGCAATACTATAATGCACACCGAATAATTCCCCTCCGTATCGGAAACTCTCAACACACACTATCTCAACTTCCCAACTCTATTACTTCCAAATCCTTTATCTCCCCGCCATCTACATAGAAACGTACAAGCGTGCGCACCCTATGGAAACCTGTCTTCCCGGCAGCCCCCGGATTAATGTGAAGGCACTGGAGATGTTTATCATACATCACTTTTAAGATATGGGAATGCCCGGAGATAAAAAGACGCGGACGGGCTTCGTAAAGCTCCTTCCGTATTGCCGGATTATATCTCCCCGGATAGCCGCCGATATGAGTCATAATCACTTTCATCCCTTCCACTTCAAAAAGGGCGACACGAGGGTATTCAGCCCGTAATTCCTGCCCGTCTATATTCCCGTAAACAGCGCGGAAAGGCTTTATCGATGCTAAACGGGCGGCGAGCAAAGCAGAACCGATGTCGCCTGCATGCCAAATTTCGTCGCATTCTCCGAAATAAAGCTTGTACTTCTCATCCCAATAGCCGTGGGTATCCGATAATAGTCCGATTCTTTTCATAAACATTCCCTTATGTGTATTTTATCCCTGCAAAGGTATACACAATGACTGGATACCCCGGCAATGTCCAATGGAAAATCAATCAGTATCTGCCCGTAAGAAATACGCCAATACTAACACTCCAAACGGAATAAATCCAGAAAAAAGTTATGGATGATGTTGTTTATATCGAATTTCGTCGTACCTTTGCAGCGCAATTTTTTAGAAGAAGCATACATATACAATCCCAAACAAGAAACATTCTTCCTTAGCTCAGTCGGTTAGAGCATCTGACTGTTAATCAGAGGGTCCTTGGTTCAAGTCCAAGAGGAAGAGCATAGCCAAATTCTTCTTTAGCTCAGTTGGTTAGAGCATCTGACTGTTAATCAGAGGGTCCTTGGTTCAAGTCCAAGAAGAAGAGCACAAACATTCTTCCTTAGCTCAGTCGGTTAGAGCATCTGACTGTTAATCAGAGGGTC
>CAYZTO010000123.1:0-6755 GCA_964481365.1 uncultured Parabacteroides sp. | reverse complement strand
CAACGACCCCGAGATTACAAATCACGTGCTCTGGCCAACTGAGCTAAAGAGGCAACAAAAACAGCCGTCCCGTTTTATATCGAAACGGCTGCAAATTTAGACATTATTTTTTATGTGACAAATTATTCACCGATTTTATTTAGCTCTTATTTTCTCCTTGAATTTAACCAATTGCTTTTCCAAGGCAGACACACATTCATCTATAGCACCTTCAAAAGTGTTATCTATTTTTTCAGCAAAGCATTCTCCGCTACGAATCTTTAACTTTACTCCTGCCTGCTTATTCATCGATGTCTCTGGCTTTACAACTTTCAATGTCACTTCAGCAGTCAAAATGCCATCAAAATACTGATCCAACTTGGATACTTTCTTCTGGATAAACGCTTCCAATTGACTTGATGCATCAAAATGGATAGTTTGAATTCTAATTTCCATAAAAACCTCCTTCTTTTTTTACCCGAGGATGGGCACGATAAACTTTTTTTAATTCTTCAAAGGTTGTATGTGTATAAACATTGGTTGAAGCCAAACTATCATGACCAAGAATCTCTTTCACTGAATTCAGCTCTGCCCCATTGTTTAGCATACTCGTCGCAAAAGAATGTCTTAACACGTGCGGACTTCGTTTTCCAAGCATCGGTATTTCCGATAATTGGTTCCTTACTATTATATAAACAAGTTGCGGATATAATTGTTTACCATCAAGGCGAACAAAAAAAAACTCAGTTCTGCCTATTTCTCTGTTCCTAAATTCAAGATATGCATACATCATATCTTTCAGCCTATCTGCAAAAGGAATCAACCGCTGTTTGTTTCGCTTCCCGGTAACTTTAATTTGCATCAGTGCAAAATCTATATCTTCATCTCGCAAACCTATCAATTCTGCCCGACGCATCCCGGTATCGTAAAACATTTCTATAATAAGGCGATTCCTTACACTTTCAAAGCTATTGGGCATCTCCTCATCCAGCAGATTTTCCATATCTGCATCTTTCACGAAATAAGGCAACGGTTTCCCTTCCTTCGGTCCTTTTACCAGCATAAAAGGATTGGTATCTACTATTCCTTTCTTACGGAGAAACTTAAAAAATGACTTTACAGAACTGAGCATTTCGTGGACTGAACTCGACTTATAGCCTTCTTCCATTAAATATATAATCCAGTCACGAACACAATCCGCATCTATATTCCGTATATCATAAAGTCTCTCACCAAAAACTTCACCTTCTTCTGCTGATATGACTCTTCTCACATACCCTAAGAAGTTTTGCAGCGAGATTCGATACGAATTTACCGTATTTACAGAATAGTTCCGCTCATACTTCAAATAGTCAAGAAACTCTTCAACCAGACTTTCTATACCGCGTTCCATGCTATTTCTTCTTATCACGCGATAAATTTAGGAAGGAGAATCCTCTTGAGCAAGTTTTTGGAGATATTTTAATCTTCTTCCTGCTGCAAATGCTTCACATAGATTGCACGCATCAATTCCTTCCTTTTTGTTACAGAAGGCTTTTCAAATGCCTGCCGATTCCTTAATTCTTTTACGACTCCTGTTTTCTCAAATTTCCTTTTAAATTTCTTCAGTGCTTTTTCGATGTTTTCGCCTTCTTTTAATGGAACTACAATCATGATTTTTCTTTGTTATTTTATTTTAATATCAATCGCAACATTAATGGACACCGCCTGTTAGGATGGTGACTAAAAAACGGCGCAAAGATACGGATTTTTATAAACCATCCAAATACTCAAACAACAATATTCCGATGCCGGACGCATCTATATTTCTCATTTATATTCATTTCAGGCAACAATACATTCCGAACGAGATTTGCGGACCAAACACACATCATTTCTTACTTGCCATTTCAATCGATAAGAATATATGCCCTGTAATGCGTATCCTTAGTTACGGGACAAAGCGGAAAATAACCGCGACAGATTCTTCCGCCTTTAATGGAAACAGGATACTGCGCTTCCATTTCGCGATGCAAAACTTCAGCCATACCTTCCTGCTTTTCATATTCTACACGGAAAAAACCAGTCGCATCCGGAGAAAGATAACGGCGCGAAATACGGAGTGCCAACATTCCCATAGTGTAACGCATATTTACTTCCACGCATGGATGCAATCGCAAAAGCCCGTTCCCATCTTTATAAACAAGCATATCCACACCGATGCAACCTCTGTAACCGGACGCGCACATATTCTTGAGCACATTCAAAAGCGATTCACGGACAAGCGTCAGTTCTTCTTCGGGAAGATATTGCCCAAACAAGATTTGCCCGCGAAAGCTGTCACTTCCTAAAACATTTCCGGAATACGCACCAGTTTTTCCCGTGCCAAAAACCGACAACCCTTCATATCTAACGGAACCTTTTCCATCTGAGTAAAACTCCAAAGCGAAATCTATTTGCTTGTCCAATGCGAGTTCAACACTCACCGCACCTTGTTTCACTATGGTGTTCCTAACCCACGCCAATTCTTTTTCACCAAGATTGCCGGAAGGCAACCACAACAATCCACGTCCGGACGAAGAATATGGCGATTTCAACAGCCAAGCTCGTCCTTTGCGCCGTTCCAAGAAAGTTTCAAGTTCTGCACAGGATTTACAAAAAACAGGTTCGTCGGGGAAATGGAATTGAGGCAAAGCTTCTTTCAAAAGTCTCAGGCAATGAGCCGAGGTTTGCCTGCCGGTCAGTTCCTTATAAGTTTCATTCCACAGAGGGACTTCAAGATTTTTCTGTCTGAGATTTTGATAAACGGAAAGGACTTGCGGCGACATCCCCCAAGGAGAAGCCACGCACTCCGGCAAAAGCACTTGTCCGCTCATCAATTCTTCCCGGCTTACCGGAGATGGCAAAGAAACAAACTCAGAAGAAATGCGGCCGTAAAATTTTTTCTGTTCAGTTGAAGATTTGCCTACCAAAACATAATCGCCTTCATCGCCATACCAGACGGGCAAAAGCGCCAAGTCGGCGGACATTATCTGCACGTTAATCGGCGGCGTATAATTTTTTGAGCCGAGCAAAACTGCAGTTTCATGCCCCGGATTAAAAAAATGGAGAGAGCGCATCTATGCCGACAGTCCGTTTATTTCGCCCTCTCCAAATATTTAAAGTGTTTCATCAATAGCATCAATTTTCTTGACGATTAGAGCCATGTCATCTTTCAATTTCTCGATTTTGTGCTCTAATTCTTTAATCAAATTGTTGCCACCTTTCGATTTGACGCTGAGGAAGCCAATGTTGTTCTCATAAGTCAGGAGTTCACTCTTCATCCGATCATAAGTGCGCATCAAACGTTCGCGCTCGTTGTAAATCTTGTTTTTCCCGGAATCATTTCCCGCCATGTCGTTGAGGTCGTGGCGGAACTGTTGCATCCTGCGGTCGTGCTGGCTGATTCCCAAACGATCATACTGCTCACCAACTGCGGCACGGTAAGCGTTGTAAACCTTGTCCTTATCCTTGTACGGGACATGGCCTATCGAATTCCATTGCGCCTCCAAATCGTGCAACTGTTCTATCGCCTCGTCATCAGGCAAATTGTCCAGTCCCTTTATCTTTTCGATAATCTCTTTCTTGCCGGCAAGGTTCGAGCGTTCTCCCGAGCGCGTCGAATCCAATTCTTTTCCACGGCGTTCGAAGAAGTAATCGCAAGCTGCATTAAAGCGTTTCCAAATAGCATCGCTCTGCTTGCGGGTAACCGGGCCAATGTTCTTCCATTCCTTTTGCAAAGCGATGAGCTTGTCTGCCGTCGCGCGCCAGTCCGTGCTGTCTTTCAATGCTTCAGCCTGTTCGCAAAGCTCCTTTTTCTTGACAAAGTTCTGTTCCATATCCGCCTTCATTTGCTTGTAAAATTCATTCTTCTTGTCGAAGAAAGCATCACAAGCCGCGCGGTAGCGTTCATAAACCTTCACATTTTGCTTCTTCGGCGCGAAACCTATGCTCTTCCACTTATCCTGCAAGGCGAAAACTTCTTTGCTCTTCTCGTCCCAATCCTTGTAAGACTTCAATTCCGAGCAGTCCACTTTCTCAAGCTCTTCGCAAACAGCGATTTTGGCAACCAAGTTCTCCTGTTCCTTCGCACGTTGCTCTTCGAAGAAATGCTGGTGCCGCCTGTTGATTAAAGAAGAAGCCGTCTTGAACCTAAGCCACAACTCTTCGCGCAAGTCGCGCGCCACAGGTCCTATCTCGCGCCATTGCTGGTGAAGCTTTTGCAGCTGGTGGAAAGCCGAAATAACATCCGGTTCGCTGTCAAGTTTCTCCACCGCTTCGCAAAGGGCGGTTTTCAACTCCAAATTCTTGCGGAAATCGTAGTCGCGGTACTGGTTGTTTATTTTTATGATGTCATAAAACTTCTCGGAATAAAACTGGTATTTCTTCCACAAATCGTTGGCATGCTCTTGCGGGACGAGCTTGGCTTCCCGCCATTTCTGTTGGATTTCCTTGAATTCACTGTAAAGTTTGCCGAAATCCTCCTGGCTTTCAACGAGCGACTTGAGTTGTTCTATCAACTGGAGCTTCAACGCGTAATTAGCCTCTCTTTGCTGCTGCTCCTCTGCCAAAGAAAGCGAGCGCTTTTCCTTATATATATTCAACAGCTCTTTCAGCCTGGCTTCGTTGCTGTCTTCGGGTACTACGAAATCCTTTTCTTCTCCTCCGTTCCCGAGGAATGTCTTTCTTGCATCTTCAACTTCCTCCTTGCGGGCTTTGTAATAAGCCTGCTTCAGAGATTCGACTTCAGTGCGCGACATTTCCCCTGATGCGCCAAGCACTTCTTGCAACCGGTCGAGGATTTCCTCCTTCGACAACTTGTTGCCGGGAGCTGCCGGCGCAGCATCCGGATTAATTTCTGTTACGTTAGCCGCTTCTTCCGGCATCACATTTTCATTTTCCATTTTGCCTGTTTCTTCCACAGGCACTTTTTCCTCAAAAGTGTCCATCATACTTGATTCGTTTTACATAAGAAAAGGATAAATATTCCCAATAATATATTCTTCAGATTATGAGAAGCCGTTTGGTTCTTCCCCGTTTCTCGCGGAGCATCGCCGTGGAAACATTTGTTGGGCAATTTCCATGCCCGGATTCATAGACATCGACCAAACTTTTCTTCTTGATTTCAAATTGTCGCAAAGATAATATTTACAAATCACATATCTCTATCTCTTTTAAACAAAAATAATCCCAAAGCGCGACTTATGCCCAAAATTCGCTCTTGCGCCGCCGTTTGGGGAGGAAAAACAGGCGGTTTCCTTCCTCAAAAAGCCTCCGGGAGGGCGGAATCCGCAGACAATTTCTTGAAAAATGATTTTTTGGAAAAGAATTCGCAGACTCCAACCCGAAAAATGTTTTTTGGGAAAAGAATCTGCGAGCAAAATCTTGAAAAATGATTTTTTGCCAAGGAATCTGCAGACAATTTCCCAAAAAATGATTTTTTGAGAAAGAATTCGCGAACTCCGACCCGAAAAATGATTTTTTGGCTTGGAAGCTGCGAATTCCTGCTGCAAAACGGTGCGCGCGGGATGGAAACGCCCTACCCTATCTTACGATGCGGGTGAATTCGGGTGCAGCCCCGGCTTCCTTCCCTACCGTTACGTATATGGTCGCCGTCCCTCCGCCGTTCGAGTTCTCCACCGTATAAATGTAATCGGTGCCGTCGGGTGTGCTTCGTTTGCCTGCTGTGAGCGGCGTACCCAAGGGGTAGCGGTATCCGCTGCAAGCTGCGTCGAAGATAGCTTTCTCTTCCTCAGTCACCGGCTGCTGTTCGGAGTAGTCGGGCAACGGTTCCACCTCGCCCTCAAGGTATCCGTTTTCAATCAAGAAGCGGTTTACTTCTTTCGCGACAGCCGCACTGCGTGCAGTCCTTACCCCGTAACCTGCAGCTATTTCTGCCTTCGGCAACGCCTTTTTCAAATCTTCGGCAGAAGATTCCAAGCCGCCGCTCCCGAAGGTACAGAACGGCACTACCTTTTTACCTGCAAAGTCGTAATCTTTCAATAGGCTTGCCACCGGAATGGCGTAAGTCCCGAACCAGACGGGATAGCCGAGGAAAATGACATCGTAATCGCCGGGATTGGAGTTCAACGGCAGCAACGCCGGCGTGTTGCCGCTGTCGCGCTCTTGCCTGCCGCGTTCTATGGTCTGTTCGTAAGTGCCCGAATACGGATTTTCGAGCGCGATGCTGTCTATGTCAGCTCCGAGCTTCTTTTGAAATTCTTCAGCCACCGCTTTCGTGGTTCCCGTCTGGGAATAATAAAGAACGAGATACTTGGGAGAGTCGCTCCCGCTTTGCTGTACGTCCGCCGGGCTTTTCGCGCCGCAGCCTGCAATGACTGCCATTGCCGACAGTGCCAATACAATCTTTTTGTAGCTTTTCATTGGTTTGTAGTTTTTAAATATTGATAATAATAGAGATTTTTCCGGTGCTTTGTTTTCCGGGACCCGTCTGCCTCCCGCCGTGAAAGACGCTTTTCATCCCAAGCGGTAGCAGAAAACCTGACGGTACATTCATGTTCCAACAACTTTAGTTGCCCGTATTCACTTTTCAACAAAGATAGAGCTAAAATTCAATCTATCAACAACAAAGGTAATAAGAAGCTGCGCCTGCGGCTTGCCTGTACGTGTTTTTTATTATACTGGTACGACTTTTAACCATAAAATCCGTTTTTTTCTTGAATGATAAGATTTTCCCTCTCCTAAAACCCTCCGGAAAGGCGGAGTTCGCAGACAATTTCCCGAAAAATGATTTTTTG
>CAYZTO010000122.1:2161-6784 GCA_964481365.1 uncultured Parabacteroides sp. | reverse complement strand
TTATGTTAGAAAGAAAAAGTAGAAGAAATATCAATCTTCTTTTTGCGTAGCTTCATACGCCTTCAGCAGTTTCTCCTGGACATCGGAAGGAACTAGTTCGTAGGAAGCGAACTTCATTGTAAATGAAGCACGTCCTCCGGTAATGGAGCTAAGGGAAGTCGAATAGCTGGACATCTCTTTCAGCGGAACCTTGGCCATCAGTTTCTCGAAACCTTTTTCGCTGTTCATGCCCATGATTATGGCGCGTCGTCCTTGCAAATCGCTCATTACATCACCTAAGAAATCAGCAGGAACAGAAATTTCCACATCATACACAGGCTCGAGAATCTTTGGACCGGCTTCCTTGAATGCTGCGCTGAAAGCATTGCGTCCCGCAAGCATGAACGAGATTTCGTTGCTGTCTACCGGGTGCATTTTCCCGTCATACACGCAGATGCGCACATCCCTTGCATACGAACCGGTAAGCGGTCCCTGCTCCATGCGGCTCATGACACCTTTGAGAATAGCCGGCAGGAAACGAGCGTCGATGGCTCCGCCGACAATGCAGTTCACGAAAACCAGTTTTCCACCCCAATCCAAATCTATTATTTGGGTGTCCCTTACGTTCATCTTATACTCCTGTCCGCCGAAACGGTACGTGTCAGGCACAGGCATACCTTCATAATACGGTTCAATGATGAGGTGAACTTCGCCAAATTGTCCTGCCCCTCCGGATTGCTTTTTATGACGATAGTCTGCACGTGCAGCTTTTGTGATAGTTTCGCGATAAGGAATTTTCGGCTCCATGAATTCGACAGGCAACTTGTCGTTGTTTTCTATACGCCATTTCAACGTCCGGAGATGGAATTCCCCTTGTCCGGACACGATTGTCTGTTTCAATTCTTTTGATTGTTCAACCACCCATGTGGGGTCTTCTTCGCGCATACGGTAAAGGATTTCCATCATCTTTTCCGCATCAGCTTCGTTTACGGGCTTGATGGCGCGGCGGTATTTAGGTTCGGGGTATTTTATGAAGTTGAAACGGTAGTTGCAGCCCTTTTCGTTGAGTGTGTTGCCCCTGCGCACGTCTTTCAGCTTGACTGTCGCCCCGATGTCGCCGGCTACCATTTCTGTAACTTCTGTGCGGGTTTGTCCTGCGACGCAGAAAAGTTGGGCGATACGTTCTTTGGAACCTCTGTCGGCATTGATGAGGTCGTCTCCTGTCTTTACCTTTCCTGACAACACCTTAAAATAAGATACTTGGCCGATATGTGATTCTATTGTTGTTTTGAAAAAGAACAAGCTGGTAGGCCCGTTAGCATCCGGGGTTACTTCAATGCCTTCGGTAGTAACCAGACGCGGCATCTTATCGGTACATGGAACCACGTTGCCCAAGAATTCCAGGGTGCGGCGCACACACATATCCCTTCCGGCACATACGCAGAATACCGGGAACATATTACGGGTGACTAAACCGGCACGTATGCCGGCGCGCATTTCATCTTCGCTCAGCGTGCCTTCGTCAAAGAATTTTTCCATCAGGATGTCATCGTGTTCAGCTGCGGCTTCTACCAGCACGCGGTGAAGTTCCAATGCTTTTTCGCTTTCACTTTCGGGTATTTCCAATACGTCGGGAACTCCGCCTTCGGGTTTCCAACGGTACATTTTCATTTTTAATACATCAATTACCGCATTGAAAGACGAACCGCACGTTACTGGATATTGGATTTGCACTATTTTGTTGCCCCAGCGGTCTTTCAGTTGCGCGACCACGTTGTCGTAATCTGCTTTGTCATGGTCCAACTGGTTCACCACGAATATTACAGGTTTGTGGAACTGCTCCGTATAGCGGAATTGGTTTAGCGTGCCGACTTCAACGCCGTATTGGGCATTCAAGACCATCAACGCGGTGTCGGTGACATTCAGTGCAGAGACGGCACCCCCTATGAAATCGTCGGAACCGGGGCAGTCGATGAAATTAAGCTTCCTGTCTTGCCATTCAACACTGAAAACGGTAGAAAAAACCGAGTAACCATACTCTTTTTCTACCGGGAAATAGTCGCACACAGTATTTCTGTTTTCTACAGAACCACGACGTTTTATTACACCACCCTCGTAAAGCATAGCTTCGGCGAGAGTGGTTTTTCCAGAGCCAGAACTTCCCAAAATTGAGATATTCTTGATTTCATTTGTTTGATATACTTTCATTTGACTTTGGTGTTAATAGGTTGAACAAATCTATTTCGAAGGCTTTTTGAAGCCATCGTGAGCGCAAATTAGAAATACTCTTCCACATAGCCAAAGCGCACGGCTCTGTTTGAAAACAATGTTTTTGGGCAGTTTACTGCGCGAACTCGGAAAGCTCGAGCCAACGCATTGTCTTTTCGTCGATTTCCGAGATTAGCTGCGCTATGCGTTCTGAGGAGGAAAGCAACTCTGCCGGGGAGAGTGTCCCGCTGCTCATAGCCGTTTCCAATTCCGCTTTCTCGGCTTCGAGCCGGGGAATTTCCATTTCCAAAGATTCGAACTCCTTCTTTTCTTTAAATGTCAGGCGGCGTTTCGGCTCGTCCTGCCTTTTTGGTTTGCTTGCGGAGGGCTGTTGTTTGGCGGATTCCCCTTTCCGGTTTTGTTCTTGCTGCTCTTTCCATTCGCGGTATTGCGAATAGTTTCCGGGGAAGTCTTTTATATCTCCCTGACCACGGAACACAAGCAGGTGGTCCACTACTTTGTCCATGAAATACCTGTCGTGCGAAACCACGATGACGCATCCCTTGAAACCAAGCAGGTATTCCTCAAGGACATTCAGCGTTACGATGTCGAGGTCGTTGGTTGGCTCATCGAGGACAAGGAAGTTGGGATTGCGCATCAGGACTGTGCAGAGATAGAGCCTTCGCTTTTCCCCGCCGCTCAGCTTATATACATAATTGTGCTGCTTGTCTGGGGTGAAAAGGAAGTAGTTCAGGAATTGGGAAACGGACATCTTCCGCCCGTCGCCGAGGTCTATGTATTCCGCGATGCGCTGCACCACGTCGATGACCTTCATCTGCTCGTCGAACTGCAATCCCTCTTGACTGTAGTAGCCGAACCGGACTGTCTCGCCCACATCGAATTTCCCGCTGTCCGGGTTTACCTCGCCCATCAGCATCTTGATGAACGTCGATTTGCCCGTTCCGTTGTTGCCTGTAATCCCCAGTTTTTCATAGCGGGCAAAAACATAATTGAAATCGTTTGTGATGATGATGTCGTCGAACTTCTTCGACACGTGCTGCGCCTCAAAAATTTTCGAGCCAATGTAAGAAGCCTTCACATCCAGGTTTACAGTCCCGGAGTCCCGTGCCTGTTTTGCTTTTTTCTCCAATTCGTAAAAAGAGTCGATGCGATACTTTGCTTTCGTCCCCCTTGCCTGTGGCTGGCGGCGCATCCATTCCCGTTCCTTGCGCAGCAAGTTGTTGGCACGTTCCACCTCGGCATTGCGCGCCTCTATCCGTTCCGTCCGCTTCTCCAAATAGTAATCGTAGTTCCCCTTGTATTGGTAAACCTGCCTGTTGTCGATTTCGATAATCCCGTTGCAGACGCGGTCAAGGAAATACCGGTCGTGCGTGACCATCAAAAGGCTTATGTTCGCCTTTCCGAGGTAACCTTCGAGCCACTCGGTCATTTCAAGGTCGAGGTGGTTGGTCGGTTCGTCGAGTATAAGCAGCTCGGGGTCCGTAATCAGGACGTTTGCCAAAGCCACCCGTTTCAGTTGCCCGCCCGACAAGCTTTCGACCCTTTGCCCGAAGTCGTGTATATCCAGTTTTCCGAGGATTTGCTTTGCCCTTTGCTCGTAATCCCACGCTTTCAGGGCATCCATGCGGGATAGGAGGGATTCCAAGCGCCTGTCGTCGCCTGCCGACATAGCCTGCTCGTATTCGGCAATCAGTTTCACGGTTTCATTTCCCGACGAAAAGCAAGCCTGGAGCACTGTCATACCCCCGGGGTACGACGGCGATTGTTCCAAGTACCCGACCCGCAGGTCGTTGCGGAACACAACCGAGCCGCTGTCGTAGTCCTCTTTCCCTGCGATGATGTTCAGCAGCGTCGTCTTCCCGCTTCCGTTTTTGGCGATAAGCCCGATTTTCTGCCCCTGCGATATTCCGAAAGAAACATCTGCAAAAAGAAGCGTGTCGCCGAAGCTTTTGGTCAGTTTGTCTATCGTTAATTGTATCATCTGCTTATTCTTTTGCGCAAAAATACAGAAAAAAGGAGAAGCCTTTGAGTCCGGGCTGTGTTTGCGTACTTTTGCCGGAAGGTTATACATATTATATTATAAGAAAGACATGAAGACAACGATAGAACTGACAGGCATGAAGTTTTATGCCTACCACGGCGTTTCTTTGCAGGAAAAAACGGTGGGAAACACCTACTTTGTGGATTTGGAGTTGGATGCACCGTTGCAGAAAGCCGTCTCGACAGACAACCTTGCCGACACCATCAACTATGCGGCGGTCTATGAACTTGTGAAGCAAGAAATGGAACAACCGTCGAACCTTATCGAGCACGTGGCAGGCAGAATCCTCGCTTCGCTGAAGAAGAATTTCCCCTGTTTGGAGCGCATCCGCGTAAAACTTTCCAAGCAAAACCCGCCGTTTGGGGGAGATTTGC
>CAYZTO010000122.1:0-2061 GCA_964481365.1 uncultured Parabacteroides sp. | reverse complement strand
TCAATAGAATCTTTGCGTTCTTCTATCCGGGCATAAAATTCATTTGCTTGCTTTACAGCCTCGTCGTTATAAGGTTGCATATATGATGCAGGGTTGCAAAGTTCTTTCAGCTTAAGATACAATTTCTTGGTTGAGATTTTTATGGAGAGTTGTTCAACTGCTTTCCTTCTTATTCCCAAAAGTGCATTGTTGTCATAGAATCCCGCAGCCATCAGTTCCTTATACAGGGAATTGGCAATGTCCACTTTCTCCTTGTTGTAGGGTACAAGGTATCTGGAGGGGTTGCATTTTTCTTTAAGCTCCTCATATAGGGAGTCGTATATTTTGTCCATCGATGGCGGGACTTCCATCTGTGCTTCCGATTCCTTTTTCGCGGGGACGTCCTGCCAAATAATATTTACGTCTTGCTCGTTCATGGTTTCCAAATAGTGTTTCAAAAAGTAAGAACAGTATTGAGGCGGCTATTCCTTGTTGCCTTTTATCCAGTCGTCTTTCTCTTTCTTTTCTTTTTCTTTCTTTTTAGCCCTTGATATCAAATATGCGCCTATTGCCAACCACATCAAACTTCCGGAAAAGAAGCTTCTACCGTCCTCACTATTTGCAATAATTATTATCGAAAGTACAAATCCCAGTATTCCTATAAACAAAATAATATATCCGGCTATTTTCATCTCAGTAATATTTATCAGTCTATATCAACAAAATCAACATCTTTCTTTTTAGAACACAAAACGATTATAAGCCCAATGAGGACTCCGAAAACTAAAGAAAAAACCAACGCCCAGCCAAACCCGATTTTCCTTTTGCTGCCCAAACGTCCTATGCCGATTGACAGCAAAATATTGATAAGGAGCAATAAAACGGCATACCCACCTGTGGGGGCTTCTAATAATACAATACTAAACAGATTCATATCTTCATATTTTAAAATGTACGAACAATTCTTTTTCCGCCCGCTCTTTAAGTTTCAAAAGGGCTTTATAGTCATATTGATTCTTCACCACCAAAGCAAATATCTCTGTTGCTTTCCCTATAAGTTCAGGTTGAGTGGAGAATAAGTCCGGATGGCATTTCCGCTTCAGTGCGTCAGCCAATTTCTTTGAATGAAAAGCACTGTTAATTACTCCGTCAAAATCAACTTCTCCGGTTTTCATCTTTTGTTTCAATGCTTTTTCCTCTTTACTGAATTTGTTGTACCGCAAAATGCCAAGCGCAGCAATTGCGCCTACAGCCAAAGCACCGCCAAGCCAATAAGCCCATTGGTAAGAATCGGTCGCAGTGTTGTTGGCTGATTCTGTCGTTATATGTTTTATCGAATCCATAACTTGAACCAAACTATCAACTGTGAGCATCCAACATTCCTCCCATTTTTGCGTGTTCAATCAGTTTGTAGCGGCATCCGTAGATTCCGGTGTCATCGTGGATTTCCAGAGTGTCCCATCCCAAAGCAATCATGCGGCGCACCAATGTCGTGTCGCTAAGCACAACTTGCCCGATGAAAAGCATTTCTTCTTTGCTTAATGCCCTTCCCGATAAAGCTTGTATGCGGAAACCTGTATTAATCCATGCTGAAAATTGATGCCTGTATGCGGAATTACCTTTAGAAATGCTTGCTTTCAGCATTGTCGGTGCGAGACCATTTATGAAAGCATATTTTGCCGCTTGGTTGAAACTACGCACAAGCTGGTTCCGTTCCGAGCGGTCTTGAAACCATTCGACAACACTATTCCAAATATTCGCAAAATTCATATCCTCTTATTTAGATTCTCCGCTCCCCACAAGAAAGATTAAAACAAAAAAAGCGTGGGAACAGTACTTGCTGCTTATCCCTCGGTTCAGGCCTTCGCATTGCCCATCTACAAGGATAAGCAACGAAGAAAGCCCACGCTGATTGTATTGTACTATGCTTCATGCGCCTGGCGACGCATAAAGCATATTTATACAAATCCCACGGGCATCTACCGTTGCCTCATCTTCTTGTAGATTTCAAAGTTGCGAAGTTTGAACCGAAGAAGACAAGACGTTCAAGTAAACGCCTTTCGATAATATGTTTGTTCCTTT
>CAYZTO010000121.1:0-7068 GCA_964481365.1 uncultured Parabacteroides sp. | reverse complement strand
AAAGCATTCAGTTGATGGATTGTCTGGTCTGAAAAATTAAGTCCTTCAATGTTTGTTTTTTCCATAAGAACATCATCTGCATATAAATCATAATTATCAAAAGAAGGTGTATTTTTAAAATCATTTTTGGCAAAACGGTATTGTGCTCCTGCAACATGATTTTTATTGATATCATACTGCAAACCTGTTGTCAAATCGTGCCATTGATTTTTTTTTGTTATAAGTACTGTTGCTGTTCTGCGACCAAAGCGTATCTCCCGTACTCTGATAAGATAAATCATAGTATTCCTTTGTTTTTGAATCCCGAAAACAACCATAAATGGCAAAAACATTCAGATCATTATAATGGAAATTCATTTCCAGATTTTCACGATGGGAAAATTTATGGCTTTGAAGAGCATTTTCACGCAAGGACATGGAAAATCCGTTCTCTTTTTTCTTATTTGTCGTTATCTTCAAAACACTTCTTGCTTCCGCATCAAATTCTGCACCGGGATTAGTAATCAATTCAACTTTCAAAATATTTTCGGAAGACAGGCTAAGTAATTCAGAATTATCTTGAATTTTTCTGTTGTCCACATAAATGACTGCCTCGCCTTTTCCTAATACATTGTATTTGTCATTTCGCACATCCAATCCCGGAATATGTTTCAATACATCATCTGCAGTACCTAAAGTACTTAAAAGAGAATTAGCTATACTCGTAGTAAGCACTCCGTTTTCCATTGACACAATAGGTTTATGTCCTACAACAGTTATTTCAGACAAAGACAAATTCGAATCAGACAGAACTATTGTTCCAAAATCATTTAATCCATTTTGTGGTGAAAAGATTGTTTCATAATCAGAATATCCAATATAAGAAACTCTCAGAATATAAGATTCATGTTCAATTTCTGACAATCTAAATATTCCTATACTATCAGTAATACCTCCATAAACCAATGAAGTATCTGCAGAATTATACAAAGCGACATTGGCATATTCAATAGGGAAACTTGAAGAATCCACAACCCTAATCTGAAATGATGTACTTGTCTGTTGCCCCATCAATATCAGATAGAAGTTACACAGCACAAATGAGAACAAATATTTCATATCAAAATCTACTTTAAATAGGACATAAATCTGTATATATCATTATAAAAGAAATTCTGCAGCAATCAATGTCCATCAATGCCTACTATAATCCACTTTCAGAAGCAGCACTTCGATTCTTTGGCGCTCATTATTCACTTGTATGGATTGCGCTGCCATTGAAACCGCCCAAAAGATGCTTAATATGGATAGCATGAATTTCACGGGAAAAATTCTTCATTATTCTATAAAAAGAAACGAAGGCTGAAGGATAAACGTTGCAAATCATAGCCTGCTTTTTTCACCCAATTAATGGCTTTGCATGCATTTGGGCGGACGGTTGGCGCAAAATGGTTTCTAAAATCACCTACGTACAGCTGTATAGCCTTTTTTTAGTACTGAAATTCCATTTTGTACATCGACATAGGTGTTTTGAAGCATAGAAATACTGTTTTCGGTACCGGCTTTCCTGTTCTTAGCCGACTCCGGCTCCTATGTGTTGTAGAGGAACACTGAAGCGTTGAGTACCGGCTGCGGTTGTATCTTCAGCGATTGTTTGAAAATTTAAAAGAACTTGGATTACTGAAAATTTCCATAACGATGAAACAGCTGCGAAAAAAAAACTTACTTTTGCGTTGCGTTAAAGAGGGCTTTGCTGATGCTTGGCATAATCAGAGCAGCTAATCTGAAGAGTGTGCCGGGGATGGCATCGCGGAAGAACAAGATTGAAGAACAGCCTAAAGCTGGTAACTAATCGGTCAGAAAGTAATAAAAACAATAAAGTCAATCATTTAAAATTCAAAAACAAGATGGCTAATTTAGATTTAAGCAAGTACGGAATTAAAGATGTAAAAGAAATTGTACACAATCCGTCTTATGATTTTCTGTATGCGGAAGAAACTAAAGCTGATTTAGAGGGCTTTGAAAAAGGTCAAATAACAGAACTTGGTGCTGTAAATGTAATGACGGGTATTTATACCGGGCGTTCTCCTAAAGATAAATTTTTTGTATATAATGAAGCCAGCAAGGATACTGTATGGTGGACTTCTGAAGAATATAAGAATGACAACAAACCATGCTCGGAAGAAGCTTGGGCTGATTTGAAAGCAAAAGCTGTTAAAGAATTGTCCGGCAAACGTTTGTTTGTGGTAGATACTTTCTGTGGTGCTAATGCTGCTACTCGTTTGAAAGTACGTTTCATAATGGAAGTAGCTTGGCAAGCTCATTTCGTTACGAATATGTTCATCCGTCCGACTGCAGAAGAATTGGCTAATTATGGGGAACCTGATTTCGTTTCATTCAATGCTGCAAAGGCCAAGGTTGATAACTATAAGGAGTTGGGCTTGAATTCTGAAACCGCAACAGTATTCAATCTGAAGACAAACGAACAAGTTATTCTGAATACTTGGTACGGTGGCGAAATGAAGAAAGGTATCTTCTCTATAATGAATTATTTGAACCCGTTGCGTGGCATTGCGTCTATGCACTGTTCTGCAAACACGAATATGGAAGGTACAGATACTGCTATCTTCTTTGGTTTGTCCGGTACTGGAAAGACAACATTGTCTACCGACCCGAAACGTTTGTTGATTGGTGATGATGAACACGGATGGGATGATGAAGGTGTCTTCAATTATGAAGGTGGTTGCTACGCTAAGGTTATCAACTTGGATAAGGAATCAGAACCGGATATTTACAACGCTATTAAGCGTGATGCCTTGTTGGAAAATGTTACAGTTGATGCCAACGGTAAAATAGATTTCGCAGACAAGAGCGTAACAGAGAATACACGTGTTTCTTATCCGATTTATCATATTAAGAATATCGTTAAACCGATTTCTAAAGGCCCTCACGCTCACCAAGTAATCTTCTTGTCTGCTGATGCATTTGGAGTATTGCCTCCGGTATCTATTTTGAACCCGGAACAGACAAAATATTATTTCTTGTCTGGATTTACAGCTAAGTTGGCAGGTACAGAACGCGGTATTACCGAACCGACACCGACATTCTCTGCTTGTTTCGGTGCTGCATTTTTGAGCTTGCATCCGACAAAATATGCAGAAGAGTTGGTTAAGAAGATGGAAAAGGTTGGTGCTAAAGCATACTTGGTAAATACAGGTTGGAATGGTACTGGCAAGAGAATCTCTATTCGCGATACTCGTGGTATTATTGATGCAATTCTCGACGGTTCTATCGACAAGGCTCCGACGAAGGTAATCCCGTATTTCGATTTTGTGGTTCCAACAGAATTGCCGGGAGTTGATCCTAATATTTTGGATCCGAGAGACACTTATGCAAATTCTGCAGACTGGACAAAGAAAGCAGAAGATTTGGCTGCTCGTTTCATTAAGAACTTTGCAAAATTCACAGGAAACGATGCGGGTAAGGCTTTGGTTGCTGCAGGTCCAAAATTGTAATTAGAACTTTTGCAACTATAGAAAAAAGAGCGTGAGGAATAAACCTTGCGCTTTTTTTATGCTTCTCTCGGAAATGATTTGTAAATATTAAATTGGTTTTCAGGAAATATTCCTACCTTTATGGCTCTTTAAGCAAAGAGTATAAATAAAAAGCCGATGATAAGAAAATTGCTACAGATATTGAGCTTTTTAGCTGTTTTGTCTTCTTGTGGGGACGATGTTGATTTTCGTATTAAGGGGAATATGGAGAATCTGAAAGACGAAAAGATATATGCTGTCTTCGAAAACTCAAATGGACAAGATATCGATACAGTTATCTGTGAAAAGCCGGGGGAGTTTATAATTGAGAAAAAAGCGGGAGATTTCGAACGTGTTACGCTTTTGTGGAATGATAAGCGAAGTTGGGTTATTGTTTTTCTGGAGAAAGGAAAAAATGTTCATATATCGGGAAATGCTCTCTATCCGGAGTTGCTCCAAGTCAAAGGGGGAAAACTAAACGAAGCTTTGTGTGAAATGTATAAAGGAAGTGCAAATATATGGCGTGAACGCACTGATTTGTTGCGAAGTTTGGATACTCCGGGCATTTCTTCCATTGATAGGTCTGATATAATGGCACGCATTGCAAATGTAAACTTGCAAATAGATGAAACAATAATTGCTTATATCAAGAAACACCCGGACAAGAATGTTTCCTTGATATTGGCGCAATTATATTATATGAATCCGGACCACATCCGTTATTTGGATATGGCTTTAGATGCGACTAATCCCTTTTTTGCAGAAAATCCTATGTACAAGGATTTGCAAGAATACAGTAATCGCCACAAACGAGCTGATATTGGTTCTTATGCTCCTGATTTCTCAATTAAGAATATATATGGGGAAATAGTGTCTTTGGATTCTTTGAAGGCTAAAGATATTCTATTGGTATTTATGGATTCGTGGGCGGATATTTATTCGACAAAGAAAGATGTATTGGAATCATTTACTAATGAATTTTCTGATAATTATGAAGTTGTAATGCTCAGCTTAGACACAGAACCAAAGGAAGTACGTAATTTAATCGGGAAAAGTACAGACCATTGGAATCTTGTTGTAGATTCGGCAGGTCAATCTTCGCAATTATTGGATTTATATAATATTAGTTCTCTTCCTCGTTTTTTCTTGATAGATAAAGAGCATAAAATTAAAGAGATAACAGACTCGGAGAGCGAATTGAGAAAGAAAATAGAGAATCTATAAGTTGTTTATAATAAAAGAAACCTTACTATGTTAGTTAAAACCTTTGCTGCTGCTTTGCAGGGCATTTCTGCTATTATTGTTACTATTGAAGTAAACTGTACCAAAGGAATACAATTCTTGTTGGTCGGTCTGCCGGATGTGGCGGTACGTGAAAGTCATGAGCGCATCATTTCGGCATTACAAGTCAATGGATTTAAATTCCCCCGGCAACGTATTGTAGTCAATATGGCTCCTGCAGATATCCGGAAAGAAGGCACTGCGTATGACTTGCCATTGGCGATAGGTATCATGGCTGCTGCCGGTGATTTGGATTCATCCCGACTGGAACATTTTATGTTGATGGGTGAGCTTTCCCTTGATGGGACACTGCAGCCGATAAAAGGCGCATTGCCGATTGCCATAAAAGCACGGGAGTGCGGATTTAAGGGGTTGATTCTGCCTGTACAGAACGCACGGGAAGCTGCGGTAGTCAATAATCTGGAGGTTTATGGAGCGCATTCCATACGGGAGGTTGTAGATTTTATGGCGGGAAAAGATGTATTGAAGCCTACAGTTATTGATACCCGTAAAGAATTCTATGATCATCAACAACAGTTTGATTATGACTTCTCTGAAGTTCGTGGGCAAGAGAATGTGAAACGAGCCCTCGAAGTTGCTGCTGCTGGTGGGCATAATTTGATTATGATAGGTCCTCCCGGAAGTGGGAAATCCATGCTTGCACAGCGTTTGCCTTCTATACTTCCGCCGTTCACTTTACGCGAATCTTTGGAAACGACGAAGATACATTCCGTCGCCGGGAAACTGGATGGTGAAACTTCACTTATGACACGTCGCCCTTTCCGCTCTCCTCATCATACTATTTCCAATGTTGCAATGGTGGGCGGTGGTTCGTACCCCCAACCGGGAGAAATCAGCCTTGCACATAATGGTGTACTCTTCCTCGACGAGTTGCCTGAGTTCAACCGCAACGTGTTGGAAGTTCTGCGGCAGCCGTTGGAAGACAGACATATTACTATATCCCGGGCACGTTTCGCCGTGGATTATCCTGCCGGTTTTATGCTTGTAGCCTCGATGAATCCTTGTCCCTGCGGGTATTATAACCATCCAACGCATCCTTGTGTATGCTCTGCCGGGGCTGTGCAAAAATATATGAACCGCATTTCCGGACCATTACTCGACCGCATAGACATACAAATAGAAATTGTCCCGGTTCCATTTGAAAAAATATCTGACCAACATCCGGGAGAATCGAGTGCAACCGTCCGTGAGCGGGTAGTACGTGCTCGTGCTATTCAGGAAAAACGCTATGTGGAGACAGAACACGTACATTGCAATGCCCAGATGACTGCCGGCTTGTTGCATCAGTTTGCCGTTCCGGATGCTGCAGGTCTTGCCCTTATGAAGAATGCGATGACCCGCCTGAATCTTTCCGCACGTGCCTATGACCGTATATTGAAAGTCGCCCGCACAATTGCCGACCTCGATGCTTCAGAGAATATCGAGTCCCGCCATTTGGCAGAAGCCATCCAGTACAGGAACTTGGATAGGGAAGGGTGGGGGCATTAAATGGTATTGAAATGCCGCCCACTGTTCAACCCTAAAAAAGTCTTACTCCAAAAGGAATAACAAGGGTTGTATGAGATTACCAAACTGAGGTAGGGAATAGGGTAACCTTTGTTCTCCTATTGGGGTTATGTTCTTGGCTTACCTACCTCCTGTGAGTATGGCTGTAGTGTGCGGGAAATATTTTTTCAGCAACCAGTAAAGCAAAAGGCCGCAGGAAATAGTCAGCACTGTGCAGAAGAAATATAAAAACAGCACGAACATATCGCTGTCGGGCTGCAGGACTTTGAATGAAAGCTTGCAGACGAAAGCAAGCGGCAGGGCGTGGAATGCATAGATAAAGAAACTGCTTGCAGAAAGGAATGGCGTGTCGTGCAATTTGCCTTGCCGAATGCACCATTCCACAAGCGATGTGGTTGCGACGATGCCTGCAATTATCCCTGCTTTGTGTATATATATGTCCCATTCGTAGCTGCGCAAACATAAATCGGAAAGAGAGAGGACAAGGTAGATGATGATGCTGTGGGGAAAGATGCGGCGGAAATCGTTTGTGAAAAGCCGTCCGTTGATACTGAAATATGCTCCTGCGGAGAAAAAGAAGGAGGCAGCGGAGCTTAATCCCGTAATGTGAAACCAGTATCCGAAGAACCATAGTACACCGAGCATGATTATGAAATAGTGTTTCAATCGCTGGATTAATAAATGAAGCAGTGGGGAGAAAAGCATCACGACAAACAAGTCGCGGATAAACCAAAGGGGATAATCGACG
>CAYZTO010000120.1:0-7146 GCA_964481365.1 uncultured Parabacteroides sp. | reverse complement strand
GGGTTCACAAACGCCCTCTACGTCCAGTTCATGACGGACGTAAACGAAGCAATCAAGGCGGCAACGCCCGAAGCTTTGATGATTACAAAGTGTTACAACGAATTCAGCGCGGCACGCGCCACGCTCGACGAGTCTTTCGTCACGCAACGCAAAAACAACCTCACGGACGACCTTGCGGCGCAAGACGAGTTGCGCGACAGGTACTACCGTTGCTTCAAAATGCACGTGGAGGCCGACCTCTACAACTCGGATGCCGACAAAACGAAGAAGGCGCAACGTGTTTGGAACAAAATCAGCTCGTATTCCAACATGCTGAAGCTCGGCAGGCGCGCGGAATCGGCTGAAATGGAAGACATGGGGCGCGCACTGCAGGATGAGCTGTCGTCCGAAATCTCCGACTTGGGGCAGGAAGACAACCTGAATGCTATGATTGAGGCGAACAACGCCTACATCGCGCTTTCGCAAGAACGCTCGAAATCTAAACAGCAAACGGAAACGAACGCCACGCGCAACGCCCGCCTTGCCCTCGACGACGCTTACCGCAACCTCGTGACGGCTGTAAACGTACAAATCCAGATGAAGGAATTGGTGGATAACCAGAATTCATCAGACGGTGGAAGCAACGAAGACGGCGGGCCGGCTGTACAGTCCGCAGACTCGCAAGACGATGTGCTCGCGCAGTTTGTAAACAACATCAATGTATTGATTGAAGAGTACAAAACGACGGCGGCACAGTCCGGCTCGCACAGCAGCGGCAGCGGGACGACGGATGAACCCGACGACCTCCCGGTTGTGCAATAGTCCACGCCGGGTTTGCACGGGGGGATGCCGGTTGAAGCGGTATCTCCCCGCGTTTTTTTATCCGGCACGCCCGTGTTTGGCAAGAAGTTAAAATATCATAAGATTTAAACGCCTTAAAGTCACAAGAAAATCTTTAATTACCTACTTTTGCGGTCGGAAATGGATAAAACAAGTGACAGGTAACATGAAAGCAAAATCCAGGAGCAAAGAATTACGCAAAAACAAAATTCACTTTTTCCATGATTGGGGTGTGGCTGCTTTGGTTTAAGCCGGTCCTGCTACACACCTTGATATTTCCCGTTTTTCAATTTAAGTTTAATACATAATTCCATTTATGAGCAAAAAGAAAAGGCTCATGGCACTGTGTTGCATAGTGCTGTGCAGTCCGGATTTATTTGCCCAATCCGAAACAATGGGCATAGAAGAGCTGTTCCGCTTGGCAGACGAGAACAGTATAAGCATACAAACGTACAAGACTGGTACGGAAGCTGCCAACGAGGCATTAAAAGCCGCGAAATCACAGCGTCTCCCCGACATCAGCGCATCTATTTCGGGTAGTTATCTCGGCAACGGGAAGCTATGGGACCGTGACTTCAGCAATCCCACAAAAATCGACATGCCGCACTGGGGTAACAATTTCGCGCTCGAAGCGCAGCAGGTGATATATGCAGGCGGCGCGATTACCAGCGGTATCGAGCTGGCGGAGATTGGAAAACAGATGGCTGAACTCGACTGGCAGAAAAACAGGCAGGAAATCCGTTTCCTTATGGTCGGGTACTACCTCGATTTGTTCAAACTGAACAACCAAATACAAGTATTGCAGAAAAACCTCGAACTTACCGAGCAGGTTATTGCCAATATGCACGCGCGCCGCGAACAAGGCACGGTGCTGAAGAACGACATCACCCGCTATGAGTTGCAGAAGGAAACGTTGTTGCTCCAACTGGCGAAAGTGGAGGACGAATGCAAAATCATGAACCACCATTTGGTTACTACCCTCCACTTGCCCGAAGGAACGGTAATCGTCCCCGACAAACAACTCCTTGAGGAGGAGTTCCAAACGCTCAACGAGCAATATTGGCAAGAAATGGCGGCGCAAAGTAACATCGATTTGGAACAGGCACGTTTGGGAATCTCGGAAAGTGAGCAGCGCGTGAAGTTGGAGCGTTCAGAACGCCTTCCCAAAATCTCGCTGGTGGCAGCCGAGCACCTCGACGGTCCGATAACTATCGAAGTCCCCGTGCTCGACAATAATTTCAACTATTGGTATGTCGGCATCGGAGTATCATACAATATCTCCTCCCTTTTCAAGAACAACCGAAAACTAAAACAGGCACGTTTGAACGTCCGACGTGCGCAAGAGAGCCACGAATTGGCGCAAGAGCAAGTCGAAAATGCCGTACAAGCCGGTTACGTGAACTTCCTGACTTCATTTACCGAGCTTCGCACGCAAGAGAAGAGCGTGGAGCTTGCCGATGAGAACTACGACATCACAAGTAACCGCTACAAGAACGAATTGGCGTTGCTTACCGACATGTTGGATGCCAGCAACATGAAGTTAAGCGCAGACCTTGCCTTGGTCAATGCCCGCATTAACGTAATATACAATTACTACAAGATGAAATACATTACCCATACATTATAATATATAAATAAGCCATGTTTACTCGAAAAGTCCAAAAACTTACATACAACACTATCATCATCTGCCTCCTCGCCGGAGGATTAATTTATGTCTGCTCCCGTTTCATCCATATAGGCGTGGAATATACAGACAACGCACAGGTGAAACAGCATATCACGCCAATCAATACCCGCGTGCAAGGTTTCATAAAGCAAATTTATTTCGAGGAATACCAGCCGGTACGGAAAGGCGATACACTCCTCGTGATAGAAGATACCGAATTCAAACTGCGCTTGGCACAAGCGGAAGCTGATTTGACAAATGCGCTCTCAGGGCACCAGGCAACCCGCGTCGGAATTGCCACGACTCAGAATAACCTCAGTGTAAACGATGCCGGTATTGAAGAAGTGCGCGTGCAATTGGAAAACGCCGAACGGGAATTGTCCCGCTACCGCAAGCTGTTGGAAGAAGATGCTGTAACACGCCAGCAATACGACAATGTGCGTACAACTTACGAGGCGACAAAGGCGCGTTACGAACAACTCATGCGTGCAAAGCTATCGACTTCCCTCACCAAAGATGAACAGACTCATCGCCTGGAACAAAATGAGGCAACAATCCGGTTGGCACAAGCTGCCGTTGATTTAGCACGCCTGAACCTCTCATACACCGTTATCGTCGCGACTTGCGATGGCGTAACCGGCCGTAAAGACATACACGAAGGACAATTAGTCCAGCCGGGGCAAACGATGGTGGACATTGTCGATAGCGCAGACGTGTGGGTGATTGCAAATTATCGCGAAACCCAGTTGCCGAACATAAAGGAAGGCGCGGAAGTGTCCCTTACGGCAGACGCAGTGCCGGGAGTGACATACAAAGGCATGGTCGAGTCCATTTCGGATGCGACAGGGGCTGCTTTTTCCATGATACCTCAAGACAATGCCACGGGCAACTTCGTGAAAGTGGAGCAACGCGTCCCGGTACGCATAAGCCTGAAAGGAAATGACCCTGAATTGCTGAAGCAGTTGCGTGCAGGCTTCAATGTCGAATGCAAAGTGAAATATTAATATGGGCGCACCGGTATTGAACGGTCCATTCACGATGCCGATGTTCCGTAGCTTTGTGCCCCGACGGATTCAGCCGTGGATTTATGTCTTTATCGCCGTTTCATTCCAATTATCGGGGGGGCTTTACTTAGGAACGCTCAACCAGATGATGGGTGAAACCACGTTGATGAGGGAAGATCTCCTCATGTGCCTTTATGCGAACCTGACGGGAATGGCAATTTATTTCCCATTGCTGTTCAGGATGAAGTTCAGGTTCACAAACAAGACCTTGCTCTTGGCTGCGGCGAGCGGAGTATTGCTATGTAACCTTGTCGCTCCGCACATTACATTCCTCCCGCTACTGTGGGCGGTATGTTTTGTTGAAGGAATATGCAAGATTCAAGGCACATTCGAATGTATGTCGAATATCCAATTGTGGATGACCCCGAAACGCGATTTCACGGTGTTTTTCCCCCTTCTACATATTATTATATTAGGAAGCATGCAACTATCCTCTATTTTTTCTACCTACCTGATGTATTATTACCATTGGAGTTACATGCACTTCCTGATTGCCGCCATAATGCTCGTAGATTTGCTGATAATCGCCGCTTGTACCCGGCATTTCCGTATTGCGAGGAAATTTCCCCTGTTCGGGATTGATTGGTTAGGGGCATTGCTTTGGGCAACATTGCTGCTTGAGATTGCTTACTTTTTCGATTACGGGGAATTCTACGATTGGTGGAACAGTGCGGTCATGCACCGTCTTGCCATAGCCATAGTTTTCACTTTCATCATTTGTCTCTGGCGGATGCTAACCATCCGACACCCGTATTACGAACCTAAGATGTGGAAATATCCCCACCTTTTCCATGTGCTTATCTTAATAACATTGGTTGAAGCCTTCCTTGCGACGGAACACGTGCTGGAAGAGGTTTTTCTTGGAGAAGTGATGCATTATGAAGAAATGGTCAGCGTGCGTTTAGACGTATTCGCTTTACTCGGCGTACTTGGGGGCTGCCTTTTTTCGTATTGGTGGATGCACATCAGACGTTACAGTTACCTGAGGCTGTTAGCCGTAGGTTTGGCATTCTTGGCTTGCTATTTGTCAGGCTATTATTTCATCATTTCTACAGATATACATATTTCACAGCTCTACATCCCGACGATTTGCCGCACATTCGCGTATGCTATTCTCAGCGCCACGTTCATGGTTTGTCTGGAAGAAATAATGACATTCCAGCATTTCTTCCAAGCACTTAGCATTTTTAATATGCTCCACATGGTAGTGGGCGGAGTAATGGGAGCCGCGATTTATACACAAGGCTTGTCGTATTATGTTGCTGACAACCTCGCACGTTATGGGGCATCCCTCGACCGGGTAGCTTTATCTGCGCAGCCTGTTCTTTCCGCCGGATATATCGAAAGTTTTATATCTCAGATGATGGAAATAAGCATCAAGCAGATTTACGGATGGGTAGCTTATGCATGTCTGTTCCTTCTCCTCCTGTTTTTATTATATGACATACCTGTCCGACGGGAACTGAAGCAAATGCCTTTTTGGAAAACCGTGCGACGCGAAGTCGTAAATACATTCAAGAGAAGTCGTGGCGGGACCAAGGCCGCAGTCGTGGTAAAAGAGGAAGAAGTAGTTCGATAAATAAACGGGCATTTATAATGGCTTATTCAAAAAAGCACTATATTTGCACCGTTTTTGAAATAAGGCAACATAATGTCTAACTTACTAATTATTAACGCAAACTATATTATTAACAAGTAAAGAATGGAAAACTTGAAGAACATTCAACCAATTGAAGATTTCGATTGGGATGCCCTCGAAAGGGGCGATTCTTACGGAAACGTAAGCAAGGAAGACCTTGAAAAAACGTATGATGAAACATTGAACACCGTCAAAGACAAGGAAGTTGTCATGGGTACGGTGACTGCCATGAACAAACGTGAAGTGGTAGTGAATATCGGCTTCAAATCAGACGGAGTTGTGCCGATGTCTGAATTCCGCTACAATCCTGATTTAAAAGTAGGTGATACGGTAGAAGTCTTCATTGAAAATCAGGAGGACAAAAAAGGACAGTTGGTGCTGTCACACAAGAAAGCCCGCGCTTCTCGTTCTTGGGAGCGTGTCAATCAGGCTCTTGAAAATGACGAAATTATCAAAGGGTACATCAAATGCCGTACGAAAGGCGGCATGATTGTCGATGTATTTGGCATCGAAGCATTCCTGCCGGGTTCTCAAATCGATGTCAAACCGATTCGCGATTATGATGTATTTGTTGGCAAAACGATGGAATTCAAGATTGTTAAAATCAATCAGGAATTCAAGAACGTAGTCGTCTCCCACAAAGCTCTTATCGAGGCTGAATTGGAACAGCAGAAAAAAGAAATCATCTCTAAATTGGAAAAAGGTCAGGTACTGGAAGGTACCGTCAAGAATATTACTTCTTATGGAGTATTCATCGACTTGGGCGGTGTAGATGGATTAATTCACATCACAGATTTGTCGTGGGGACGTGTTTCACATCCGGAAGAAATCGTACACTTAGACGAGAAAATCAATGTGGTTATCCTTGACTTTGACAATGAGAAAAAACGTATTGCCCTTGGTTTGAAACAGCTGACACCACATCCGTGGGATGCTCTCGACCCGAACTTGAAAGTTGGAGACAAAGTAAAAGGCAAAGTTGTCGTGATGGCAGATTATGGTGCATTCATCGAAATCGCTCCGGGCGTAGAAGGTTTAATCCACGTTTCCGAAATGTCTTGGACACAACACTTGCGCAGTGCACAGGACTTCATGAAAGTAGGAGACGATGTTGAAGCTGTTATTCTGACACTTGACCGTGATGAACGCAAAATGTCTCTTGGCATAAAACAACTGAAACCGGATCCTTGGGAAAACATAGAAGAACGTTTCCCTGTTGGTTCTCGCCACATGGCAAAAGTTCGCAACTTCACAAATTTCGGAGTGTTTGTTGAGATTGAAGAAGGTGTAGATGGTTTGATTCATATTTCTGATTTGTCGTGGACGAAGAAAATCAAACATCCGTCTGAGTTTACGCAAATCGGTGCTGATATTGAAGTTCAAGTTCTCGAAATTGACAAAGAGAACCGCCGCTTAAGCTTAGGTCACAAGCAACTTGAAGAAAATCCGTGGGATGTATTCGAAACAATCTTTACAGTAGGTTCCATCCACGAAGGTACAATTATTGAAACCCTTGATAAAGGTGCCGTAGTTGCCTTGCCTTATGGTGTGGAAGGTTTCGCAACACCCAAGCATCTTGTAAAAGCTGATGGTACACAAGCACAAGTAGACGAGAAATTGCCGTTCAAGGTTATCGAATTCAATAAAGAATCCAAGCGCATCATTCTTTCACATAGCCGTGTATTTGAAGATGAACAAAAACATACCAAGAAAGAAGCAGCTACAGAAAGAAGGGTTCGCCATAACAAGAAAGATGACAATAACAACATCGTAAATTCCCCGATTGAAAAGACAACCCTTGGAGATATCGAGGAACTTGCTGCTTTGAAAGCGAAATTATCTGCTGGAGACAACAAATAATCTTTCATGACTTTAGTACACAGAGCGACCGGCATCCGGATTTCCGGGTGTCGGTCTTTTATTTTACTTGCCGTAAATATCCTTTAGGACTTTTC
>CAYZTO010000119.1:2071-7158 GCA_964481365.1 uncultured Parabacteroides sp. | reverse complement strand
GTATGTCTGTAAAGACGTTTAAATTTCAATACTTGATTTGTTTATCTCATGGAACTTTCCGTAATTTGCTTTCATTAAAAAATAATTAAACAGGAAAATGGAAACTAAGCATTTGCAGGGTTTAACTTCAACGCAAGTAGAAGAGAGTAGGCAGTTGTACGGAACGAATGTTTTAACTCCGCCGAAAAAAAAGCCGTTATGGAAGCAGTTTTTGGAAAAATTTGAAGACCCGATTATCCGTATATTGTTAGTAGCGTGGGTCTTGTCTATGATAATTGCCGGGGTTCATAGTTGGGGACCCGAAGCTAAAGGTTTAACGGCTTTCCTTGAGCCTGTCGGTATTCTTTTCGCAATTTTATTGGCAAGTTGTGTGGGTTTTATCTTTGAAGTTCGGGCAAACAAGGCATTTGATGTGTTGAACACAGTGAATGATGATATTTTGGTGAAAGTAATCCGTGACGGGCATATACATGAAGTTCCTCGGAAAGATGTCGTGGTTGGTGATGTCGTAGTACTTGAAACCGGCGAAGAAGTCCCGGCAGACGGGCTTTTGCTTGAAGCCATCTCTTTGCAAATGAATGAATCTACGCTGACAGGAGAGCCTGTTATTGGGAAAACCACTAATGAAGCGGAGTTTGATGCAGAGGCTACTTATCCGTCGAACATAGTGATGCGCGGAACGACAGTCGTGGATGGTCATGGGGTCATGAAAGTTGAAAAGGTTGGTGATGCAACGGCTTATGGGAAAGTGTATGAAGGTTCGCAAATTGACAATAATATTGATACCCCGCTGCAAATACAGCTGAAGAAATTGGCAAAAGTCATCAGCAAGGCCGGTTATATGATTGCAGGCATTACTTTTATCACACTTACAGCAAAGTTGATATTGTCTGCTCAGCCTATGAATACGATGGATTTTATTTCACATTTGCTTAATTATTTCATGGTAGCTGTTACATTGATTGTGGTGTCGGTACCGGAAGGTTTGCCTATGAGTGTTACGCTAAGTTTGGCGTTAAGCATGAACCGGATGTTAAAGGCAAATAACCTTGTCCGCAAAATGCACGCTTGCGAAACTATGGGAGCAACAACTGTAATTTGTACGGATAAGACAGGAACATTGACACAAAATCAAATGCAGGTTTATGAAACGCGCTTTTATAATTTGAAAGGGCAAAAACTGGGCAGTGATGAATTAAGCAATCTAATAAAGGAAGGTATATCTGTAAATTCAACAGCTTATTTGGAGAAAGCTGGCGGGAAGCTCAAAGCGTTGGGAAATCCTACGGAGGCTGCTCTGCTTTTATGGCTTAATAGTCAAGGGGAAGATTATTTAAGTTTACGCGAATCCGCTCCAATATTGAGTCAGCTTACTTTTTCAACAGAGCGTAAATATATGGCTACGGTGGTTGAATCTTCGCTGCTTAAGAAGAAAGTATTATATGTGAAAGGGGCTCCGGAGATAGTACTTTCCAATAGCAAGTATGTTGCGACACCCGAGGGCTTGAAGCCTGTTGAAGAATGCCGGGAAGAAATCGAACGGCAATTGAATGTTTATCAGAATCAGGCAAAACGAACTTTAGGTTTTGCATATCAAATATTGGAAAATGGGAAGAGTGATGCACCGTATAAGGATGGGCGTTTGGATAATGTGGATTTGATTTATATTGGTGTTGTCGCTATTTCAGATCCTGTCCGTAAGGATGTACCGGAGGCGGTGCAAAGTTGTCTTCGTGCAGGGATAGACGTGAAAATAGTGACAGGCGACACTCCCGGAACAGCTAAAGAAATAGCTCGCCAGATAGGTATATGGACAGATGAAAACACAGACAGGAATATTATAGCTGGTCCGGAGTTTGAAGCACTTAGTGATGAAGAAGCATTAGACCGCGTGCTGGACTTGAAGATTATGTGCCGGGCTCGTCCAACGGATAAACAACGCCTCGTACAATTATTGCAAAAGAAAGGGGCTGTTGTCGCTGTGACAGGGGATGGAACAAATGATGCTCCTGCTTTGAAGGCTGCGCAAGTAGGTTTGTCTATGGGTGACGGAACTTCGGTAGCGAAAGAAGCGAGTGACATTACAATTATAGATAATTCTTTCACCAGCATAACGAGAGCCGTAATGTGGGGGCGGTCGTTGTATCGCAATATTCAGAAGTTTCTACTTTTTCAACTTACCATTAATGTGGCTGCGTGCTTTATTGTATTGTTAGGTTCATTAATAGGGACGGAATCTCCTTTGACGATTACTCAAATGCTTTGGGTCAATTTAATAATGGATACTTTTGCCGCAGGAGCGTTAGCCTCGCTTCCCCCTAACCCTAAGGTGATGAAAGATAAGCCGCGTAAGAGTGGACCAGACGGGGATTTCATCATAACCCGCCCAATGAGATATAGTATCTTTGGTGTGGGAATAGCTTTTGTTGCGGTACTTATGTGCTTGCTGCTTTACTTTCATGCTAATACAGGGTTGAATAGTCATGATCTTTCTTGGTTTTTTACTTTTTTTGTTATGTTGCAATTTTGGAATATGTTCAATGCAAAGGCTTTCATGGAAGGGCGTTCGGCTTTTGCCAATATGAAAGACTGCAAAAGTTTTTTATTGGTGGCAATGCTCATCCTTGTTGGGCAGATTTTGATTGTAAGTTTCGGTGGAGAAATGTTTAATGTCACGCCATTGCCATTGAATGATTGGGTGGTAATAATAGCTTCTTCTTCATTTGTGCTATGGATAGGGGAGATTTCAAGATTGTTCAGCAGACACAGGAAAGATGATTAAAATGCACGAGGTTTTGTTTGATTTAGAATTGTAATAATAGAAGTTTTACTATGAGATTGAAATATCTTTTTATTTGTGCCGTATTTGTCCAGTGTATGGGTAGTACGGTCTTGGCACAGGATTTATCACTTGATGATATTGTGACAGGCAAAGTAATTACTACTAAGTCTATCGGCGCAATGAGTTGGTTGAAAGACGGCGAGCGTTACAGTTGTTTGGAAACTAATACAGAGACCGGAGGTACTGATGTGGTGGCTTATCGGGCGAAAGACAACGCTCGTGAAGTAATAATACCTTCTTCTATGTTGGTAGATAAAGCAAGTGGTAAGCCTATTTCCGTCCGCAGTATATCTTGGAGTTCCGATAACAGTAAAGTATTAATCTACAACAATACGAAACGTGTTTGGCGTTACGATACACGTGGCGATTATTGGGTGTTGGATCTTGAGACCGGAACTTTGCGCCAAATAGGTAAGGAAAGGTCTGAATCTTCCATGATGTTTGCTAAGTTTTCTCCGGATGGGACACGGGTAGGATATGTTTCTGAGAACAATATATATGTAGAGAACCTTGTAACGGGAAGTGTTTTGCAAATAACAGAAGACGGTTCTGATACCATAATAAATGGTACTTTCGATTGGGTATATGAAGAGGAGTTTGCCTGTCGTGATGGTTTTCGTTGGAGTCCGGACGGGAAATATATAGCTTATTGGCAGAGCGATACTGAAGGTACCGGAGTGTTTGATATTATAAACAATGTGGATTCTTTGTATCCGAGTGTTCTTCATTTCCCTTATCCTAAGGCAGGAACTACTAACTCCGCAGTCAAGGTTGGTTATGTTTCTGCAGATGGTGGCGAAACAACATGGATAGATATTCCCGGTGATCCTCGTAACAATTATATTCCACGTATGGACTTCATTCCGGAAAGTAATGAGCTGTTTATCCAACAATTGAATCGGCAACAGAATACAAATCATGTATGGATTGCTTCTGTTGGAAGTTCGACTCCTGTAAATATTTTTACAGATAAAGATGATGCTTGGCTTGATACGAATGACAATATTGTATGGCTTAAAGACAATAAATACTTCACATGGGAAAGTGAGCGTGATGGATGGAGGCATCTCTACCGTGTAAGTCGCGATGGTTCACAGATAGAACCAATAACGAAAGGTGATTTTGACTATATTGAACATGTTGGAATGGATGTCGAAAAAGGAATAGTTTACTTCATTGCCTCTCCGGATAATTTCACCCAGCGTTATCTCTATAGTGCCAAGCTGTTTGGGGATGGGGCAGTTACACGCTTGAGTCCTAAGAGCGAATCTGGTCAGCACCGCTACAATATGTCTCCTACGGGAAGATGGGCTGTTCACACATATAGCAACGCAGTTACGCCACCGGTCATAGACATGGTATCGTTTCCCAAGTACAAGACGGTACGTGTTATAGAGGATAATTCCACAGCAAAGGAACAATACCGTGCATTAGGTCTGCAGCCTAAAGAGTTTGTCAAGGCTAAAAGTGGCGGACTTATACTCGATGCCAGCATGATAAAGCCCAAGGACTTCGACCCTGCAAAGAAATACCCTGTGATTATTGAAGTTTATGGTGAACCGGCTGGTTCAACCGTTCAGGATGTATGGGGCGGTGGAGACCTATGGAATCAGTACTTGGCTAATCAGGGTTATATAGTAATCAGCATAGATAACCGCGGCGCTAACTGTCCGCGCGGCAGGGAATGGCGTAAATGCATTTATGGAGAAGTCGGAACTTTTGCGTCCGAAGACCAAGCTCGCGGGATACAGGATTTGGCACGCCAATATCCTTTTATTGACGAGTCGCGTATCGGTATCACCGGATGGAGCGGTGGCGGTAGCCAGACATTGAATTGCATGTTCCGTTATCCGGATATTTTCCATACCGGGATAGCTGTAGCCTTTGTAGCTGACCAGCGCACTTATGATACGATTTATCAGGAACGCTATATGAATACTCCGCAAGAGAATCCGGACGGATACCGCAAAGGTTCTCCTATCACTTACGTGGAAGGGTTGAAGGGAAACTTGCTCCTCATTCATGGAACGGGCGATGACAATGTGCATTACCAGAACTGTGAATTGCTGGTGAACAAGCTCGTTGAGTATGGTAAAATGTTTTCACAACTCAGTTATCCGATGCGTAGCCACGGTATCTACGAGCGTCAGGGAACGACCTTGCATCTGCGTAAGTCTATGGCTAAATATTGGTTAGAGCATCTGCCGGCAGGCGGAAGATAGGAAGGATTGCTTGGGGATATTCA
>CAYZTO010000119.1:0-1971 GCA_964481365.1 uncultured Parabacteroides sp. | reverse complement strand
GGATGAACCGGCAACCGGGCAGGATGGATGGGTTTCTAAATCCTGTGGGTTGCCGGTTTTCTTTATTCAGTGTTATCTGGTTTCAGAAGCTGTAAGATACACCTATCGAGGGCATGAAAGCATGTGCATCGTAATGTCCTGTAAATGTGCGCTTGCTATATTGTTCTGATACGTTCGGAATGGTCTTCATCAGCATATATTCATCTGTGTAAGAACCGTCGCGGCCGAACCCTGTGAGGTAGGTAAACGCGAAGTCGACGGAAAGCTTGTCCAACGGGCGGAAGCTCAGACCTGCCGTGATACCGAGCTTGTCCATACTGGGAGTTTCGGGATTCAGGTAGTCGTCTTTCACCGGCGACTCATCTAAGTAGACCCCCAAACGCACGTCGAGCCTGTTGGTTGCGGCATATTGTGCGCCAAGCCGGTAGATACGTGTATTCTGGTAAAGCTTGTCGGCAGTCATGTCGTATGAACTTAGGCTTGACGGTGAGAAGTGGATTGCCAGTTGCTTGTAGGCACCCCATCCGACGAATTGTACCTCTCCGGATACAGTCCAGTCTTTTGTTGGGTGATAAGTGATTCCGACGTTCCAGTTGTCCGGCAGTGGCAGCTCCGAAGCGAATGTGCCTGTGTTCAAAGCCGGTATGCTGATGCCGTTGGTGATTCCGAGAGCCGGTCCGAATTGTTCCAGCAGGGTGTTGATTTGTCCTACCAATTGCGTGAAATGTTCTTCGTTGGCGTAACGCAGGTCGATGCTTCCATCGTCCACTTTAGCAGTTACTTTGGAGCGGTAGGAGAGTCCGATAGTGAACTTCTCGTTTATATCATACATTGCCCCGACATTGAACCCGAAGCGGATGCCGGCATCTCCACGCAGTGCCACGGATGCGGGTGCGGCATCGTCGTAGCGCGACATTTCTTCGAGCAGAGGTTCCACCATAGGAGTGATTGCCCCTACTTGCTCTGAAGGGAGTATTTGGCTTAGTGATTGGAGCATGTAATTTGCCATGTAAGTCATTTCACCCGGACCGATAAGGGCACGGTTGAGCTTTATGTTACCGAACTCCATCATCAGTCCGGCTCCGATGCTCAGTTTGTCGCATATCTTCCAAGAGATTGTAGGTTGTATGTTGAACGCTTTTAGCGAAATCTCTTGTATGAGGTGCGAGCCTTTCCAGTTATCGTCCCATTCTATGCTGCTCCCGTATGGAGTGTTGAATGCGATTCCTGCCGCAAGATTGTCATATATCTTAAAGCCGGCGTATGAGTAAATCGGCGTGTTGGGAGAAACGTTGTTCTTGGCTTCGTATCCCCCATTGCTATATTTGGCATGGGCGAAGACTCCCGTTATCCCGACGGATAAATCCACTGTTTTGTCCATGAACACCAATCCTGCGGGATTGAAGTGCATGCTTTCGGCTCCGAGTTTCATGGCTGCGCCGACGTGTGCCATACCTGCCTGCTTCGTGCTTTGCGCATTGACTTGATAGCCTTCTGCTGCCGCATACGCCAAAGGCAGGACGGCAAGGCAGGTTGTTACGATAAGTTTGTTCATTTCTTTGCTAACTTTTATTGGACAGAATAATTATTAAGTCTGTACGTGTTAAAATCGTCGGCAAAGATAGTGGTTTCGGGCATACCTTTTGCACATCTACTGCAGAAATGTGCACAAATATTGTGAAAGAAGTGGGAGACGTGGTTTAACTGGCCCAATGGGATGTCCGGGTATCTTTATGTCGGCGGCAGCTGTGTGTGTGGGCGGACAACAAAAAAGGAAGCTTTTCACAAAGCCTCCTTTCCTGCAGTGACCTCGGAGGGGCTCGAACCCTCGACCCAATGATTAAGAGTCATTTGCTCTACCAACTGAGCTACGAAGTCATCTTAGAAGTTCTTATAAATTTAACAGTACATTTAATCTCGTGACCTCGGAGGGGCTCGAACCCTCGACCCAATGATTAAGAGTCATTTGCT
>CAYZTO010000118.1:0-7177 GCA_964481365.1 uncultured Parabacteroides sp. | reverse complement strand
ATCGGAGGCTTCGGAAGGTTCCCCAGAAGCACAAGAGATTGTGGAAAGTGTTATCTTTGTAATACTTATATAAAAAGAAGAAATAACCATGAAAGTGTTACTGATTAACGGAAGTCCCCACCGCAAGGGGAATACCTACATCGCCCTCTCGGAAGTGGCGAAGGCTTTGCAAGAAAACAATGTTGAACCTGAAATCATCTCTATTGGCACAAAAGCGGTACATGGCTGCATTGCCTGCGGCGGTTGCAAGGAATCGGGGAAGTGTGTCATCAATGATGAACTTTATAACGAAGTGAGGAAAAGCCTCGAAACGTCTGACGGCATCGTGGTAGGCTCGCCGGTATATTACGCCGGACCTAACGGTGCCCTGTGTGCCTTGCTTGACCGTTTGTTCTTCTCTGCCGGCGACCTGCTGGAATACAAACCGGCTGCGGCGGTAGCTGTGTGCCGTCGGGGAGGGGCGAGTGCCGCATTCGACCGCCTGAATAAATATTTTACCATCAATAATATGCCCGTGGTATCATCCCAGTACTGGAACAGTGTCCACGGTATGCTTTCGGGAGAAGCCGCGCAGGATTTGGAAGGCTTGCAGACCATGCGGACATTAGGCAGGAACATGGCGTGGATGTTGAAGAACCTCTCGAAAGGTGGTGAACCTGTTCCGGAACGGGAACCGTGGACTCCTACCCACTTCATCCGGTGAAAAGAATCCCTATCAGAAGTCTAACCTAAAAGTAATACAGGATAATATGAAATCATGGATTAAATTGGCAGCTCTGGCAGCGTCAGTCTCCATCTCCGGTTATGCCCAGACGAACATGGATGACTATTTCAACAACCCTACTTGGCATGAGAGCCATTCAGAAATGGAGAGCGCGCGTGTAATGGCGTTCCCGGAAAGGCAAACGGTGGTTAGCTACATCCCCAATGTCGTTTATATGGATTCCCACGGCGAGAACCTCACCTTGCAGGTGCTGAAGCCCGACGATGGGGATGCGGGCAGGAAGTACCCATGCATCCTTTTCATACAAGGGTCGGCGTGGATGAAGCAAGATGTATATGGGAACATCCCTTCTCTCGCGAGGTTCGCCGAGCGTGGGTATGTGGTGGCTGTGGTGGAATATGTCCACTCCGGTATAGCACCTTTCCCGATACAACTGCAGAATGTGAAGACTGCCATACGCTTCATGCGGAAAGAAGCGGAGAAATATAGCGTCGATACAGACAACCTTTTTGTTTGGGGGGACTCTTCGGGAGGTCATCTGGCTTTGATGTCAGCCGTTACGGGCGGTATCCAGGAGTTCGATACGGATTTGTACAAAGAATATCCGACGTCTTTCAATGCTTGTGTTTCTTATTATGGTATATCAGACATCAAGAGCATCCATACAGACCCTTGTTCGGCAAGTTCGGGGAAGGAAGACTCCCCGGAGGGAATGTTGTTGGGTAATGTAGATGTCGATGAGCATGTGGAGGAAGCCGATGCCGCAAGTCCAGCGCATTATGTGGATGCGTCGCGTGATATTCCACCTATTCTTCTGGCTGTGGGGACGCACGACCATATTGTCCCGTTCAGTCAGACGGAGCTGATGGCTAAAACATTGGATACCGCAGGTAAGGAGTATAGTTATTACGTGTTGGAAGGGGCTGACCACGGTTCGTGGGAGTTCTGGACTCCCCAGACTTTCGATGTGGTGGAACGTTTCCTGAAAAATAACATGAAACAATAATCCCCGGCAGATGCTGATTATCTCAGCAGGATTCAAACAATAACCAACCCCGTATTCCAGTGTCTTCCGGAGGCCTGAAACAGGTTCATCCCGGCAGCGGAATACGGGGTTAGTTGTCAAACAAACCTTGGTTACCCTTCCCTATGGACTACGGGAATCATTGCCAGCAAATAGATGGCTCCAATTCCCATCACGGCGACCGCACCTATCTGTGATTGGATGAAATCGCTCGCCATGCCCATCAGCAAGGGGAATATCGTACCTCCAAATAACCCCATTATCATCAGTCCTGACACTTCGTTCTTACGTTCCGGCAAATGGAGCAATGCCCGTGAGAACATCATGGAAAATACGTTGGAATTTCCCATCCCTACTAATGCTATGCACACATAATGTGCCATCAAGGAGTGGATGAACAACATTCCGCAGATACCTGCTGCTATCATCACTATGCTCACTAAGAACACGTGCTTCATTTTGTATCTCGCGAGGAAGAAAGCTCCACTGAAGCAACCAATAGTACGGAACAGGAAGTACACGCTGGTTGCTATGCCGGCTTCAGCTAATGTCATGTCCAATCGCTCAATCAATAGTTTCGGAGCTGTTGTGTTCAGCCCCACGTCGATACCCACATGGCAAACTATCCCGATGAAGGAGAGCAGCACGACCTTGTCTGCGAGCAATGCAAAACAGTCGGCAAACGTTGAGCTGTGTACCGAATGGTTGTCCGGTTCATGCACATTGGTTATAGCAAGTATTATGAACGCAGCTACTCCTATGATTAAGAATATGAGGAATAATATGCGCCAGTTTCCAAAAGCTACGGCAGTCCATCCGGCTATTATCGGAGCCAGGAACGAAGCTATTGCTTTTACAAACTGCCCGAATGTTAGCGAACTTGCAAGACGCTCACCACTGACAATGTTTGAAAGCAAGGGGTTCAGCGACACCTGCATTAGTGTATTCCCTATACCCAACAATGAGAATGACACCAGCATTGATGCAAAGGAATAGTGAGTCAAGGGTAAAAGCAGCGCCAATGAAGTAACTATTAAACTTAGCAATACTGTTTTCTTCTGACCAATCTTATTCATTAACATTCCTGTGGGCACAGCGAATACGAAGAACCAGAAGAAGACCATTGATGGGAAAAGATTAGCCATCGTGTCTGAAAGTGCGAAATCAGCTTTCACATAATTTGTGGCAATGCCTACTAAATCAACAAATCCCATTGCAAAAAATGCAAGCATAATAGGGACTATTGCCATAAGAAACTTCCTGTCCATTTGTCCTTTTATTTTATGTTATGTCCTTACATTATTTGCGTGGCCATGCTCCTTCCCTAGTACAGACAAAAGCTGCTGTATCTACAGCGCAACGGTGTGCATCTTCCAATGTCTTGCCATCTAAAATAGAATATACGAAAGCACCGGAGAAAGAATCACCAGCTCCAACAGTATCAGCTACCTTGACTTGTGGCGTAGGCAGTTCGGATTTTTTGCCATGAGTAAATATCTTGCTGTAACGGCTTCCGGCGGTGAGGATTAAGTATTGTAATCCGAATTGCTCCAAAATATGGAAGCAGCAATCATCCTCTTCGCCATTAAGTTGGAACATCTGACAGAACATGGCAAGTTCTTCATCATTAAGTTTGAATATGTTTGCTTTGGCAAGCAAATCGCGTATAAGCTCTTCTGAGTAATACTGTTGGCGAATATTAATATCGAAGAAACGCAGTGCTTTAGAAGGTGCGTAATCTAACAATGACATCAGTGTATGCCGAGAATCTGCATGGCGTTGTGCCAATGTCCCGAAACATACAGCATCGGCTCGTTTCATCAAAGCTATTGCATCGTTAGTCAAAGGGATATGATCCCATGCAACTCCTTCCACGATGTTATAAGTTGGTATTCCATCTTTTAGTTCTACAAGCACATTGCCGGTAGGGTAATCCACTGTACTGATACAATGCCGGATACCATTTTTATCCAATTCCCTAAGGATTTCTGTCCCGTCAATATCATTTCCTACGGCACTGATTGCATAACCCTCTGCTCCAAGTTGTGTGGCATGGAAAACGAAATTCACGGGGGCACCTCCTGCTCGCTTTCCATTAGGGAGTACATCCCAAAGCAGTTCGCCAATGCCGACAACTACAGGTTTTTGTTTCGTATTCATATATGTGTACATTTAGAAGTTTGTAAGTGTAATTCAAAGTCGATAGATATCGCATCGAGAAATTTCGCAGTTTCCTCCTTCTGCAAAGAATTCTATGGAATTATAAGGTTCTGATGGGAAAACCAAATTTGTCATGGCTACTTTCCCTCCATTGAGGAATATTTCGACAGAGCATTTATCTACAAAAACTCTCAAATTATATTCCTGTGTCCCTTTAGGCAATGGAGCCCATGTGCCAAGAGCAAAGTCGTTCTTATAATTGATTGCAAGTTTTTTGCGAAGGTCATGCGTTTCTTTCCCATGCACAGAACTGTGTTCTCCAAAATCGGTTAGTCCGCTCTTCGTGCGGTCCATCACTATGCGTTTTTCTTTTTGGTCTATATAAATTGCTATTTGCTCTTCCATGTTATTTTTTAAATAGAAGCCGGCAATTGAAGTTGTTTCGGGGCGGATAGAAAGATCAATCTCATACGCGCCAATATTATCTGTAAGAAGCGTATCTATCTTATGTGAAGTTGAAACAGAAATTTGGCCTAGTGAATGTTTGTCTTTGCGCAGTGATTCAACTTCGCGGACAGGAGCAGAAGCCATTAAAACATCATTGCCCTCTGTATAGAGGCTCAGTTCACGGGGTAAACCATTGGCACTACGGAATTGACGGGTGGGAATAACATTGGCATATTGCCAATTAGACATCCACGGAATAGCAATAGTGCGTTCACCGGTATTAGAGAAGCAGACAGTGGCGTAATGGTCTTTACCCCAGTCCATCCATTTGATTCGGTCGGGATGGGTGTCACACGTGAATTTTGTACCATCGAAAGAACCTGTGAAATATTCCGTCCCGGAACCACCAAAGTAACAACCGGGATTTACATTGACGATTAGAACCCATTTCTTTTTATTTGCATTTCCATCCACAGGTAATTCTATAAAGTCTGGGCATTCAAACTGGTTGGGTTGTACACCATAACCTTCTCCAAAGCTGCTCATAAAAGTCCAATCCGTCAGATTCGTAGAAGAATAAAAGCGCATTTCCTTGTCAGCGGAAACAACCATTACCCATTTGTTTTCCGGAGAATACCAAAAAACCTTAGGGTCACGAAAATCCCTTAAGCCATCTTCCGGAACCAGGATTGGATTCTTTTCATACTTCGAGAATGTCCTGCCATTGTCAGTACTATAAGCAAGACATTGTATTTGGCCGTTATTGTCGCTCGCTGAGGTATAAAAAGCAACAATAGCATTTTTTCCAAAGCCGGCAGTGTTTAAAGAATCAAGTACGGCACTGCCGGAGAAAATATGCCCCATCGTGTCGCGTGCAAGAGCAACAGGTTGAGGTTCCCAATGGATTAAGTCTTGGCTTATGGAATGCCCCCAATGCATATTTCCCCACATAGAACCATAAGGGTTATATTGGTAATAAAGATGGTATTCTCCGTCTTTATAAATCAGTCCGTTTGGGTCATTCATCCATCCGTAAAGAGGGGTGTGGTGATATATAGGTCGGAATTTCTCTGTATTGGTGGTGTCGAAAGAGTCAGAAAGCCTCAATTCTTTCCAGCACAGACTGTTTTTAGCAACGCCTTGAATGCGAATAGTAGCTTGTGATGCTTTCTCGGGTAATTCAAATGGAACAAAATAGTCCACTTTGTTGCGGGCAAGGCGGATGTCCATATCTACGTCAGCCTCGCTTCCTGTATCCAAACGGACTTTGCCTTCTTTTGTAGATTCTTCTATCGGAAGCAACAAATATTTGGTTGGATTCTGTACTTGAATGATTGCAAGCGTATCGCCCTGTATGGATATGTTAAGGCGATGTTTTTCTGCAGACGGGCTGCAAGCAGAGAACAAACAGATTGATAAAAATGCAGCCGGACTAATAGCCCTTAAAAACATAGTATTCATAAGTAGTATGATTTATATTCATGTCTCAAAGGTACGAAAAGAGAGGAAAAAAGTAGTTGGAGTGCATAAAAAAAGAGGACAATCCAACAAGATTGCCCTCCCAAACGTATGACATTCTGGAAAAGAATGATGTAAACTATTCGGAAATAACTTCAAACGGAATTTCAACCGAAACTTCCTTGTGGAGTTTCAATATTGCAGTGTAATTACCAACTTCCTTAACAGAGTCTTTGATATAAATAAGTTTGCGATCGATTTCAAACCCTTTCTTTGCCAATTCCTCTGCAATTTGTATGTTATTTACAGAGCCGAATATTGTTCCTGATGAACTTGTTTTAGCTCCAATGGTAAGTGTTACGTCTTTCAACTTAGCAGCCAACTCTTCAGCATCAGCTTTAATCTTAGCCAATTTGTGGGCGCGCTGTTTCTGGTTTTCTGCCAGCATTTTCCGAGCCGATTCAGATGCAATGACTGCTTTGCCTGTGGGGATTAGAAAGTTACGTCCGTAACCGTCTTTCACTGTTACGATATCGTCTTTGTAGCCTAAATTAGCTACATCTTCTTTCAAAATAACTTGCATATTCTGTCTCCTCTTAATTAATTATTTCATCAAATCTGTTACGTAAGGAAGCAAAGCCAAGTGGCGGGCACGCTTAACAGCTTTTGCCACGCGACGCTGAAACTTCAAAGAAGTACCGGTAATGCGGCGGGGAAGGATTTTCCCTTGCTCGTTCAGGAATTTCTTTAAGAATTCAGGGTCTTTGTAGTCGATATACTTGATACCGTTCTTTTTGAAACGGCAATACTTCTTTTTCTTTACGTCTACTGAAGGCGGGGTCAAATATCTGATTTCTGATTGTGTGATAGCCATGATTATTTCTCCTTAACTGTTTCTTTGGATGCTTTCAAATTTCTTCTCTTTTCTGCATATTCAGCTGCATATTTGTCCTGACGGAAAGTCAAGAAACGGATGACACGCTCATCGCGGCGGAAATTAATTTCCAGAGTTGTAATGACCGACGGTGCAGCCTTGAATTCGATTAAGTTATAGAAACCCGTAGATTTCTTTTCAATAGGATAAGCCAGCTTCCGCAAGCCCCAATTTTCCAAATTCACGATTTCTGCACCTTGCTCTTTAAGCAGATTCGTGAATTTCTCTACCGCTTCCTTCATCTGAGCATCAGACAAAACGGGAGTCAAAATGAAAACGGTTTCGTAATTATTCATAAACGCTGTTTTATTTGTTAATATGTATGTAAGTGTTTGTTTTTGCGGTGCAAAGGTAGAGATTTTTTTTATTCGCAAAATATTTGTGGTGGATTATTTGCAGCAAGCCATATAAACACTTGTGTGGAGGCTAT
>CAYZTO010000117.1:3989-7349 GCA_964481365.1 uncultured Parabacteroides sp. | reverse complement strand
GAGATTCATGAAAGGTGCGCGGATGCTTCCACAGAGCTGCCAAAATCGTATCTTTGTAGCCATAAGTAAAAAGAGGTAGAACCAATAACATAGGATAACTGTAATGAAAAGAGTTTTTTGCCCGAAATGCGACCGGATGATAGCATTCGACGAGAAGAAGTATCCCGAAGGGCAAGTGCTGGCTTTCGTGTGCCCGCAGTGCGGGTCTCAATTCAAAGTGAAACTTGGGAAAAACCACCGCCAGGCTCAACAAGGGCAGGCGGCAGGTGCTCCGGGCGAGGATTTCCCTTGCGGGTACATCTCGGTGATAGAAAATGCCTTCGCCTACAAGCACGAGCTGCCTCTGTCGATGGGTGACAACGTCATCGGCAGGCGGAACAAGGATACCGACGGCGTTGATGTGCCCATCCAGACCAGCGACCCGAGCATGGGGCGCAAACATTGCGTCATCAACGTAAAGAAAGGGAAAGACGGGGCATTGGTTTACACCCTGCGCGACTACCCGAGCGTCACGGGGACATTCCTGCGCAACGAGTTGCTCGGAGACAAGGAACGGGCGACAGTAGAAGACGGCGCGGTGGTCACGATAGGGGCTACGACGTTTATATTACATACAAAATAGGCGAAAATGAAGAGGTTTATTCTATTGCTGCTGGCTCTGGCGGTGTGCAGGGCATTCGCGGCGCAGGAAAAAATGCCCAAGTGGTTGGAAAAACAACGCCGGGCATTAGTGGAAATAACGACGTACAACAAAGACAACGTGAGGTTGCGTACAGGGACGGGCTTCTTCGTCTCGGCTACGGGCGAGATACTTGCATCGTACACCGTTTTCAGCGGGGCAGACCGTGCGGAAGCCCGCGATATGTCGGGGAATACCTACCAAATAGAATCGGTGATAGGGGCGGACGAGATGTACGACGTCATAAAGGTCAGGGCGGCAGTCCCGAAGAAGGTGAACTTCCTCGACATGGCATTGCAAGGTCCGGCGGAGGGCGGCGAGGCATACCTCCTGCCTTTCTCTACTGCAAAGGAAGCACGGTACGGTCAAGGCACTGTCATGGAAGTAACAAAGCTGAAGGGCGACTACGGGTATTACCAGCTTTCAATCCCTCTGGATTCCGCGTGGGTCGATTCGCCCGTGCTGACGGCTGAAGGGAAGGTTTTCGGTTTGGCTCAAGCCGATGCTTCAGGTAAAAACGAGCATTCCTACGCTGTCTCGGCTGCCTATGCGAATAGTCTGAAGCTCATCCCGATGGATGCACTGAACACGACGTATTCATCTCTGGGTATAAGGAAGGCTTGGCCCTCCTCGATAGACGACGCGCAGATAATGCTCATCATCCTGCAAAGCAAGCAAGATGCCCCGGAGTTCCTCGAGACCGTGGATTACTTCATCAGCACTTTCCCGGACTACCCCGACGGCTACCTTACACGTGCCACGCTTTATGCTTATTCCCGCGACATCCTCGGTACTCCCGGCGAATGCCTGCTGAAAGCACGGAACGACATCCGGGCATATCAGGAACGTATCCCGAACAAGGGCGACGGACTCTTCAACGAGGCGAAACTTCTGTATGGCGTCGCCATCTCCGATACTACGCTCAACGACCCTACTTGGAACGTCTCCCACGCCCTTGAAGTCCTCCAGCAGGCTCTGAATATCTCCGACGAGCCTTTGTACCACCAACTGAAGGCTGATATTTACCTCAGCCAGGGCAAGGCTGCCGATGCTTTTGATGAATATATGGTCGTGAACAGGAGTTCGATTGCCACGCCGTCTACTTGGTACATGGCGGCGAAGCTCCGAGAGGAAATGCCGAATGTAAATATCGGGGAAATCATCTCGCTGCTCGACAGTGCGGTAGTAGCGAGCGGCAGCCCCGTCGGTCCTGAGGCTGCGCCGTATATACTTGAGCGTATAGACTGGCGGCTGAAGCTTATGCAATATGATGAGGCGGTGGCGGACTACGACCTGTACTACCAGTTACTTCACGGGCAGGTGAACGACAGCTTCTACTACTATCGGGAACAGGCTAAATTCCGCCAGGGGAACCTCGAAGGCGCGCTTGCCGACATTCGGGAAGCCATACGCCTCAATCCCGACAATCCCAACTACCATGCAGAGGAAGCGGCGGTGCTTATTCGGCAAAAGGAATATGCACAGGCGGTGCAGAGTATCGAAAAAGCCCTTGGGATGGAACCTGAGTTCGCCTCGTGCTACCGTCTGCTTGGCTTGTGCCTTGTACAGGAGGGCAACAAGATTGAGGCTTGCAATGCTTTCCAACGGGCGGTGGATTTGGGCGACACCGTAGCCGCAAGGTTGCTTAAAGAGAATTGCGAATAAAGCGTTTGAACTGCTCCGGCTTGTCATTCAGGATTAAATCATCCGGAAACTCGGTCTGCTGGAGCAGTTCATATATCCAGCAGTAGTTGGCAATATCGTAGAATATGTGTGCATCGCTCCCTAAGATTACGGGCACGCCATATAATTTGCACAGCCGGAGGATTTCAAGGTTGTTCTCGCGTGCCGACACCTTGTGCCGGGCAGGATTAAGCGAACTGTTGTTTATTTCGATGAGTGTCCCGTATTCTTTGGATGCCAAAACTACCGGTTCGAATTCCAAGAGAGCCGTGCCGTCCCCCGGATGGCTTATGATATTAACGTAGGGATTCCGCATCGCCCCGATTACCGCATCGGTGTTTTCTTCTACCGTCCCCGGAGTGTAACATAGCGAATGGATGCCTGCAATGCGGATGTCGAGCATCTTCAGCATGGTCTCGTCCATATCTACCGAGCCTTTGTAGTCCAAAATATTGAGTTCGGCACCTAACAAGAGTTCTATCCCCTTTATTCGACGGGGCACGACATGCAGATTCCTGAAGTAGATGGGTGCGCATGTGCCCGGGAGACTTGGCGCGTGCTCCGTAATCCCCAATATATGCAGTCCTTTCTCTACAGCGCCGTCCACCATCTCTTTCAAAGTGCTGAAGGCGTGCCCGCTTGCTATCGTGTGCGTGTGTACATCGAGTAAAATATTCATACCAAGATTTCTAATGTATTAAACCGGGGCAAAGTTAGGGATAAATCTCCGGAAACGGGGCGCAACAGGAGGCTTTGCCCGTCTACCGGGCAAGTTTTATAACCGCAATGTATCTCGAATAGATATTCCCCAAGATTTCCGGATGTGTGGTAAGGACAATAAAAAAAGTCATGAGCGTGGATAATGCTATCAACACTATCCGCACCCATAACTCTTTTCCTTCAACTGGTTTCAGCGTCTGCAGCAACTTCCTCCTGAACAGCAGCAGCTGTCATCGCTATTCGCGCCGGAATTGTCGGCACTCCGGCACTGGCTGCAA
>CAYZTO010000117.1:0-3889 GCA_964481365.1 uncultured Parabacteroides sp. | reverse complement strand
CGGCACTGGCTGCAATCTCCATTACATTGGCAATCGCGGCAGTCGCAGTTCCCGCAACAGCATTCCACTTTTTCCTTTTCAGGTTCTTCTCCGGAAGGAACAAAGGATGAAAACGAAAGGAGCGATACCAATAATGCGCTACATAACAAGAAGTTCTTCATAGATTTGTTATTTAAATTGTTATACGGAGGCAAAGGTATGCCTAATGATTTTGTTTTCCAATTTCCATTGCTTAATAATGCCAGAAAAAATCTCCGGGAATATTCGCCCTAAAGACAGTTTACATGGTGCGGGAATCCTCTGCTGCTTCCGGATTAATCGTTCCATGCCCCATAAACATCTTTCCACCAATCCAATTGCTCGTACCATTCGTTCATGCTTTCCAAACTTTCCTGAGGAGCATAAACCGACAGCCCCGAAAATTTTTCAATGGCTACCGAACCCGCCCGGTTGAAGTAATTGTTCGGGGTGCAGGCTTCATATACGATGCATTGGTCAAACGCATCGCAAAAATCAGTATAAAGCTGGGGGTTGTCTGTTGTCAGATGTTCCAGATAGTCGTCCATGTCATACAGGAAGTGGTAATTGCCAGAAAGATAATCCAGCACTTGGACATCATCGAGCTGCACGTTCCACAGTTCTTCTGTCGTAATATTGGAAAATATCCCGTTGCAAACGGATGCCAAGTTATCGAGCGAGCTGTTACGTACGACAGAAACCGATGCCGAGCGCCAAACACCCGATTTCCCATCATAGTAATCATAGAATGCCTGCGCAATGCCCGTGACATCTGCTGTGGAAGAAAACATCGGTTGTATAATCATGTTGTAAGGTAATCCGGTTCCTAGCACCTCCGTGGGCGAGGCTATCAGGTAATCTGCACAGTTCCGAAGTGCGTAAGCCGCTTCAACGCTTCCCATATAACAAGCATCGAAGGCGAGAAAGTCGAAATGGAATTCCGAGAGAGCATCTGCAAGGTCATTGATTTCCATATAATCATCGCCATCCTGACCGAAAGCACGCAAATACGAGCTGAGGTTTGAGGGAAGCCAGGCTGTGCCATGACTCCAAAGGACAAGACCCATTCCATTGGCTGGAAATTGTTCAGACACTTCTTGTATGACGCTCCGCATAATTTCAGGAGATGCAGAATTGCATTCTTCATACTGCTTGACAATAGTACGCTGTCCTTGACCATCTGCTCCGGGAACGACCTGGTAGAGGCATGGCGCATCGCTATTGTTATCGACATAAACCAGCATATTGCCTCCGTTCAAGTTGGCTTCGGTGCAACCCTCCTCTATCAGCTGAAGATTGGTTTCCGTATATGAACTCAGGCTGTTTTCGCCTGCCATATAAACCAACACAGTCCTTGGGGCTTGTAATACCGTTTCACTATCGTCAGAACAGGAGAAAAAGGAGGTGGCGAGGATTATCGCCATAATGCAAGTGAGATTTCTCTTCATTACTTCACAATTCATATTTAAACAGCACAAAAGTACAAATATCAGGAAGAAACATCAACAACCCGGAATGAAATCTTTCCCTTCACCGTGTCATCTCGGAGCTTTCCTGTACAAATAAATGGCGATGAGGGTATAAATCATGTTGGGAATCCATGCGGCTACCAGAGGGCTGACATTACCGCTGATAGCAAAAGTTGCCGTGACTGTCATGAACAATATGTAAGAAAAGCTCAACGCCAACCCGATGCCGATGTTCAACCCCATGCCGCCCTTAATCTTACGTGAGGAAAGCGATGCACCTATGGAAGTCAGTATGAATGCCGCCATAATCGTGGCATAACGTTTATGATATTCTATTTCGAACGTCTGGATATTGCCAATTCCCCTCTTTTTTTGCCGGCTGATGTATTCGTGCAGCTGCGGGGTCGTCATTTTTTCGCAGTCGTTCACGGATATGAGGAAATCCGAGGGGACTATGGTGAGGGTCGTGTCTTTCCGGTTTCCTTCAGTAATTACTTCGTGCATACCCTGAAAGTCGCGTATCATATAGTCCATCAAAGTCCAATGGTAAAGCGAATCATACTTTATCGACTTAGCCGTGAGGCGGGAAACGAGTTTCTTATCGTCGAAGTGGTCGAGCGAAAAACGGTAACCCATATTCGAGCGATTATCGTACCGGTCAAAATAAGCAATGATGCCGGGCTCTACTTCGAGCTGGACATTCCTGGCATAGTCCACCGCCTTGTTTTTTATGTATTGATTTTGGAAATCGATGCGAACTCTGTTTGCCGGTGGGATGATGAAGGCATTAAGGACAAACGTCACGGCTGCAATGATGGCGGCAGATATGGCGTAGGGCAACATCAGCCGGCGGAAACTCATGCCGCTTGCCAGCATAGCAATGATTTCCGAATTGTCGGCGAGCTTGGATGTAAAGAATATGACCGCTATGAAAGTAAAGAGCGGACTTAGCATGCTGGCAAACCACGGGATGAAATTCTTGTAATAATCAAACACTATGGCTTCGAGCGGGACATCCGGCTTCAAGAACTTGTCAATCTTTTCGTTTATGTCGAAAATCACCGAAATAGAAATGATTAGCAGGATTGCAAAGACGTAAGTCCCCAAAAACTGCTTTATGATGTAAAAATCTATCCGTTTCAATTTAAAGCTCATGGCGCAAACTTAAAAATTAAAGTCGGTTGTCGAGCTGCCTTACCATTTGCGATTTCCACACCGAAAAGTCCCCTATGGAGATGTGCCGGCGGGCTTCGCGCATGAGGCGAAGGTAAAACGCAAGGTTGTGGATGGATGCTATTTGCAGCGCCTGTATTTCATTTACCTTGACCAAATGGTGCAGGTACGCTTTGCTGTAGCGGACATCGACAAACGAGGTGCCATCAGGGTCGATTGGCGAGAAGTCGTCTTCCCACTTTTTGTTGCGCATATTGATTGTGCCGTGCGATGTAAAAAGCTGTCCGTTGCGTCCGTTCCGCGTAGGCATTATGCAGTCGAACATATCTACGCCGCGTTCGATAGCCTCAAGCATGTTTATGGGAGTGCCCACGCCCATCAGGTAGCGCGGTTTGTCTTTTGGCAAGATTCCATTGACAACCTCTATCATCTCGTACATCTTTTCCGTAGGCTCGCCAACAGCCAGCCCTCCTATCGCGTTCCCGTCCATTTCTTTGGATGCGACATTCTCTGCAGCGCGTTCCCGAAGGTCGTCGTAGATACATCCTTGCACAATCGGGAAAAGGCTTTGTTCGTAGCCGTATTTCGGCTCGGTTTCTCGGTAGCGGGCTATGCAACGGTCGAGCCACCTCTCGGTAAGTTCGAGCGACTTCTTTGCATAAGCGTAATCGGCGTCGCCGGGACAGCATTCGTCGAATGCCATCATGATATCAGCCCCTATTATGCGCTCTATGTCAATGACTTTCTCCGGTGTGAAGAGGTGCTTCGAGCCGTCGATGTGCGAGCGGAATTCGGCGCCTTCCTCTTTCAGCTTACGGTTTTCCGCAAGGGAAAAAACTTGAAAACCGCCGCTGTCCGTAAGGATTGGTTTCTTCCACGTGTTGAAGCGGTGCAGGCCCCCGGCGCGTTCCAAAACGTCGAGCCCCGGGCGGAGGTAGAGGTGATACGTGTTTCCCAAGATTATTTGCGCCTGTATGTCGCTTTCCAACTCCGTCATGTGGACAGCCTTGACTGCGCCTTGCGTGCCTACGGGCATGAAAATGGGGGTCTCGATTGTGCCGTGCCCTGTAGTGATTAAACCCGCGCGGGCATTCGACTTGGGGTCTGTATATCGGATTTCAAATTTCATGGCGCAAAGTAACGAAGAAATCTTTGAAGAAAAAAGGGGCAACAGCCTGATAGGGAAGTTCCACAGAATCCGCTGTTTCCATGCAGGCTGCACGAGATGT
>CAYZTO010000116.1:0-7533 GCA_964481365.1 uncultured Parabacteroides sp. | reverse complement strand
TGCAGACAGCTCCACTTTTTCTCAAGTCTCGTTAGTTGCAATGCCGGCGGGGCTTCTTCACGCCATTTTTAGCAGTTTTATCAAGAAAAACGGAGCGGCGTTTTGCAACTGCCGCTCCGGTAATATTTCTGAAAAAGTTTCGCTTCATTGCTTGCTGTTTTTCACCCATTTGTCGAGCCACTCGAAGAAAGTTCGTTGCCAAAGCACGCCGTTCTGTGGCTGCAGGACCCAATGGTTTTCATCCGGGTAAATCAGGAGTTCGGCAGGAATGCCACGCAAAACGGCGGCGTTGAAGGCAGCCATCCCTTGGTTGGCAAGGATACGGTAATCCTTTTCACCATGAATGCAAAGAATCGGAGTGTCCCATTTGTCCACGAAGCGGTGGGGGGAATTGGCAAAAGTCCTCTGTGCCGTGGAGTTGGATTTCTCCCAATAAGCTCCGCCCATATCCCAGTTTGCGAACCACATCTCTTCAGTTTCAAGGTATTGCATTTCCATGTTGAAGATACCGTCGTGCGCGATGAATGCTTTGAACCGCCCGTCGTGATGGCCTGCCAGCCAGTAAACCGAGAATCCCCCGAAGCTCGCGCCTACACAACCAAGCCTGTCCTTGTCCACAAACGGTTCTTTCGACATCTCGTCGATTGCCGTGAAATAATCTTTCATGCACTGGCCGCCGTAATCACCGCTGATGGACTCGTTCCATTCTTTCCCGAATCCCGGAAGCCCCCGGCGGTTCGGGGCAACGATGATGTAATCGTGCGCCGCCATGATTTGGAAGTTCCAACGGTAAGACCAGAACTGGCTGAGCGGGCTTTGGGGTCCCCCTTCGCAATACAGCAAAGTCGGGTACTTTTTCGAAGCATCGAACTTGGGCGGATAGATAACCCACACGAGCATCTGCTTGCCGTCGGTTGTGGTCATCCAGCGTTCTTCCACTTTCCCCATTTCCAGCTTGTCGTAGATGTGCTTGTTTTCAAAACTCAGCTGTTTGGCTTCCCCCGAAACGGAAACCGCAAAGATTTCATCGGCTGCGCTCATAGAGTGGCGCAATGCCATAAGCCCGTCTCCCAAGATGGCGACGCTTGAATAGTCGTGCTGGCCCTCAGTCAGTTTCTTCACTGTGCATGCGTCCACGTCTGCCGCGTAAATTTGCGATGTCGCGTGCCATACTCCGGTGAAATATATTGTTTTTGAATCGTTGCCCCAGCAGAATTCATCCACATTGGAATCGAAGTCTTTGCTTACGAAGGTGCGTTCCCCTGTTTCAAGATTCATCACAATCAAACGGTTCTGGTCTGATTCGTAACCGTCGCGTTCCATGCTTTGCCAGGCGATTGACTTGCCGTCGGGGGAATATTTGGGATTCGTGTCGTATCCCATGATGCCTTCCGAAAGGTTCTTTGTCGTTTTTGTCGCCAAGTCATATTCGTAAATATCCGAATTGGTAGAGATGGCGTAATCTTTCCCGGTCTTTTTGCGGCAAGTATAGGCTACCTTGTCTGATGTGGTATTCCATGCAAGTTGTTCTATGCCCCCGAAAGGTTTCATCGGGCTTTCATAAGGTTCACCTTCCAAGATGTCGGTAGGATTGGATATCTTGTTGCCGTCAAAGTCGGCTACAAACGGGTGCGGTGCCGTGGTTACCCATTCATCCCAATGTTTGTACATCAAATCCGTCACGATGATGCCTGTGGTCTTGTCCAAATCGGGATATTTTTCCTTCGTTTCCGGGACGGTCTTTACTTGTGCGATGAAAAGGATTTTGCTTTCATCCGGGGAGAATGCAAACCCTTCGATGTTGCCGTCGTAAGATGAAAGCTGCTTCCTCCCGCTGCCGTCGGGATTCATTTCCCAAACTTGGCTCTTCCCGCTTTCCGAAGACAGGAAAGCGATTTTGCTTCCGCCCTTAATCCATACTGCATTGCTCTCGGAGGTTTGTGTAAAAGTGATTTGCTTGTTCTCCGAACCGTCGGCATTCATTACGAATACTTCACGGTTGCTGCGGTTTTCGGGCACACTGTAATATCCGACGGTATATACCAGCTTTTTCCCGTCGGGCGAGGCATTTATTCCCGAAATACGGCCGAAAGCCCAAAGAGTTTCGGGAGTCATGCGCCCATCTGTAACGTTTATTTCCGTCTTGCCTATCAAACCATTGTTTCCTTTGCCGGTTTCAGTTGCCGGTTTCTGCAAGGGGTTCTCCCCGCTGCATCCTGTAAGGCATAACGACATGGTCATAAGCATTGTTCCTATTGAATGATTCATAATTATTATTGATTTTACAAATTCGGTGCGAAATTACAAATTTCCGGACGAGTAGGGGATAAAAAAAGTGCCGGCAAAGTTCAGATTCTTCCCTTTGCTGACACTATTCAAATCAAATCACCCTAATTTCGGACAGAGGCTTTACCTCATGTCCTATTTTAATTTCTAAATACAAGCCCGTCTTTTTCAAAATCGATTGTGATGTCGCGCTCCCGGTTGATGTGCCCGCTCAAGATTTCTTTCGACAACTCGTTCAGCACATAGCGTTGTATCACACGTTTGACAGGACGTGCGCCGAACTGCGGGTCGTAACCTTCGTGGCTTATGAAATCCAAAGCTGCGTCTGTGTATGCAAGCGAAATGCCGTTTTCCGACAGCATCTTCTTCACTGCATTCAACTGCAGGCTGACAATCTGCCGTATTTCCTTTTCGGTGAGCGGAGTAAACATAATCACTTCATCAATACGGTTGAGGAATTCCGGCCGAATGCTCTTTTTCAGCAATTCGAGCACTTGGTTCCTTGTATTCTCTACAACTTCCTTGCGGTTGGCATCGGTAAGTTTCTCGAAGTTCTCGCGGATAAGGCTTGAACCCATATTGCTTGTCATGATGATGATTGTGTTTTTGAAATTGACCGTATGCCCTTTGTTGTCGGTCAATCTTCCATCGTCCAATACCTGCAGCAAAATGTTGAATACATCAGAATGCGCTTTCTCTATTTCGTCGAACAATACGACAGAATACGGTTTCCTCCGGATTGCTTCTGTCAATTGCCCGCCTTCGTCATAGCCGACATATCCCGGAGGTGCTCCGATTAACCTTGTGGCACTGAACTTTTCCTGATATTCGCTCATGTCGATTCGCGTCATCATGTTCTCATCGTCGAACAGGTAATCGGCAAGTGCTTTGGCAAGCTCCGTTTTTCCCACACCGGTAGTACCAAGGAAAATGAAAGAACCGATAGGTCTTTTAGGGTCTTGAAGTCCGGCACGGCTGCGGCGCACTGCGTCTGCAATGGCGGATATTGCCTCGTCCTGACCTATCACCCTTTTGTGGAGCTCTTCTTCGAGGTGAAGCAGCTTCTCCCTTTCACTTTGGAGCATTTTACTTACCGGGATGCCCGTCCAGCGTGAGACTATGTCGGCAATATCGTCGCTGTCCACTTCTTCTTTTATCATTGCGGCACCGCCTTGCATGTTGTGGAGCTTTTCCTGTACAGTCTTGATTTCCTCTTCCTTCTGTTTGATTTTCCCGTAGCGGATTTCGGCAACTTTACCATAGTCGCCTTCGCGTTCTGCCTTTTCAGCTTCAAACTTCAGATTTTCAATGTCTATTTTGTTCTGCTGAATCTTGTTGATTTGCTCTTTCTCGCTTTCCCACTGGGCTTTTTGCTTCGTTTCTTCTTCTTTCAGGTCTGCTATTTCCTTGTTAAGTTGGGTGAGCTTCTGTTGGTCATCCTCCCGTTTGATAGCTTCCCGTTCGATTTCCAGCTGCTTTATACGGCGCGAGACTTCATCAAGCGATTCAGGCACTGAATCCATCTGCATACGCAAACGTGCTGCGGCTTCATCCATAAGGTCTATAGCCTTGTCGGGCAGGAAACGGTCGGAAATATAGCGGCTCGACAACTGCACGGCAGCAATGATGGCATCATCCTTAATCCTTACCTTGTGGTGGTTTTCATATTTTTCTTTCAAACCACGCAAAATCGAAACGGCATCAACTTCGCTTGGTTCGTCCACCATGACGATTTGGAAACGGCGTTCCAACGCTTTGTCTTTCTCGAAATATTTCTGGTATTCGTTCAATGTCGTGGCGCCTATGGCACGCAATTCACCACGGGCAAGTGCCGGCTTCAGGATATTTGCTGCATCCATTGCTCCTTCGCTTTTTCCTGCGCCTACCAGCGTATGGATTTCATCAATGAAAAGTATTATCTCCCCGTCACTTTTCGTCACTTCATTTACTACAGCCTTCAGCCGTTCTTCAAATTCGCCTTTGTATTTCGCACCGGCAATAAGCGCGCCCATGTCGAGCGAGAAAATCTGTTTGGATTTCAGGTTTTCAGGAACATCGCCACGGATGATGCGGTGGGCAAGTCCTTCCGCGATTGCGGTTTTTCCTACACCCGGCTCACCTATCAATATAGGGTTGTTCTTTGTCCGTCGGCTGAGGATTTGCAATACTCGCCTGATTTCTTCGTCCCTTCCGATAACCGGGTCGAGTTTTCCGCTGCGGGCACGTTCATTCAGGTTGATAGCGTACTTGTTGAGTGCGTTGTAGGTGTCTTCTGCCGATTGGCTGGTTACTTTGTTCCCTTTCCTGAGTTCTTCTATGGCGAGCCTGAGTTCCTTTTCCGTCATTCCGGCATCTTTCAGCATCTGCGAGACGTAGCTTTTTTCTGTGAACAAAGCAAGGAAGATAGGTTCGAGGGATACGTATTGGTCGCCCATTTTCGACGAATAGTCGATAGCTTTTTGCAAAACTTGGTTTGCTTCACCGGACAGGTAGGGTTCACCTCCGGAAACTTTCGGGAGAGAAGCTATCTGTGCGTCCAGCGCCCGCATCAGGTTTTGCGTGTTCACGCCCATCTTTTGGAACAGGAAGTTGGTAACGCTTTCACCCGTCATCATGACAGCTTTAAGCAAGTGTGCAGGCTCAATAGCTTGTTGCCCGTTTTGCTGTGCAAGATTGATGGCTTGCTGGACAGCTTCCTGTGCTTTGATTGTAAAATTGTTGAAATTCATATTTTTAATTTTCCTTTCTATCGTTTTTGTTTGAAATCACGCTTTTCGTTTTGCAAATGGAATGCCATAAGAAAACTGTGACAAAATGGCATAAGGAATCATCTTTTGAATGGAGACGGGACGGCGAGATGAATTATTACGCACTTATGAATTTCAACTATGTGAAGAATGGGGATGAAAGTATTGTTATTCCTGTTCCCAAAAGTTATTGTGATTGTATCGAGCTAATACGTAGCGATTATTATCGTTATAGTGGAAAGAAATGCTCGTTTTTACGATTATGTTTGGCTACGTTATGTAACCCAAGTTTCAAATTCAGCTTTTGGCTTCGTTTATCTGCTTATCGGGGAAGGTTGTATGTGTTTTGCCGCTTGATGCATCGCCATTATGCTCTCAAGTACGGTTTGCAAATATCTCCAAAGACAGCGATAGGGTACGGACTTTATATCGGTCATGGCTTTGGGACGATTGTGAACCCTTCTGCTGTTATTGGGAATAATGTAAACCTTTCCCAATTCACTACGATTGGGAGTAACGAGGGTGCTGCTGCAATCATCGGTAATAATGTTTACATAGGACCGAGTGTATGTTTAGTTGAACACGTCTGTATCGGGTCTGATGTAAGTATTGGAGCGGGGGCTGTCGTTACGAAAAATATTCCAAAAGGAATGACAGCTGTTGGCGTGCCTGCACGGGTTATAGGAGAGAATAAACATGGTCGCTACATAGGCAGGCGATGGGCTGTTCCATTGATTTGAATTATTCCTGTCCCAATCCGTGGGCTTATTGATTTGCAGAAATATTTGCGCTGCCAGCGCGGAGTATTTGATATATGGAGAAGTTTGCGCTGGCAACGCGGGGAACATTTTCAGTCTGCAGCATTACTGCGTCAATTTGTTCCCAGTTATTGTTTAACTAATTTCAGAGGATACCTTGTGCCATCATTGCCCTCGCTACTTTCATGAAGCCCGCAACGTTCGCACCGCGTACATAATTAATATAGCCATCTTCCTGCTTGCCGTACTTCACGCATTGTTCGTGGATGTTAGCCATGATGTCTTTCAGTTTCTGGTCCACTTCTTCTGCGCTCCAGCTCAGCTTCTGTGCATTCTGAGTCATTTCCAGACCAGAAACAGAAACACCGCCGGCATTTGCCGCCTTACCCGGGGCGTAAAGAATCTTCGCTTTCAAGAATTCTTCGATAGCTTCAGGGGTTGAAGGCATGTTTGCGCCTTCAGATACAGCAAAGCAACCGTTTGCCAATAATGTGCGGGCATCGTCGCCGGTCAATTCGTTTTGCGTTGCGCTCGGCATTGCGATGTCGCATTTCTCACCCCAAGGACGTGCGCCCGGAACATATTTGACATTATATTCTTCTGCATATTCACGGATTCTGCCGCGATAAAGGTTCTTCAATTCCATAATATAATCCAATTTCCCACGGTCAATGCCATCCGGGTCGTAAATATAGCCGTCAGAGTCTGACATGGTGACAACTTTCGCGCCGAGTTCAATCAGCTTTTCGGTTGTGTATTGGGCAACATTGCCGGAACCGGAAACCGTAACAACTTTGCCTTTAATGTCGATGCCTTTCGTTTCCAGCATCTTCAGCAAGAAGTAAACGTTGCCGTAACCTGTTGCTTCGGGGCGGATAAGGGAACCTCCGAATTCAATGCCTTTACCTGTGAATGTACCTGTGTTTTCCCTGGCTAATTTCTTGTACATTCCATACATGAAACCAACCTCACGCCCGCCTACACCGATATCACCTGCCGGGACATCCGTATCCGGACCGATATGCCGCCACAATTCCGTCACGAAAGCTTGGCAGAAGCGCATGACCTCGGCATTTGATTTGCCGCGAGGATTGAAATCCGAACCACCTTTGCCGCCACCCATAGGCAATGTCGTCAGCGAATTTTTGAATGTCTGTTCAAACGCCAAGAATTTCAAGATAGACTGGTTTACGCTTGCATGGAAACGGATACCTCCTTTGTACGGACCAATTGCATTGTTGTGCTGGACACGATAACCCATGTTTGTCTGTACTTGTCCCTTGTCATCCACCCAAGTTACGCGGAAAGAAAAAATGCGGTCGGGAATGCAGAGGCGTTCAATCAGGTTTGCTTTCTCAAATTCCGGATGTTCGTTATAAACATCTTCAATGGTTCCTAACACTTCCGATACTGCCTGGTGATATTCCGGCTCATTCGGGAATCTTCTTTTCAGATTGTCTAAAACTTCTACTGCCTTCATGTCTTTTAGCTTATATGAAATATTATATTTATAGAAAATCGGCGACAAAAATATACTTATTTCTGGTATTAGCAAAAGATTTGAAAGAAAAATCCGCAAAAAAGTAGTATTTAGTTAGATTGCGATGAGTAAACAAACCAAATATTTACAGGAAAAGCGATGGTGTACTGTAGGAATGAAGCAAAAGCCGGCATTCCCGTCATTGGATGCACTTATTTGTGCCGCAAGGAAAGTGTTCCCGCCCTTGCCAATGCCGTCTTGC
>CAYZTO010000115.1:0-7561 GCA_964481365.1 uncultured Parabacteroides sp. | reverse complement strand
GAATCTGCACGGTGTACTGGCCGAGGTCTTCGTAAGAGCTTTCGTCCACAGCCCGCGTTGTGGTTCCAAAGCCGGTGTCTGCCGAAAGGCTGAACGTCACAGCCCCCGTGCCTTCGCTCACCTGCGGTGTGCCCTCCTCGTCCGACGAGCATCCCGCGAGGAACACTGCGGCAAGGGCACACAGCCACGTTTTAAGTAAGAAAGATTGTTTTTTCATATATGCTGTTTTTTTACATTTTGCTGAGTGCAAAATAACAGCATAGAAAGTGCCTCCGCAAGGTCTTTTCACGGGATTCGTTGTTCTGTTTTTTAGATTGAATTAAAAAGCTCAAATTAAAGTGCTAATATTCGGGGATGTATTTTTAAGGTTTGTGGTCTATTTATTAGAAAAGGTAAAAACAAGATGCGGCTATAATAATATTCATATCTTTGCCCTCGCAGTAAAAACAATGCCTTATTTAATTTAATACACCAGACAATGGAAAATGAAATCCCCAAGATAGACCTGCCGGAAGATGTGGTTACCGGCAAGCTGCTGGACGCGGAAATCCTGAGCCTTTACACTAACTTCCCCTGCCGCATAAAGGCGGAGCTTTTCGTGTTTTGCCGTAAAGGAGACATCGACGCGTCCATTAACCTGAAGAAACTACACATCGGCAACAACCAGCTTGTGGCGGTGCTGCCGGGAAGCCTTATGCAAATCCACAGGATAGAGGGCGAGGTTGAAGTGTATTTCATAGGCTTCTCTTCGCACTTCGTTAAGCAAGCGAACCCGGTGAAGTCTATTATGGATATCCTGCACGCAATCAAACGTACACCGATATTGCAAATGAAAGATGATGTGGCGGATGCAATATACGAGAACGCCCTGTTGTTCGTCAAGATGCGGGAAAAGTTCCGGATAACAGACACGAACTTCAACAAACAGCTGCGGCTGACGGTGATTTACGGTCTTGGCGTTGCATACGAGCAGGTACAGCCTACGACAGAACAGCTCACGCCGGGCGAACGCATCAGCCAGGAATTCACGCAGCTGGTAATCGACAACTACATCACGGAACGGAACGTCTCGTTCTATGCGCAGAAACTGGGGATAACGGCAGCTTATCTAAGCACCATAATCAAGCAGATGACCGGGCAGACCTGCACGGACATCATTGCCGACATGGTGATAATGGATGCAAAAGCTCAGCTGAAATCGACCACTCTCCCCATACAGGAAATAGCATACTCGCTGCATTTCCCGAATGTGTCGTTCTTCGGGAAATATTTCAAGAGGCATACGGGCATGGGACCGCTCGAGTACCGTAACGGGAATTACGAATGACCCTTTCCGCCATGCCTAAAACCCGAAATCGTCTATGCTGATATTCTCCTCTTCCCTTTCCTCTTCCTCGAAAGGCTTGGACTCTAGGTGGACAGGATTCCCTTCTATGTGGACTGCACGGAAAGGGCGTGCGGGGCAAATATATTCACATCCCCCGCAACCCACACAGATGTCGGTGTCCACGTGCGGAATAGTCAAGCCGCCTTCATAAGGTATCATGGCTATTGCCTGAGTGGGGCAATGTTCGGAACACGCGCCGCAGCTTGTCCCGTCGAGGTGTACAATGCAGTTTTCTTCGATGAAGACGACCTTCCCCATCTGTGTGCGGTGTTTCTGCTCTACTGTGAGCGGTTTTATTGCCCCGTTTGGGCATACGTCCCCGCAGACAGTGCAGTTGTAGTTGCAGAAACCTTTCTCGAAATAGACAGTCGGTTGCATCACCCCAGCAAACCCGTATTCCATGATGGCAGGTTTCAGGACATGCGAAGGGCATTTGCTTATGCACAAGTGGCAAGAGGTGCAGCTTGAGCGGAAATGCTCCAGACTGACAGACCCCGGAGGGGTTATGGCTTGCAGCCTTTTGTATGGCGTGTTGCTGTTGTTTTTACTGACAGCTTGCGGGGCTTTCGCCATTAGTTTCCCGACAGAGGCGGTTGCCATGAGCCATACTGCCAGGAAGCGCCGCCTTGAAGCATCTTTTGTGTCTGCGGGAGAAGCCTTTCGCGATGGCAGGGAGTAAGCCAAAGCCCCCTTCTTGCAGCTATCGAGGCAATCGAAGCAATCAACACAGCGGGAATAATCTATTTTCTGGTTCTTGCCGTCGATGCACGAAGCCTTGCAGCGTGTACCACAGGCGAGGCAATGCGTGCATTTGTCTTTGTCTATGCGCACTTTGAAGAGGGAATACTTGCCCAAGACTCCGAGGACTGTCCCCACCGGGCACACCGTGTTGCACCATGCCCTGCCGTACTTCAATGCCAGAATCATTACAAGGTGGAACGTGACCAAGGCAATCACGAAGACAAGACCTTCGGAGAAAGAAGCATCCACGCGGTAGAATGTATAGTTGCCAAAACGGGAGAATACAGACTCAAGCAGGTTGTTGCCCATCATGTACAGAGGCTTGAACACGTTGGTCACGATGCGGCCGAACGCACTGTAAGGTTCGAGCAGTCCCAGCAGGAAAGTAAACCCTGCGGCAAAGCCGGCGAGCGTCACGACCAAGACTGTCCAGCGCAATACGTTCTTTGCAGGGGAAAAGCGGAAACGCCTTCTCCTCCTACCTTTGGTGAATACCTTGTAGAGCTTGCACGACAGCCAGTTCATCACATCTTGGAAGACCCCCATCGGGCATACGACGGAGCAATAGACCCGACCGAGCAGCAAAGTCAGCGCGATAATTATAAACACCGTAGCCAGACTGAGCGAAATAAGTGCCGGAACAAACTGCATTCGCGCCAATACGCAGAATTGCTCCGGCAGTACGCCTGCAAAGTCTAAGAAATAAAACGTAATCAACCCAGAGAACAAAATGGCTAGGGTGATTCGTATCTTTCTCAACATGATGCCTGGTTAAATCCTTATTCGTTTGATATTCAATGAATCCAAGTCCATTGTGCCCAACCCTATCGCCTGGCCGTTGGACAGGTGTCCGACAGAATCGAGCGGCATTTCCCGCACTTGGTTGAAGAATCTTGCCGCAGCAGTATCGACGGCCACTATGTCACGAGAAATAAACAACCCTTTGGCAAGCACGACATCTGATGCCGAGCGACCCTGCGGTCCGTTGGTCTTTATTACACGGTAAGCATCTACCACGTGCAAGACCGCCTTTTTCTCCAGAGTACACATGTCGGCGATGCATTGTTGCAAGTCGTTTTGGTGGAAGAACCCCCTGTCCCAGACAATCCCCATCAGGTTCTTCATGGAGATGGAGAGGTTTGCGCCGCCGTGGTTCTTCAGTACTGGGATGTTAATCCATACGTCGCAGTCGAGGATTGCCTGATGCACTTTTGCGTCTTTCATTTTCTTGGCTTGCGGCAGGCTTATGGCACGGTAGTAGCTTTCCTGGTGCGCCGGCATCATCTTTCCGCCCGCAGCTTCCACCGCGTCTTCTATGCCGCTGTTCTTGTAGCACTTCAGCCACTCGTCGCACGTGTGGTCGAAGACAGTTACTTCCGATGCTCCTGCCTCAAGGCACTGCTTTGTTATTTCGGCAACGAGCTCGGGATTCGTGTTGGCTGCAAGCTCCGGTGCCCTGTCCCAGCCTATGTTCGGCTTCAGTGCAACCTTCATGCCTTGCTTCACGAAATTCTTTATCCCGCCAAACTCCTCTATACCACGTTGGAACATCTCAACAGGTTCACCGCCCATTACCGCCACCAGGTCCACATCGCCACTTCCCGCGCTTCCTGTTTGTGTGACCAAATCCATTGCGCCCGCGCGCTTCACCGACACCGCCGCGCCCGCCACGGCAAACGTTTTCAAAAAGTCTCTTCTGTCCATAATGAAATGATTTAGTGATTAAATGCTTTTGAATAAGACAAAAATATAAAGAAAAGGGAGGAACGGCGCAGCCCGGTTTCTTAATTTGCCCTAAAACGAATATCCATGCACCGAAACGGGGCAGAAGCCGCCTCTTGACGAATTTTCCGGCACGCAATGCCGGTGACTACCTGTCACAGCCTCGGGTGACTACCTGTCACCAACGTTGGTGACACACAGTCACAGCCTCGGGTGACACACAGTCACCAACACTGGTGACACATCCCCACCAACGCTGGTGACACCTGCCCACCAGCACAGGCGCTCGCTGCGGGCTGCAATTTATCTTTACCGCCGCTTGCCTATATACAAGCTTTTTTAAGTACTTTTGCCGCAAAAGGGAAAAAGCATGGCAAATCCAAAGATACCGGGGATTACGGAGGCCGAACAGCAAGCCATATACGAAAGCCTGAACACCTACAACAAGGCAAAAGCATCGTACAAGGAAGTGGGATGCTACTTGGTAGTCCTGCCGCACGAAGGGCATACGCCATACAGCCTTTGGATTTATACCCCCCTGCTCGAGCGCCGCTCTATCTTGTTCATAAACGACTTGGCGGACGATATCCGCACATCCCTCCGGGCAGTCACATCCGAGCTTTGGTATGCCGACAGGCGCATCCTCCTGACGGACTACAACGAGAAGCGCATGGCTACGCACGGCGACGACCTGATGTCGTTCGGGAAATACCGCGGGCACTACCTCCACGAGATACTCCGCATCGACCCCGGTTATGTGAACTGGCTGGCATGCAGGTTCACCGCCCGAATCCCCAAGGAGGAACGCATGGTGAAGATGGCGCAGGCATACATGGCGTATTACATGGACAGGATGCTCAGGAAGTCGCACCGCCCACGCCGCGTGAGCCGCTTCTTGGGAAAAAAGGGCGACAAGCTCCACGGGCTCGTCTTGAAAGTGACGCAGGTGCGCCTCGAAGACGACCCCAACAAGACGCAGGTGTCGGGCAACACCGCCCTCTTCTTCGTTACCCAAAAGCTGACAGCCATCGACCGCGACGGCAACCTCGTGCTGCTCTCCCTCGCCTCGAAGATGCCCAGCTACGTGTCGGGGCAGCTCTCCTCCTTGGAACATGCCTACAAGACCGGTGACATCCTGCGGATATCATCGGCCCGCATCGCGGGTACGTTCGAACGCAACGGGATTTGCCATACAAGGTTGAACTATGTAAGGTTCGAGATACAGAAACCATAAAAAGAGAGACAGCACCATGACCAAAGACAAAATGTTTTCACCCAGCTTTTGCTACATACTTGCGGCAAACTTCCTGCTCTTCTTCGCCTTCTACCTGATACTGCCTGTACTTGCATTTTACCTCGAAGAGCAGTTCTCGGCAGACAAGACGATGATAGGCATCGTCCTTTCGTGCTACACCGTGGCGTGCCTTTGCATCCGCCCGTTCTCGGGATTCCTGATGGATACGTTCGCCCGCAGGCCGTTGTACCTTGCCGCCTACTTTGCATTCACTGCCATCTTTGGGGGATATATCCTTGCCACCACGCTGACGTGGTTCATTGCCCTCCGCACATTGCACGGGTTTGCGTTCGGGATGGTGTCGGTAGCCGGGAACACTCTGGTGATAGATGTGCTGCCGTCATCGCGGAGGGGTGAGGGCATAGGCTATTACGGGTTGGCTAACAACCTCGCGATGAGCTTCGGTCCGATGATAGGCTTGTTCATGCACGAGAGCTGCTCCTATGCCACCATCTTCTCGTGCTCGCTGCTTTCAGGCACACTGGGGATGTGCATGGCATTCCTCGTAAAGACCAACTACCGCGCCCCGGTGAGGCGTGAGCCCATCTCGTTAGACCGCTTCTTCCTGAAGAAAGGCATCTGGGCAGGCATATCCTTTCTGCTCTTTTCAATCCCTTACGGTATGACAACTACATACGTGGCGATGTATGCCAAGGAGATAGGCATAACGGTCAATTCGGGGTTGTATTTCACGTTCCTTGCCGTAGGACTTGCCATCTCGCGTATGTTCTCCGGGAGGCAGTGCGACAAGGGGAGGGTCACGCAGGTAATACTCCTTGGGATGTACCTTGCCGTGGCGACGTTCTTCATCCTTTCCGCCCTGCACCTTGTGGCGGCATGGAATGTGAAGGTAAGCTCTTACCTGTACATATTCACGGCATTGGCACAGGGTGTCGCTTTCGGGACAATGTTCCCCGCCTTCAACACCCTATTCATCAACCTTGCCGAGAACAGGCAACGCGGGACGGCTACTTCCACTTGCCTCACCAGTTGGGATGTCGGCATAGGCATCGGGCTGCTCGTGGGAGGGCACATAGCCGAGCAGTGGGGAGGGTTGGAATACGCATTCCTGTCGGGGGCGAGCCTTACGGCCGTCTCGACCGTGTTCTTCATGCTGAAAGCCGCGCCGCACTACAACTGGAACAAGTTACGTTAGAAAAACAATTACACGATGAAAATCATAGCAGACGATACGATTCCCTACCTCAAAGGGGCTGTTGAGCCTACCGCCGACATCGACTACCTGCCATCGGAGGACTTCACCCCCGGTGCCGTGCGTGACGCCGATGCCTTGATTGTGCGCAGCATCGACCTTTGCGACCGGAAACTCCTCGAAGGCAGCCGCGTGAAGCTCATCACAACGGCAACCATAGGCTTCGACCACATCGACACGCAGTTCTGCGACGAAGCAGGCATAGCTTGGAAGAACGCCCCGGGGTGCAATGCCGCATCGGTAGGGCTTTATATACTCTCTTCTCTCATCACCATCTCCCGGAAACGCGGGGAGCCGCTGGGCGGCAAGGTGCTGGGAATCGTGGGCGTAGGGCATGTAGGGAAGATAGTGGAACATATAGGGGAAGCCCTGGGGATGGAGGTGCTGCGCAACGACCCCCCGCGTGTGGAGATGGAGGGCGGAGCCGGTTTCACTTCGCTCGATGAGATAGCCCGCGAAGCGGACATCATCTCGCTGCACGTCCCCTTGACGCACGAGGGGCATCACCCCACATGGCACCTTGCGGGCGAAACCTTCTTCGGCAGCTTGCGCAAGAAGCCGTGGTTCATCAACAGTTGCCGTGGAGCCGTACACGACACCAGCGCGTTGGTTAAGGCGAAGGAAGAAGGCGCGGTGTCTGAAATCATCCTCGACTGCTGGGAGAACGAACCCGCCATCGACAGGCGGTTGCTCTCGCTCGCCACCATCGCCACCCCCCACATAGCCGGATTCTCGGCAGACGGCAAGGCGAATGCCACACGTGCCTGCCTTCTGGAGATAGAGCGTTTCTTCAACGTAGAGTTCGACGGCATGGGGAAAGTCTCGCCTCCGCCTCCCGCAAGCCCGCTCATTGATGCTTCGCGCTGGAAGGCCGGCAGGGTAGAGGAGGCTGTCCTTGCGTGCTTCGACCCGATGGCGACAGACAGGCTGTTGCGTGCGGAGCCTGAACTCTTCGAGCACATCCGCGACCACTACGATTTCCCCCGCGAACTTCCTGCCTACACGCTGTTCAACCTCCTGCCGGAAGAAAAGGCGCTGGCGTTGCAACTGGGCTTCAACGTGCAATGACCCGCCACGGCAAAACCCTCTTCTGACAAAAACACAGGCACACCGCAAAAGAAGCATTCCTCCCTTTACGGTGTGCCTTTTTTACCTTCCTTTGCGGGCGGCACTCATCCGCCCGTGTTGGCAGCTCACTCCTGCA
>CAYZTO010000114.1:0-7588 GCA_964481365.1 uncultured Parabacteroides sp. | reverse complement strand
CGGAAATCCGTCTTCCAAAAGCTCGAAGAGATTGTCGATATTGCGTCATTGAGCAAGGAAGAGCGCATGAAGTACGATGAAGCGATAAAAGTCTACCGGGACAACATCGTGACGCGGGCTGCAGCTGTGGAAGAGGGGATGAACAAAGAGCGAATGACGATTGCAAAACGAATGAAAGAACTCGGAATGTCTTCTGACATCATTGCTAAAGCGACGGGATTGAAGGACGACGAAATAGCGTTGTTATAAAATCTGCGTTCTATAAACCTGAGCCTGTCCGCATCTTTCACACCGTCAGCGTTTCCTTCTCCGTCACTACGGCATCCATTTTCCGGTCGAAATCTTCTGCCGGAATTTCGTCGAAAAGTTGAAAATCGAAACAAACGCCTATCCGTGGGACGTGGAGGGCGGATAGCAGCCTGTCATAGAATCCCCGTCCCCGTCCGAGGCGGTTCAGCCGTCGGTCGAAGGCAACTCCGGGCACGATGATTAAGTCAATCCGGTTTTCAATGGAACGGGAACCGGGTTGGACGACGGGTTCCCAAATCCCGAAAGCCCCCCGCTCTACGGAATCGGGTCCTGCATACGGGAGAAGCATCAAATCATCGCCTTGCACACGCGGCAGGGCGATTTCTTTTTGCCCCAACCACTGCGCGAGCCACGTTTCGGTCTGGACTTCACCCGGCAAAGCATGATAGAGGGCTATGCAACGTGCCGCACGGAAGATTGGCAGCCCTTCGAGGCGGTTCCGGATTTCGCCAGACCACCCCGAGAGTTGTCTTGCGGTATATGCTTTTTTGGATAAAGCTATCTGCCTTCGGAGCGCGCGCTTTGCGTCGGCGGTTTCCTTATGCATCGCCCAAAGGGTTGGCTTTGCCATCTTGCAAAACTTTCACGGCGCGCAACAGGGTCACGTCGTCACTCTGGAAAATAGGGTAGAAGCCTGCGTCGTCAAAAAAGTGGCGGACGATATAGGCTTGCAACTGCTTTTCGATGAGTTTTCCCGAAATGGCAATAAGGTGCGGACGCTTGCGGATGCCCTTTTGCGCGGCGTAATCGGTGAAATCCTGCAGCAGGGGTTGCTGTTTCAGGTAGCTGTAAAGCTCCTCGTAGTTTTTATATGCCGAAAATTCTTTGCGATGGCGGTCTGAATATTCCAGCGAATACAAATACAAAATGCCACTATTGACGACATTCGTAAAATAGGTGCTTACGCCGCTGGTATCACGCGGGATAAAGATATCCGGCATGATTCCGCCGCCGCCATAGACTGTCCGCCCCCCTGCGGTGAGGTATTTCATGTTGTCATCAAGCTTGATGCTGTCGGCAGAGTCAAATTCGCCGTGCATAAGACGGTTGTAGATGTCTTGGTCGTATTTGTCGTTTTCGCCTAAGGTATATTGCTTCTGGATGCAACGTCCCGACGGTGTATAGTACCGTGCGATGGTGAGGCGTATCTCCGAACCGTCGTTAAGCTGTATCGGCGATTGAACCAGACCCTTCCCATACGTGCGACGGCCTATAATCAACCCCCGGTCATTGTCTTGGATTGCGCCGGCAAATATCTCGCTTGCCGAAGCCGATATTTCATCCGTCAAAATGATGAGCGGAGCCTCTTGGCAGGTTCCTGTCCCGTTTGCATAGACATCGGAACGGGGGAATGACTTCCCTTCCGTGTAAACAATGAGCCTTCCTTTTGGCATGAACTCATTTATAATATTGACAGCAGACTCCATGTATCCGCCGGTGTTGTTTCGCAGGTCGATAATGAACGATTTGCAGTTCTGTTGCTTTAATTTCGCTATTGCGGTGATGAATTCGTTGTATGTCGTCCGTCCGAACTTGCTGACTTTGATGTATCCGATGCCGTCCGCCACTTTGTACGCCACATCAACGGAGCTTACAGGGACGTCGCCGCGTGTTACCTCGAATGTAAGGAGCTTCGGCTCGTTGCCGCGTTTCACTCCCAGCCTGACAACACTGTTCTTCGCCCCGCGAAGGTTTTTCATGATTTCTTCTTGGCTGATTTTCCGCCCTGCATATACCGAATCGTTGATGGTAATGATGCGGTCGAAGGGCATGATGCCCGCTTTTTCCGAGGGACCTCCGGGAATCACGCTAATGACGAGGATTGTATCGGTTTGCATATTGAACGACACCCCAATACCGCTGAATGAACCTTCCAAATCCTCATTCGCACGTTCCACGTCTTCTGCTGAAATGTAGACGGAATGCGGGTCCAGCTCGCTGAATATCTTTGGAATTGTGCCTTCAACAAGCTGCGTCATATCTACATTGTCCACATACTGTTCATTAATGATGTTCAGGATAGCGTCAATCTTGTTGCTGCCGCTATAGGTTTTGTTGTCGGAAATACTCCCGCTTAATTCCCGGTAATAATTCCCGACAAAGATTCCGACCGCAATGCTCACTGCGATAATTACCGGAAGCCAAATAGATTGCTTACTGTTTTTGTCCATAATTGTTTCAATAGGCTATTGCGAATAGATACCGGTTTGTGTCAGTCGTTAATCGGTATATATTCTGTTTCCACATTTGCTCTTTCCAATAGGTTACATCCTTCATCAGTCCTGTATTTCTCGGAATATACCACCCGCTTGATACCGGACTGTATTATCAGTTTGGCACATTCGATGCATGGCGCTGATGTAACGTAGATAGTTGCCCCCTTGCTGCTGTTTGACGAGGCGGCTACTTTCGTGATTGCATTAGCTTCGGCATGCAGGACGTAGGGCTTTGTGAGGTTGTTTTCATCTTCACACACATTCTCGAAGCCTGCCGGCGTCCCGTTGTACCCGTCCGAAATAATCATTTGGTCTTTTACGATAAGTGCACCGACTTGCCTCCGCTTGCAATATGAGTTTTCAGCCCAGATTGCAGCCATGCGGAGGTAGCGTTTGTCTATTTCAAATTGTTTATTCATTATTCGCGGTCGTGTTGCGTTTGATACCGTTCCGTTCAAGCAGGGCATCGATTGTGGGGTCTTGTCCTCTGAAACGCTTATAGAGTACGGAGGGGTCTTCCGTTCCTCCCCTTGTCAGGATATTGTCGTGGAAAGACTTTGCCACTTCTTTGTTGAAGATTCCTTTCTCCTTGAAGAGTGAGAAAGCATCTGCATCCAAAACCTCAGCCCATTTGTATCCATAATAACCGGCTGCGTAACCTCCCGAAAAGAGATGCCCGAACTGCGTACTCATTGATGTGTTTGGTATATCTGGAACAATCACCGTTGGAGCCCATGCTTTCTTTTCAAAAACCACCACATCGCCCTCGAAAGGTTCTTCCAATGTATGCCAAGCCATGTCGAGGAACCCGAAACTCAGTTGGCGGCAGCACAAATAGCCGCAGTTGAAATTCGAGGCATCTATCAGGTTCTGCACTAAATCATCGGGAATCTTTTCACCTGTTTCGTAATGTCGCGCTATTTGGTCGAGGTATTCTTTTTCTGTAAGCCAGTTTTCCATTATCTGGGATGGCAGCTCCACGAAATCTTGGTAAACATTTGTTCCCGACAAGCTGGCGTATTTACCATCTGCGAACATTCCGTGGAGGGCATGACCGAACTCATGCAGCAATGTTTCCACTTCGCTGAATGTAAGAAGCGACGGTTTTGAGTCTGTCGGGCGAGTGAAATTCATCACAATTATTACTTGGGGGCGGTGGTCGCCATTGTCATCCTTGTATTGCGAACGTATGCTGTTCATCCAAGCGCCGGATTGTTTCCCTTCCCGTGGAAAGAAGTCTGTGTAAAGTATTGCAAGGAAGTTCCCGTTGGAATCGTAAACTTCGTAAGTTTGCACTTCAGGGTTATACACCGGTATGTCTTTGTTTTCTTTGAACGTAATGCCGTAAAGCTGTGTTGCAAGCCCGAATACACCGCTTTTTACGCTGTCGAGCTGGAAGTATGGCCGAGTCATTTCTTCATTCACATTGAATTCTATGTTTTTGAGTTTCTCGGAATAGTAATTCCAATCCCAAGGCATGATGTCGATTTTCTTCTGCTCCATTCCCCGGGCAAAACCTTGTACGGCGTTGAATTCATTTATTGCAACAGGTTTGTAAGCATTTAACAGTTGATTTAGCAAATTGTAAACGTTATCTGGAGTTTTTGCCATCTTATGTGACAGCTCGTATTCGGCATACGTTTTATATCCTAATAGTTTAGTTATCTGGAGTCGGATGTTCACAATTTTGCGTATGATATCTTTATTGTCGTATTCATCACCTTTGTTGCCAATGTTCATGAATTCGCGGTACATTTTTTCTCGTAAATCACGCTTGTCAGCGTAGCGCAGGAAAGGGGTATAACTCGGTGCGGATAAATTGAACAGCCATCCTTCTTTCCCTTTCTCTTTCGCAAGGTATGCAGCAGCTTCGCGGGCGCTTTCAGGGAGCCCTGCAAGGTCTGCTTCATCTGTGATGAGGAGTTCATAACGATTTTCATCTTTCAGTGCATTTTGGTCAAATTGCAAACACAAAACGCATAGTTCAGTAGATAGTTTCCTGTACGTTTCCTTGTCCACATCGTCCAAAGTTGCCCCGCTGGATTGGAAATGTTTGTATGTTTCTTCCAACAACTTGGCATCTTCCAAAGAAAGATTAAGTTCATTCCGTTGATTATAGATTGTTTCAACTCTTGAGAAGAGCTTGTCGTTCAAATATATGTAATTGTCACATTCTGAGAGTTTAGGCGACACTCGTTGTGAAATTTCCATCATTTCGTCATTGGCATCGGCACTAAGGACGTTGAAGAATGCACTGCCAACACGTTCAAGGAGCTTGCCGCTTCGTTCTAATGCAATGATTGTATTTTCGAACGTTGGTTTTTCTGTATTGTCAGCGATTGCATCGATTTCAGCTTTCAATTGTTTAATACCCTCTTCAAAAGCGGGTTCATAATGTTCCGTCTTTATTTTATTGAAAGGCGGAGTCTCAAAAGGTGTTTTGTACTTTTCGAAAAAAGGATTATTTGAAGCTTCTGTCATACTTATCATGCTTAGAAATAAAACGACGTTGCATATCCGCATTCTCATGTTCGAATTTTATTTGTAATCAGCTTGCAAAAATACAGTTTTCTGTTCTAAATAAGTTGTGAGTGAAAGATTTTCTTTGTACAGATTTGTGAAGCCCATCTTTTGAAGTCGAACAAGTAAACACCATAGTGGGAATGAAGTATCTTTGCAGCCTAATGTAATTCTAAAGAAAAGATAATGAATAAAGTAGCTTTAATCACCGGTATAACCGGCCAAGACGGTTCTTTCCTTGCGGAGTTTTTAATCGAAAAAGGGTATGAGGTGCATGGCATTATGCGTCGCTCGTCGTCTTTCAATACAGGACGTATTGAACATTTGTATTTAGACGAATGGGTTCGCGATATGAGAAATAAGCGGCTTGTTAATCTGCATTGGGGGGATATGACAGATTCCAGTTCGCTTGTCCGTATTATCCGTGAGGTGAAACCGAACGAGATTTACAATCTGGCAGCACAAAGCCATGTGAAGGTAAGTTTTGATGTGCCGGAATATACGGCGGAAGCTGATGCGGTAGGGACATTGCGCCTTTTGGAAGCTGTCCGTTTGCTGGGTTATGAACAACAGACAAAGATTTATCAGGCTTCCACGTCGGAGTTGTTCGGTCTTGTCCAGGAAATTCCTCAAAAAGAAACGACGCCGTTTTATCCTCGTTCTCCGTATGGTGTTGCTAAGCAGTATGGCTTTTGGATTACGAAGAATTACCGTGAAAGTTACGGGATGTTTGCCGTAAATGGGATTCTATTTAATCATGAATCGGAGCGGCGTGGTGAAACCTTCGTGACGAGAAAGATTACATTGGCGGCAGCCCGCATAAAGCAGGGGCATCAAGATAAACTTTATTTGGGAAACTTGAATGCTTTGCGAGACTGGGGTTATGCTAAAGATTACGTGGAATGTATGTGGTTGATTCTTCAGCATGAAACGCCGGAGGATTTTGTGATTGCGACAGGCGAATATCATTCTGTCCGTGAGTTCTGTACTTTGGCATTCCGCGAAGTAGGCATCGACCTGCGTTGGGAAAGTGAAGGTGTTGATGAAAAAGGTATCGATGCGGTTACCGGTAAAGTTTTGGTAGAAGTAGACCCCAAATATTTCCGTCCGGCAGAAGTGGAGCAGTTGTTGGGAGACCCGACTAAAGCGAAGACGCTTCTTGGTTGGAATCCGCGCAAAACTTCTTTTGAAGCGTTGGTAAAGATTATGGTAGAGCATGATATGCGATTCGTGGAAAAACTTTATTTGCGACAACAGCTGAATAAAGAGGTATAATATGAATAAATCTTCAAAAATATACGTTGCCGGACATCGCGGGCTTGTCGGTTCTGCTATTTATAAGAATTTACAACAACGAGGATACACGAATTTGGTGGGGCGGACCCATGCGGAGTTGGATTTAATGGATGCTGTTGCTGTTCGTCGTTTTTTTGATGAAGAGCGACCGGAGATTGTCATTTTAGCTGCAGCCCACGTGGGAGGAATCATGGCAAACAGCATTTACCGGGCGGATTTCATTTACCAGAATTTACAGATTCAGCAGAATGTGATAGGAGAAAGTTTCCGGCACAATGTGCAAAAGCTGGTTTTTTTAGGTAGCACGTGCATTTATCCGCGTGATGCAGCACAACCTATGGGGGAAGATGCTTTGCTGACTTCTCCATTGGAATACACTAACGAACCTTATGCGATTGCTAAAATTGCGGGACTTAAGATGTGCGAGAGTTTTAATTTGCAATATGACACAAACTACATTGCTGTGATGCCAACCAATCTCTATGGGCCAAATGATAATTTCCACTTGGAAAACAGTCATGTGTTGCCTGCTATGATTCGCAAGATTCATCTTGCCAAGTGCTTATCTGAGGGCAACTGGGGGTTGATTCGGAAAGATTTATTTGCACGACCGATAGAAAACATTGATGGGATGGCATCGAAGGATTCAATGGAGAAAGTGCTGAATAAGTATGGTGTTTTTTCAGACCGTGTTGAGCTTTGGGGTACTGGCAAACCGCTCCGTGAGTTCCTTTGGAGCGAAGAGATGGCAGATGCGACAGTCTTTATTATGGAAAAGGTTGATTTTAAGGATACGTTCGAGCCGGGAACAAAGGATATTCGTAATTGTCACATCAATATTGGTACGGGCAAGGAGTTATCTATTGCCGAACTTGCCAACCTCATCAAAGAAACTGTCAGTTTTAATGGTAAAATCCATTTTGATGCAACGAAGCCGGATGGTACAATGCGTAAACTGACAGATGTGACAAAATTGCACCGTTTAGGTTGGCATCATAAAATTGAAATCGAAGAAGGTGTGCCGAAATTGTATAATTGGTATTTAAATTAAAGAGGGGATTCTGATTTCGTTTAGTTTTCTCATACTTGATAAAACACCATGTTATAAGCAGGTAATTATATCATAATCAAACACAAGGGTGCATCATTTGATGGTGCGCCCTTTTCTTTTTCTTCTTCCTCCACCCCGCCATCCCGGCATTCCACCCTGCCTGTTTAGCAAAATAAAAACGCCCCTCATTTAATAA
>CAYZTO010000113.1:0-7588 GCA_964481365.1 uncultured Parabacteroides sp. | reverse complement strand
ATCAACGTATCGCACCATTATTCTCGGATGATTTTTGGGGTACGCATTGACGAAGGCAGGAAAAAGTTGTGCAGTAAAGTAACAATTACGACACAACCTTTTGTGGAGCTGGAGAGATTCGAACTCTCGTCCAAACGAGGAACTAATCTGCTTTCTACATGTTTATCTTCGCCTTAATTGTCAGGAGCAAGCAAGACCGAAGCCACCTACTTGAACCTTATCCTCTGAAATTTCACCTATGCTCGAGGCTTGCATTTGGCTATCTCCGATATTTCTGCACCACCGTTTCGGAACGCTTCGGAGCAACAGCATCCAGGTGATGTCTCGTCTCCGCAACTTTTGCAGAGATTAAGCCTTAATCTACTGTTCTTCGACTAGGCAGCGAGAGCATAGTTTTCTTCGCCAGTTAATTTTTGCTGTCTGAGATTTGAGTGCAAGTCAGCCATGCACTACATGCTTACAAACCACTTCTACCCGCTGTCAAAACCGGTCAGCCCCTATTTGTATTCATTGCGGCGTCAAAGATATGGATTATTTTGTTTCCTATAAGCATTGTTTTGACATAATTTCATAAGTTGAAGCAATTCCTAGTTCAAGCCCACGCAATTCTGCAAGTCCACGAAGCCGTCCAATACAAGAATAGCCAGGATTTATGCCAGTCTTGCGCAAGTCGTCCACCATCTGATGCCCATGGTCGGGGCGAACCGGAATAGATACACCACGACGCTGCTCTACATCCAAAAGGGCACGCATAATTGCACACATATCAACGTCACCTTCCAGATGGTTTGCTTCGTAAAAGTTACCTTCTGCATCGCGCTTAGTATTGCGCAGATGGACAAAATTGATACGGTCGCCAAACTCGCGCATCATGACAGGAAGATCATTGTCCCCCCTTACACCAAGGGAACCAGTGCAAAGACACAGACCATTGGATGGATTAGGAACACGCTCAGAAAGCAGGCGAAAGTCTTCTGCTGTAGAAAGAATGCGAGGTAAGCCAAAAAGAGGGAAAGGAGGGTCATCCGGATGAATGACAAGGTTTATGCCACATTCATCTGCCACGGGACATATTTCTTTCAAAAAATATACGAGGTGGTCGCGAAGACATTCCGCATCAATATCTTTATAACGTAATAGTTCGGCTCGAAATTGGTCGAGGGTGAAACTCTCTTCTGCTCCGGGGAGACCGGCAAGTATATTATATGTCAGTTGTTCCTGTTCACTGTAGCTCATCCGTTCAAAACGAATACGAGCGCATTTTTTCTCATCTTCGGTATATTCAAATTCCGCAGCATGGCGTTTCAATATGAAAAGATCAAAAGCTATGAAAGCGGCGCGTTCGAAACGCAAAGCGCAAGAATGGTCTGGAAGTAGATAAGCAAGATCGGTGCGAGTCCAGTCAAGGACAGGCATGAAATTGTACGTCACACAGCGTATACCACATGTTGCAAGATTGCGCAAGGTCTGCTTATAATGCTCAATGTACGTTAGATAATCTCCGGTCTGCGTTTTTATATGTTCATGGACAGGTACACTCTCCACAACACTCCACGTCAGGCCTGCTTCGGCAATAATTGCTTGACGGTGACGGATTTCCTCAATAGTCCATACTGAACCATTCGGAATATGATGTAAGGCGTGAACAATATCAGTAGCCCCAGCCTGCCTGATATCCCATAGGGAAACAGGGTCTGCCGGACCGTACCAACGCCAAGATTGTTTGCAAAGTATCATAAAAAAACAATCGTTTTAACTTCACTAAATAGAAAAAGCATCGAAACCACCATCCACAACAGTCACTGTACCGGACACGAAGCGTGATGCATCACTAGCCAACCATTGTAGTGTTCCCAACAAATCTTCCGGTTCACCAAAACGATGAAAGGGTGTGTGGGCTAGGATGGTTTCGGCTCGAGGTGTCAAACTACCGTCAGGATTAGTGAGCAATGTACGGTTCTGCTCAGTTAAAAAGAAACCTGGAGCAATGGCATTCACGCGGATGCCTTCGCCGAATTTCAGTGCCAATTCCCCACAAAGGTATTTCGTCAAATTGATAACTGCAGCCTTTGCAGCTCCATAACCAGCCACACGTGTAAGTGGACGAAGCGCAGCTTCAGACGCTATATTGATAATAGATCCGCTTTTTTGTTCAGCCATAGCATGGGCGAAAATTTGAGTGGGGAGAACTGTGCCGAAAAAGTTCAAATCGACTACTCGCCGCATTGCATCGATGTCTAAATCAAAAATTGTTTTGTCCGGGGCAATGGTTGCACCAGGCATATTGCCTCCTGCAGCATTGATAAGTACGTCAATCCTGCCGAAACAGTGTATGGTTTCTTGATAAATGGCTTGTACATCCTCCAGTGCAAGTACATCGCCCTGAAGAAAGAGGGCAGAGCCTCCATCTTGAATTACACTATCGGCTAACGTATTACCGCGTTCCGCATTTCGCCCGACGATAACAACATTTGCCCCTTCGATTGCAAAATGGCGTACAATAGACTTACCCAACACACCAGTTCCACCGGTAATAACGATGGTCTTTTTTTTTACTGAAAAGAGATTATTCATAAAACTAATAGCATTATCAGTCATTTATTAATTTATACTTAGGCACTAACGTCTTCATAACACTCCAGCCGACCAAGTATGCCACGGAACAGATGCAGAAAATAATAAAATAGCCAGCAGGTTTCCCGCTAAATCCCATGAATTCTAACTGATCTTTATCGGCATAAACGAAGAGTTGTCCGGCACTCATCTGCATGAGCATGGAACTGACTCCTCCAGCCATTCCACCAATTCCGGTTACGGTTGCTACCGCACTTTTAGGGAACATATCACTGACAGTGGTATAGACATTCGCAGACCAAGACTGATGAGCTGCACAGCCTATTCCGATGATAATGACAGAGAACCAAGGTGATATCGTTCCTAAAGGCTGGGCAAACAATACGATTAGTGGGATAAAAGCAAAAATGAGCATAGCCTTCATACGAGCGGCATAAGGATTCGAACCAGAGCGATTGATAAAGATTGTGGGGAGCTTTCCTCCATAAAGAGAAAGCATGGTGATAGCGTAAAGTACGAATATCATTACACTACCCAAACCTTCTGTCATTTTGATGTTGAACTGTGTATTGAGATACGAAGGAGTCCAGAAGAGGAAGAACCACCAAACACCATCAGTAAGAAATTTGCCTAAAGCAAAAGCCCAAGTTTGCCGGTAACAAAAGCATTTCAAGAAAGGCATTTTCTTCTCTATCTTCTGGTTCTTTAGAAGTTCTGCCTCTAACCGTTTGTCTTGTTGAATATATATTAGTTCAGCTTGATTTACAAACCGACTTTTCTCAGGTGCACTATACATGAATACCCAAAAACCCATCCAAATGAACCCAAGCACACCAATGATAACAAATGCCCACTCCCATCCGACAGACTTTGCTATGTGAGGAATGGTCAGAGGAGCTATCAACGCACCGATAGAAGCCCCTGCATTGAATATTGACGTTGCAAAAGCACGGTCTCGTTTTGGGAAATACTCTGCAGTAACCTTTACCGCAACAGGGAAATAGCCTGCTTCACCAATGGCAAGTACACAACGTGCCGCAAGAAAAAAGTACATACTTACAGTGGCAATGATAACAGCCATATCACCGGTCGCCGCAATTAGCTGTACTTTGTCTTCCAAACCAATGTAGGATTCTGTTGCAATACCACAAAATGCGTGCATACAGGCTCCGGCAGACCAAATACCAATCGACCAAAGATAGCCTTTCTTTGTACCTAACCAGTCAATGATACGTCCGGCGAAGAGCATTCCGATGGCATAGACAATAGAAAATGTTGCCGTGACTATGCCATAATGACTTTCATTCCAATGGAACTCTGGTTTGATGAACTCATCCCACGTCAGGGAAAGCACTTGGCGATCCAGGTAATTGATAGTCAGCGCAAGGAACATCATGCCACAGATAACCCAGCGATAGTTTGTCATTTTGTCCATACTCATAGAGAATCATTCTTATATTTCCGGACAATCGTAATGCATTCCTGACATTTCTCCGTTATGGAATCCCAGTCTTTTGCCTCTACCGCGCTTTTAGGAAAGAGCTTGGAACCCATACCTACACATGTAACCCCAGCTTCCATCCAAGCTTTCAGGTTTTCTTCTGTCGGTTCTACGGCTCCGGTTGCCATAATCATAGACCAAGGTAAAGGCGCTTTGACATTCTTAACGAATGAAGGACCACCGACATTCCCGGCAGGGAAGATTTTAACCAAGTCACAACCTAACTCTTGTGCTGTACCAATTTCTGTCACAGAACCACACCCCGGCGTATAGGGGATAAGATGACGGTTACAGATACGTGCCACTTCCGGATTCAGATACGGACTGACAACAAAGTTTGCCCCGCATTGAATATACAATGCAGCGGTTGGAGCATCGAGGATTGTTCCGGAGCCTAATATCAGCTCCGGACAATATTTACGGGCATATTTCATTACAGAGCAGAAGACTTCAAGTGCGAAATCGCCTCTATTGGTAAACTCAAACGCACGGATGCCTCCTGCGTAACAAGCACGTACCACTTGGCATGCGGTGTCAGCATCCGAATGGTAAAAGACAGGCACAATTCCTGTCTCTGCTATGGTTTGCAATGTCTGTAGTTTGGTAAACTGGCTCATGATTATTTGATATAAAATTAGCGGGACACACGCCCGGAAGCATCGCCATTCATCAGGTTTTCGACTTCCGCGACTGTAACTTGGTTATAATCTCCATAGATTGTGTGTTTCAGGCATGATGCCGCAGCAGCGAAATCAAGTGCGCGTTGGTCGTCGCCTGGATAAGCCATCAGTCCATAGAGCAATCCACCCATGAAAGAATCGCCTCCTCCAACACGGTCTACTATGTGGGTAATATCGTAACGTTGAGACTGGTAAAGCTTTGTACCGTCAAACAAGACGCCACCCCAAGTATTGCGGTTTGCATTTACAGAACCACGCAGCGTAATAGCTATACGCTTAGCTTTAGGGAAGCGGCACATCAACTGCCGGCATACGCTTTCGAAGCGCACCACTTCGATTTCCCCTCCGGTATGCGCCACATCGAAATTACCTTCAGGCTTTATCCCGAATACCTTTTCTGCATCCTCCTCATTCCCGAGAATGAGGTCGCAACCAGAAACCAACTCCGGCATAACCTCCGCCGCGCTCTTTCCATATTTCCAAAGGTTCTTGCGGTAGTTCAGGTCGCACGACACAGGCACATCCATGCGTATCGCCGAATTTATGGCTTCCCAGCAGACCTCTGCAGCACCTTGGCTGATAGCCGGAGTAATCCCCGACCAATGGAACCAGTCAGCCCCGTCCAATACGCGCTCCCAATTTATCTTGCCAGGCGCTATTTCGGCTACCGCCGAATGGGTTCGGTCGTAAATCACTTTACTGGGACGGGCTACCGCCCCGGTTTCCAAGAAATATATTCCCATCCGTTCCCCACCGCGCAGCACATGGTCTGTCTTTACTCCATGACGATGCAAGTCGTACAAGCAAGCATCCGCAATATCATTATTTGGAAGGCGGGTGACGAACTGCGCCTCTATCCCGAAATGTGCAAGGGATACGGCAACATTAGCTTCTCCTCCGCCAAACGTAGCATTCAATTCATTGGCTTGGCTGAAGCGCAGGTATCCCGGTGTTGCAAGACGGAGCATCACCTCGCCAAAAGTCACTATCCTTTTCATCTTTGAAATCACATAAAGTTAAAATACCGTTTCGCATTATAGTAGCAAATATCCGCTACCATTTTCTTTATAAAATCCATTTCGCTCGCCGGCAGCTTGCCAGCTTCGAGGTCTTCGCCTATAAGATTGCACAGGATGCGGCGAAAATACTCGTGCCGAGGATAAGACAGAAAACTACGGGAATCCGTAAGCATCCCGATAAAGCGGCTGAGCAGCCCCATTGCCGAAAGCGCATTAAGTTGCTTGCGGATGCCGTCTTCCTGATCAAGAAACCACCATGCGGCACCCAGTTGCATCTTCCCGGGGAAAGAACCATCGTTGAACGTGTATGCCATTGTGGTGAGGACTTCGTTGTCTTTCGGATTCAGGCTATAGAGTATAGTTTTTGCAAGTTTTCCCTCACTATCGAGCCTGTCGAAGAAGCGGTGACCCGCGATGGCGCAATTCACTTCCATGATAGCGTCGAATCCTGTGTCGGATCCAACCGCCGTGAACATCCTCGAACAGTTGTCACGTATCACACTGATGTGGTACTGTTGCGCCCAGCCCTGTTCGGCATCCATCACCGCCAAATCGTGCAACAGCGCGCTCTTGTATTTGTGTGCTTCCTCCAATTCCAATGCCTTACCCGCGAGCAGGCGGGCGAAAGCATTCTCTATTTCCCTGTCGGTATAGTCATCGGCGTAAAAGTTGTCGAGCCCGTGGTCGGAAAGGCGGCATCCCGCTTCCGAGAAGAAAGTCTGTCGAATCCTGAGGGCATCGAGCAAATCGCGGTAAGAGCGGATTTCCATACCGGCAGCTTCCGAAAGACGGGCTATATATATAATGTATTGCGACGGGTTGCCGGTTGCGAGCAGTTTATCGGGTCTCCACGCCGGGTAGACTTTTGTTTGCAGGTTATTGTCGTCCGCTATCTGCCGGTGATATTCCAGCGAGTCCGCAGGGTCGTCGGTGGTACACAGCACTTCGACATTGCACCTTCGGAGCAACGCCTGCGTACTGAATTCGTCAGTTTGCAGCATCTCGTTGCACGCCGCGTAGATTCCGGGGGCAGTTTCAGGCTTCAACAGCGTATCGATGCCAAAAATACGGCTAAGCTCCATGTGAGTCCAATGGTAGAGAGGGTTGCGCATCGTGTAAGGCACTGTCCGCGCCCACGCCTCGAACTTCTCGTAATCGCCGGCAGTCCCTGTGATGAATTCCTCAGCAATGCCGTTCCCGCGCATTGCGCGCCATTTGTAGTGGTCTCCGCCAAGCCAAATCTCCGTGAGATTGCGGAACCGGTGGTTAGAGGCAATCCATTCGGGGTTAAGATGACAATGGTAGTCGATGATAGGCAAATGCTCCGCGCTTTCGTGGTATAGCTCTCTCGCGTAATCATTCGCCAGCATGAAATCTTTATGTATGAACATATTTGTAATGCGATTTGCGTGTTACCGGTACTCGATTTAATTATCGGTTTCAAATATACGGTAAAAATCAACAACGCAAGTGCGGGCAATGATTATTTGTGTGAATATTCTTTCCCGACGGCGCGGGGAAACAATAAACACCCGAAGATTTCTTCCCGACGAGACGGGGAAACAATAAACACCTGAATATCCTTTCCCCGCGAGGTAGCGATTCTTCTTCAAAAAGAACCGACTATACGGCAAAACTGCGTACCTTTAGCATCCGCGAACAAGTTTCACGGTAAAAAAGGGAACGCTATTCTATTTTCAAACAAACACACATAATGAGAAGGTATGATTTGAGGGCAGTCACCCTTAACATAATGACTAATCTGCTATCCTTTCCATTCCACACACATGGGCAAGCATCTTTTCCGGAAGAAA
>CAYZTO010000112.1:0-7695 GCA_964481365.1 uncultured Parabacteroides sp. | reverse complement strand
TAGAAAGAAAAAAACAAATCGTGAGGATTTTTTGGCTTTTGTATTTGATATGAATATTCAGGAAATACCTGCACAGATTGATGTCTCAATCGTTATTGTGGCTGACCGCGCTTTCTTTGGTGAAATCTGTAAGCAAGTCCGCATTGTATATGGCGAAGGCAAAGAAGTTGGCTTGTTAGATATTATTCCGGCGGCATATTACACCAGTAGTGGTGAAGAGCATCAGTTTGGTCTGAATCCGACAAAAGCGGAACCGGTTTTGAAAGTAACCAGCAAAATTTCGATGGCACGAGATCTGATTCTGGATAGAAACGAAAATAAAGTAGTGGGCCTGTTGGTTATCGGTGGCGTGTCTATGATTGAGAACGGATCCGAACTTGCCGATTTACTCCGAAGAAAAGTGCTACGTTTTGCTTATGTTACATCCCCAATCAAAGCGGGCATGGGCGAACATATCTTAGAGATGTATGAGGGAGCTTCTGTATTTGCTTGTACAAAAAACCTGTTATCCAAGAGTAATCAAATGATTCGCAATGACAATCCGCTTACTGCAGAACTTCACCGGCAGATTATGAATGTAATACACCATACGGTCACAGCAATTCCCGTAGGAGAAGGTTGGAGCTGGGATGAATACAAAACCATAAAAAATGCGCTTGTTGTCATCAAACAGTCCAATTGGCATGAACCTACCAAAGACGATTTTGTAGTGACTGCGCACGGCCTATTGAATCTTCTTAATACCGCAGTTTTCCGTTTGGAAATAATGGAAAAAGCCATTTGCAATGGACAAATTAACAAAGCGGTTACTCCCCCCAATGAACGCATTCAAAAATTATGGAATATTGCGGATCAGGCCGGGGCTATGCAAGAATTATGTATGGTTGTGGCAGATGCATTGGAGCAAAAGTATCGTGAACGGTTGAATACCTGTCCAAAGGCAAATGTTCTCAAGGAATGCTTGGACTCACATAAATTTAGCAAGGTTGCAATCGTTGTTCCAAAGGCATATTATGCGGACTTACTTCGCATGGAATACCCTGAATACTTTGCTGATGAAGCTATGATTTGTGTGACGGCAAATCGTTTCGATAGCCAGAAAAAATACGATGCAGTTTTGTGTGTCGGAGAATTGAATAATAAGAGGTTTGATCCGTTGCAATGCATGTCCGCACGGAATATAGATGTTCTTCTATATGAATGTGAGGAAAAGGTATTTACATTCCGGCGGAAGAAGATCGCAAAATATGAGCGAAAATTGGACCAAAGAATCGGTGCCACCCGTATGGAGGACGAGCCGAAAGAAGATGACTCTTCTTTGGAAATGCGCATGGAAAAGGAGATGCAGCGGTTCTCCGTTCTGGACGAATATATTGATGCCCTTAATACGTTTGATATTCACAAATTAGTGCAGAGGAGCAATGCGGGAGGGATTAATGCTCCGATGTCTGAAGTTAAATATGTGGGTACTTTTGTTTCGGGAGAGCAAATATTCTTCTCCAGGTATTATTCGGCGGTTGTTTTTGACAACATCGCAGAAAATGTGATTGAAAAATCTCCTGAACAACTACTGCCCGGAGACGTGCTGGTGTTTGTTAAGCGTGATGATTACACCAAGAATATTGTTGACGTTATCTATGAACGTCTGCTTCGCGACGGACGTTTGGGACAAGGTGCAATCGATGTTTACGAAAAGTCTCAATATTGGAAAGAGGCATTACGGGAGTATAAAGAAGCCAATGACTTTACCTATCGAAAGGTCGCACAGAACATGAGAGCGGTTGGAAGCTCTGTTCAGGAGGTTACTGTTCGGCAATGGCTTATTGAAGACAGTCATATTGTCGGGCCTCGCAAGGAACGTACTATGGAGCATATTGCAATTGTGACACAGGATCCTTATTTGCTGGCAGATAGTCATGGATATTTTGAGGCATGCGGAGTTGTGCGTCATGACCGTCGAAAGATTCTTGAATTAATCGCAAAAGCTATCAATGATAGGCTCAGCGGCAACATACCTGAGAAAGGCAGTGTTCTGAGTGTGGTATATGACAATGTGGACAATCTTTCGGAAACACTGGAACTTGAATACATTACGGAATTGGAGAAAAGTGTAAATATTAGCATCAATTTGGTGAACACGCCCATTACAGAAGCGGAGGTATTGATGTGACAGATAGTGCAATCAGACAGTCTATGATTTCTGCCCGGGAAGAATATATTGGTATAATTAGGGATGAGCTTATGGGACCCGGATCGGAATTTTCTTTGCCCGATAAAGAACATGAACTTATTTCCAGCACTCCTACCAGCCGCTATTCAGTCGGAATCCTGTTCCCGCAAGGGAATGCCGTCAATCAGGATAATGACGAGACTGTTGAGTTGGAAGAAGCCGATAATTCGGTAGAAGATTCCGGTTCGCTTTCTGGCGAAGACCCTGGTACCGACCCTGTTCAACAGAAGAAACAGAGAACCTATGTATTTGACGAGACTGCCGATGAAAACCTGGATGAAGAGATTGAAATGGCTACACAGTATATGCCTTCATCCATGGGAATTACGTTCATTGTAAATGGAAATGCAAATATCGTCAGAGGATGCTTATCATTTGCCACATATCGATATGCCAAAGTTCCAGATTGTATGATTCCCTATTTTCCGGCTGATCCCGACACCTACACAGTACCTCCCGAATTGGCCCATATTATGGTGTATGACAAGGATATTCATGCGCTGCGGCTGATTTCTTCCGTAACTGCCAAGGAAGTCCGGAATATTTTCGAGCGTGATACAATTCCGGAAAATGAATTTTCCATTCTTCAGAAAATAGCCTACCGTTTTGTTGACTACTGTGCTATGGGGTATGTGAGGGTCCCACATGAAATTTCGGAATTTGTACTCGACTTTAGTCATGGGGACTATGCCGATGACGAAGCCAACCACAACCTTGACGGCACCGATGCGAAGCTGGTGGCTTTGAGACGAAAAATGGGAGATAACTTATGGTCAATTACTATTATGCTGGTGAATGACCGGATAGAATCTCCCGTAAAAGCAAATCGATGCATTTTTCAGGCCAAAATCAAAGTCTCATCCGAGAATAACGACTTCATTTTTGTAGAAAGCAATCCCAACGCGGATGTAACCGCGATGAATTCGGAAGAGCGATCTCTGGATTTGTTGTACCGTCACAAAAAAATATACGGAACAGGTTTGGGTACATCCGTAGATTGGGAGATCAATGCGTCAGGCGTTGGGGCCATATGGAGTGATTTCTTACCTATAACCGAGGTTCCATCGATGAGCTTTTCCTTGCCTCGAAGTGATCTCATCAAAGACGAAGAATTGTCCATGAAGTATTTGTCAGACCTTGATCCATCCGACCGAGCTACCAAACTTGCATCTATGCGGAGCTTGGTCGATCTGTATAAAAACTGGGTCGATAGTCTGGAGAAGACAGCTGAAACCCTAGATCCCAGATATGTATCCGCTGCCGCCAACAATATCCGTGAATGCAAGCGCGCATATAAGAGGATGTACGCCGGTATTGATGCTCTGTCACAAAATGACAATGCATACAAGGCCTTTCTATTGGCGAATCGCGCAATGTTTATGCAGAGAATTCATATTGCGATGCAGGGAGATATGTCGAAAATCAGCGCCGATCGTTATCCCGGAGATGAAGAAGTTGCCAATAGACTTTTAAACATGGATTACAGCCAGGAGAGCGACGGTAATTGCAAATGGAGGCCTTTCCAGATAGCGTTTTTACTGATGGATATAAACTCTATAATTGATGATGAATCTCTGGAGCGGAATATTGTTGATCTGATATGGTTCCCTACCGGTGGTGGCAAGACAGAGGCATATCTTGGACTGACTGCGTTTACAATTTTCTACCGCAAGCTGGCACACCCCGAAAACTGCAACGGTACAGCTGTTATTATGCGTTACACTCTCCGCCTATTGGCGGCACAGCAATTTACACGTGCAGCTACACTTATATGTGCTTGCGAGTATATCAGACAAGATTGCGTCCAAAAGCGGCACAAATACCCAGCATATCCTCTGGGAAGAGACCCAATTACAATTGGCCTCTGGATCGGCGGCGCACATATTCCAAATAAAAATGAAGATGCGGCATATCATTTGAAAAAACTTCAAAATGTAAGTAATCATTTTTATGTCAGAAATGAAAAAGAACGTCATAATAAGTTTCAGGTGCTGAAGTGTCCGTGGTGCGGAACCAAGATGGTCAAAGACGATAAAGGCGGCCGTCTGGTCGGTGAATGGGGTTATAGCATGAGCGGGAAACATTTTTATATGTTTTGTCCTCATGAGGATTGTGCCTTTACCAAAAGGCTCCCCATTCAAATTATCGATGATGAACTTTACGAAACGCCTCCGACGTTGCTGTTTGGTACGGTGGACAAATTTGCTATGCTTCCCTGGGACGGACGAATCGGTGCCTTTTTCGGTGCCAGAAAAGAAGATCGCACCCCGGAACTAATTATCCAGGATGAACTGCATTTGATTTCGGGTTCGTTAGGTACGGTGGTTGGCCTTTATGAAACCGCCGTGGATGCAATTTGTGGCCAAAAGGGTGTGTATCCCAAGATCATTGCTTCCACCGCTACAATTCGGAGAGCGAAAGAACAGTGTTCTGTACTGTATAATCGTGAAGTTGTGCAGTTCCCGGCACCCGGTTTGGATGCGGAGGATTCTTTCTTTGCAAAAGAGGCTGTGATTGATTACAGCAAGGGTGTTTACGGACGTAAGTATGTAGGTATTATGCCATCCGGAAAAACCAAGGCTATGACGGAAATCCGTGCCATGGCCGCGCTTATGCAGAAAGTTTACACCATGGATATTCCCGAAGAAGTTAAAGACAAACTGTGGACATTGACGGTTTATTTTAACAGCTTGAAGGATTTGGGTAAGGCTTCAACTCTGGTAGACGATGACGTTAAAGATTTTATCATTCGTACAGCGAATCGTATGTTTACGGGAAGAAGGCTTATTGTCAGTGCAGATGAACTTACCAGCCGTGTATCCACCACCGAATTGAATGAGACGCTGGACAAGCTGGAGAAAATCGAATATTCAAAAGAAAATGCAGCTGCCAAGCGATATGCTTCTAACGTGCTGCTTGCGACAAACATGATCTCCGTAGGTATTGACGTTGCACGATTGAATGTTATGTTGATGATCGGACAGCCCAAACTTACCAGTGAATATATTCAAGCCTCTAGCCGAGTGGGACGGTCTTTCCCTGGTGTAGTCTTTGTGCAGTACGATGCCACAAAGAGCCGTGACCGTTCCCATTACGAACGATTCCGCTCTTATCATGAATCTTTTTACCGTTTTGTAGAGCCGACCGGGGCAACTCCGTTCTCTCGTCCTGCACGCGAGAGGGCCTTACATGCCGTGCTTGTTTCTATGATACGCCAAATGGCTGGAATGAGAGAAGATAAGGATGCCATTAATTTCGATGAGGAGTACTTTGCGGAAACAATAAAAGAAATCGAAGCATTTGTCACAGAACGGGTAACCGGAATTAACGACCGCTCCGAAGGACAGGCAAAGGACGATATAGATGAAATTCGAAGGGAGATCAAGGAGTTCTTCGATTTTTGGCAGTCCGATGTGAATGAATGCGATGAAGCGAATCCGTCTATTCCGTTGTTTTTTGGCCGTCGATTCATGGTCAATCCACCTGCGGGAGATACACGTCGGCTGCTCAAACCATACGGTTCCACAGGAAAGGACAATGCCATCGCAACTCTAACCTCAATGCGGAATGTGGACACCCCTGTATTGGGGAGTATTGTAATTTGGGGGGACAACAATGTCTGAACAAGTGAAGACAAAGATAGAACTGAATAAAGTTACCCACTCCGTTCGTGCGGCGCAGGCGGTTTTGCAATACGGCGTAGGTGCTATGGTAGACTTTCCGGATCAGACATTGGTTACTGCTGCGCCGGAGTATTGGAGTGGAATGAGTAGAATCTATGATGATCGTTTTGCCAAAGCCCTGGGGGTAGACTACTTTGCGTTACCAACTAATATTGCGTATTCCCGTTTTCCTGAATGGTACTTTTGCCCTAAGTGTAGAAGATTCCAGCCATTAAAAAAATGGGTAGCTGAATACAGGAAAACCGCCAAAGCAAAAACGCTTGAACGGGACGAGAATATGGTTGAGCATATGCAGTGCCCTAAATGCCATCAGGACTTAGTCGTAGCGCGTATTGTCACGGTGTGTGAAAGAGGTCATTTAAACGATTTTCCTTGGATAAAATGGGTTCACGCAAAAGCCAAAAAGCCGATTTGCGGAAATCCCGAACTGAAATTTAAGACGGGTGCATCTGGAACGGAAGGGCTAGAGGGATTGAGTGTAAGCTGTTCTTGTGGTGCTATCGCAACATTAAAGGGAGCGTTTGATAAGGATTGCTTTCAAAAATTGGACGAAGACTTAGGAACCAATCAATTCAGATGTGATGGACATCATCCGTTTCGACATACCAAAGATAAGTGTGATCGCTATCCTAAAACCGTGCAAAGAGGTGCGTCCTCTGTTTACTTTCCTGTGGTACATAGTTCGTTGGTCATCCCCCCGTATGCAGACAAGTTGAATGCAAAAATTGAGCAAAGCAAAGCCTATGACGATTGTATGACTATAATTAGTGATGCAGATCTGGAGGAAAGGAATGCAACAATTACCCGGCGCTTGTCAAAGTGGGTAGATAAAATTGCACTTGAAATTGGCGCGCCTAGTGAAGAAGTAAAGAAAGTCCTGATTCGCAAATGGTTAGAGCCGATCCCTGAAGATGTAGATGTAACCAGCATCCACTATCGTGTAGAGGAATATGCCGCGTTGGCTGGCGAAGTAGGTGCGACCAGCTCAAGTTTCGGAGATTTCTCCCGTGAAGAAATGGATATCTCCGAGTACAATTTGCCTCACATTAAAGCTATTTCCCTTATCGACAAAGTACGTGTGGTAAATGCATTAATTGGTTTTTCCAGAATACAGCCGGCAATGACCAGTAACGATGTCGGTTTTGTAGATGTAAAGGAACCTGATACCCGATGGTACCCTGCTTATGAAGTGCGCGGTGAAGGTATCTTTATCGAGTTCAATCAAGAAGATATCGATAACTGGATTGAATCTTATCCAGCAGTCCATGAGAGGGCCACGCGGCTTAACAATAACTATACGGCATCGTTTATCGGGCAAAATCATCCGCGTACGATAACACCAAAATTTCTTATGCTACACACACTATCTCACTTGCTTATTTCTCAACTGAGTTTTGAGTGTGGATATAGTATTGCGTCTCTGAGCGAACGTCTATACTGTGCCGAGGAATCCGAAGGCAAAAAGATGGCAGGTATTTTCATTTATACGGCTAGCGGCGATGCGGAAGGTACATTGGGTGGACTAGTTCGTCAAGGCAGACCTGATGCATTTCCCAGAATTCTCAGAAAAGCAATTGCAAACGCTAGAACTTGTTCGAATGACCCGGTATGTATCATAAGTAGAGGCCAAGGACGTGATTCTTTGAATCTGGCGGCATGTCACGCATGCGGCTTATTGCCAGAAACATGCTGCGAAGAGAGAAACGCATTTTTGGATCGTGGCGTAATCGTTGGCACATATGAAAGCCCGGAAATCGGTTTCTGGAACGATATCGATTGATG
>CAYZTO010000111.1:0-7703 GCA_964481365.1 uncultured Parabacteroides sp. | reverse complement strand
ACTGGCCTGTTGTCTTTCATAAACAGACAGGAACTCTTCTTTACTCATTATTCGTCTCATGGTCTTTTTATTGGTAAAGTAACGGAAGAGTGGATGGCTTTACAATCTGTATTTTATCGGATGCTTACCCTTTTATATTGTCCATCACAATATACTATATTGCCATCTTCAATATAGTGAAATATCTGCAAAACTCAAAACGCCATACTGAATATCAAGAGTTTACGTTATGAAAAATGGACTTATGCAGAGGTCTCATATATATATATATATATATTGCACGGATATGCTTTCAGACCACTCCAAACACTTCCCGAAGCAAGTGCCCGAAAATTATTAAGGCTGTCCCAAATCAAATTGAGACAGCCTCTGCACAGAATGTTTCATTTTTGTCCAATAACTGCAATGGTTATTTAGGACTGACAATATTTAGAGAAAATCACCCCAAAATAATACCCAACTTGGAAGCCTCAATAAATTTAATAATGTTTTCTATTTCCTTGCTCATGGGCACTTGATCTCGTATCATCAACAAAGCATCGAACAAGCTGGAATTACCTTGATATATAATACGATAAGCATGACTTATATGCTTAATAACCTTTTCATTGTAACCAACATGCTCCAGAATATACGCATTGACACCATAATAAACAGTAGGCTCTTTAGCTGCAATGATATACGGCGGAATATCCCGACGGAAACGACAACCTGTTTGCACCATCGACCATCTGCCGACACGAGTTCCTTGACTTGCCAAAATGTTCCCACCAAATATAACATTATCCTCCAACACGCAATTTCCTGATACTTTGCTCCCATATCCTAATACACAATTATTAGAAACTTTCGTATCATGCGAAATATGCACACCTTCATGCAAGAAATTACCATTACCTATTTCCGTTTTTCCCTCAGGCGTTGTGGCACGGTTAATGACTACACTTTCACGAATAGTATTATCATTACCAATTACCAATAAAGTCTCATCGCCCTTTTTGTATTTGAAGTCTTGCGGCTCCGCACCCACTACCGCATGTTGGAACACACGATTATTCGAACCCATACGAGTTCCGCTCAATAGACTGGCATAAGGAAAAATCTCACAATTATCACCTATTTCTACATTTTTGTCGATGTAAGCAAAAGGATGAATCGTTACATTATTTCCTATCTTAGCACCTGCATCCACGTAAGCTAACGGACTAATCATAACCAAAACTTTTTATTTATGTAAATTAATACTCAAAGCAAATCGGGCGTTGGTGACCTTATTTAAACATCAAAGAAAGAGATGTCGCTGTGAAATCTTGTCAGCAAATACAACCTCTCCCCCTGACGAACAAATCTAACACCCTGCCTGACAAATAAAATTATCTGCCGCCACCCAAAGCACTATACAAACTGATTACTGCTTGCATACGCTGCACATTGTCAGAAACTTCAGTCAATTGCGCAGTTAATAGACTCTGTTGTGCAGACAGAACTTCCAAATAAGTAGCATCTCCACTTTGGAAGAGATCCTTTGTATAAGTAGAAGCTTTTTCCAACTGCTCTACTTGCTGACGATCTTGAATCAAACGCCTATTTGTCGCATCATAAAGGTGCAATGCATCACTTACTTCTTGACCAGCTTCAAGAATAGTCTGCTGATAGTCCATCTTAGCTATTTCTTCTTCGGCTTTTGTGACTTTCAAATTAGCGACCAAACGACCATTGTTAAAAATAGGCTGAGACAACGAAGCCAAAGCCTGGAACATGAACTGACCTGGATTAGAAATCGAAACGCCAGAACCATTTGTCCAACCGGCTGTTGCCGTAATGTTTATTCCTGGATAAAAAGCCGCCCTGGCCTGATTCGTAGAATAATATGCACTCGCAAGCGTCATCTCTGCAATCTTAACATCCGGACGATTCTCTAAAAGCTGCAAAGGAACACCTGTAAGCAAATTCTCAGGAACAAACTGTTCATCCAAAGTTCCACGTTCTATTGCTTGCGGAGCTCTTGCCAACAGAACAGAAAGAGAGTTCTCCGTCTCACGAACCTGCCGCTTCAAATCAATCAGAGATGCTTCCACTTCATGGTAAACAGCACGGCTTTGAGCTACTGCAGCCTCGGTTGTCATGCCTGCAATTTTCATAGCCTCCATCGCGCGTACATTTTCCTTATTGATTGCCACGTTCTCTTCTGTGATTTCAACTTGACGGTCAAGCATCAGCAATGTAAAATAAGTATTGGCAATGCCACAGATTATCTGGGAACGTACTGCTTGACGGGAAAATTCGCTTTGCAAATAAGATGCGCGCTGTCCCCGACTGGCATTTAATAAGTCTCCAAATAAATCTACTTGCCAGCTCGCTGCAGCAGCCGCTGTATAAGCCTTCTCATAACCCGTATTTTCCATCTTAGTTATCGAACCTTCCGGTATCAAATTGATAGAAGGCAAAAATGCTAAACGTGCTGCAGTCAATTGAGCCCGAGATGCCTCCACACGAAGAATTGCAGCTTGCATATCAACATTATTTGCAAGTCCTTCTTCAATTAACGCCTGTAATTTAGGATCACGGAAGAGTTCTTGCCATGACAAGTTACCCATATTCGTAGTATCTGTAACTACAAGAGTGTCAGTTTGAGATACAGGATCACGGTAAACACCCTCTGCTGTTATATCTTCTGGACGATCATATGATTTATAAATGTGGCAACTGCACAATAAGGCAGTTGCACATATAATATAAGATATCTTTTTACCTTTCATTATAATCATTCTTTTGAGTATGCGCATATTGTTCTATTTCTGAATTCATATCACTATTATCCATATCTGACCATTCTATTGGTTTAATCCTTTCCTGCAAATATTGGAACGCAACAAACAACACTGGGACGATAAATATCTGGCAAATCATACCAATTAACATCCCCCCAATGGCTGATGCACCTAATGTTCGATTACCATGAGCTCCTACACCGAAAGCAAACATCAACGGAAGCAAACCAATGATCATCGCTAAAGAGGTCATTAAAATAGGACGCAAACGAGCTGCGGCTCCTAATACAGCCGCCCAAGTCAAACTCATGCCCATATGCCTACGCTCAAGAGCAAACTCCACAATCAGAATAGCATTCTTTGCCAACAAACCTATCAACATAATTAAAGCAATCTGCATATAGATGTCGTTTGACATCGACCCCATAATCATCTTTAATGCGGGAATGTTACCCAACGAATTCATTCCATTTACAAAAATAAAACTCCCCAGTAAACCGAACGGAATAGAAAACAGCACAGCCAATGGCAACATATAACTTTCATATTGCGCACTCAACAAGAGATAAACAAAAACCAAACACAAGAGAAAAATAATACCTGTTGTATTTGTTGTTTGCGCTTCCTCGCGCGCCATACCACCTAATTCATAATCAAAACCTGCCGGAAGATTCTGATTGGCTACCTCTTCTATAGCCTGTAAAGCTTGACCAGAAGTATAACCCGCTGCGGGAGAAACCATCACCTGAATAGATGTATACAAATTGAAACGACTGATAACATCAGGTCCATATATCTTCTTAAAAGTAGCAAACTGAGAAATCGGAGCCATTTCACCATCGCTACCACGCACCTTGATACGGTTCAACGATTCCATATTTTTTGTTGCATCCGGTTCTGCCTGTATCATAACACGATACATCTTACCAAAGCTATTGAAATTAGAAGCATAAATACCCCCAAAATAACCTTGCATTGTTGTCAATATATCACTTGGACTGATTCCTGCTTTCTTACAAGCTGCTGCATCAATATCAATCTGATATTGTGGAAAATTTGGATTAAAGTTTGTAGATGCCGAATTAATCTCAGGACGTGCCTGCAATGCGTTTATGTATGAATTAACTACTTCAAAAAAGTGATTTAAATCACCACCGGTCTTATCCTGCATATTTAACTCAATATCCGTAGAAATCGAATAACCTGGAATCATAGGTGGAGCGAAAAATAAAACCTGCTGCGCATCCTTGAATAACTTCTGTGAACGCATAAACAACGTTGCCACTACTATATCCGAACTCTGCATCAAAGAACGCTCTTCCCAGTCTTTTAACTTGATGATGATAGAACCGTAAGATGGACCTTGCCCATTACCAATGAAGCTAAAACCAGAAATCACAGTTCGAGATTCTACTGCGGGATCAGCTCCAATCAAACTATCTACTTGCACCAATAATTCACGGGCACGTTCTTGTGATGTTCCCGGCGGTAATGTCACAGCACCCATGATTGTTCCCGTATCTTCATTCGGTACCATACCCGTCGGCGTAACACTCATGAAAATTACCAACAAAATAATAGCTCCAATTACAGCTATAGCTGATATAACCTTCTTTTGAATAAAGAAGAGTACACCATTTTTGTATTTACCCAAAATCGATTCATAAGAATTATTGAATGCTTTCTTGAATTTATCTGTCGTCATTCCAAAGAATGCTAAAATAGCGATAAAAACAAATATGATAGTCAAAATAGGACGGTCTCCGAAATTGAAGAACCCGAAAATCATACCCAATATGGCTATAACCGTAAATAGGATAACAATACTTGGATGTAACAAACGCCCAATAGCATCACTATAACGACGAATCATAATCTTGCGTGATTCTTTCATTGCAGTCCCTACTCGCTCTTTCAAATCAGGAGTCCTCTCCCCATCTTCCTTATGTGGCTTCAACAAGATAGCACAAAGAGCCGGAGACAAAGTCAAGGCATTCAATGCGGAAAATCCAATGGCAAATGCCATTGTCAAACCAAATTGCCGGTAGAAAGTACCTGCTGTACCAGACATAAAACTTACCGGGATAAATACGGACATCATCACTAACGTTATAGAGACAATTGCTCCTCCTAACTCACTCATGGCATCAATAGCAGCTTGTCTACTTGATTTATAACCTTGATCCAACTTCGCATGGACACCTTCCACGACGACTATAGCATCATCAACGACTATGGCAATTGCTAACACCAACGCCGACAACGTTAATAAATTCAAACTAAAACCAATAACCTTCAATGCAAAGAAAGTGGCAATCAAAGCTACAGGAATCGCAATAGTTGGAATCAATGTGGAACGCATATCCTGCAAAAATACATATACCACTATAAACACCAATATAAATGCCTCTATCAATGTCTTGATTACCTCATGAATAGAAGCATACAAAAAATCATTTGTTGTCATAGCGATATTTATACCAATACCCTCCGGCAATTTTGTTTCATACTCTGCAAGTACTTTTTCCAAATTATCAACGGTTTCGGTTGCATTTGTTCCTGCCATTTGGTAAACCACACAAGAGAGACCTTTGTGGCCGTTCATCGTATTATTAAAATTGTACGTTTGACGCCCCAATTCCAAATCTGCAATATCACCTAAACGCAGTACTTCTCCATTTGAAAGTGATTTTATGACAATATCTTCAAACTCTGCCGTTGAAGACAAACGCCCCTTCCATTGAATCGTATATTGGAACGATTGATTGCCTCGTTCACCAAACTGTCCTGGAGCTGCCTCAATATTCTGTTCAGCCAAAACTGACGAAATATCACTCGGAGTCAAACTATATTGAGCCATGATATCCGGTTTCAACCAAATACGCATGGAATAATCTGTTCCCATCACATTGGCATCACCAACACCTTTCACACGTTTGATTTCCGGAATCAAATTTATACTTGCATAGTTTTCAATAAATTCTATGTTGTATTTATCTTCTTTATCATACAAAGAAAATACCATCAACATTGAAGTCTGCCTCTTCTGTGTGGTAACACCGACCTGCGTAACTTCTGATGGCAACAAACCTTGTGCTTGCGTTACACGATTCTGCACATTAATTTGAGCCATATCCGGGTCGGTTCCTTGATTGAAATATACTGTAATACGAGCCGAACCGTTATTGGTTGCAGTCGAAGTCATATACATCATGTTTTCCACTCCGTTTATTTGGTCTTCCAACGGAGCAATTACAGAATTCAATACGGCCTGTGCATTGGCTCCTGTATAAGTCGCACTCACAGAAACCGTAGGAGGAGCAATATCCGGATACTGGGTAATAGGCAATGTTGCCAAGCCAATTCCACCCAGAATTACCAACAAAACAGAAATTACGGTTGATAATACCGGACGGTTAATAAATTTATCTAATCTCATTCTCTGTCTTAATTACTATACCTTTATATAAAATGTAAATCTCAATTGAAAGCAGTAGCCAAATTCCCTTCACGCTGGTCTATCAATGCCTGCTGATATTTAGCAATTTGTTCAGCTTTTGTTATGGGGACTATTTTTTGTCCGTTAGATAATTGCTGCACACCTTCTATCACAATAGATTCGTTTGAATGCAACCCTTCTGTAACAATATAATTACTGCCATCATTCAAATGGGATATTTGAATTTCCGTATATTTCACAGTGCTATCCGGCTGTACTACATATACGAAATTCTTGTCTTGGATTTCAACAGTTGCGTTCTGTGGTATCAAAATAACATTATCCATTGTATAAGGGAAGATAACATTTGCCATACCACCACTACGCAAAATATTTTTTGTATTTGGGAATATTGCACGCATACTGACAGAACCCGTTTCTTGCTCGATAACTCCACTTACAGCATCAATTTTACCTTCAAACTCATATATGGAACCATCAGCTAATTGCAACTTCACCATCGGCATTTTTTCCAACTGCTCTTTTAATGTACCACCTGCACGAGTCAAATTCAGCAACTCCTTTTCCGTCATTGAGAAATAAACATACATACTGCCTATTTCAGATACCGTCGTCATAGGATCGCTGATGGAGGAACTAACCAAAGCTCCTACTCGATAAGGAAATGTTCCAACTACTCCATCTGAAGGACTTGTAACCGTGCAGAAATCCAAATTCTGCTTTGCACTTACCAGCGAGGCTTCCGCTTGCGCTAAATTAGCTTTGGCAGAAAGCAAATCATTTATAGCAGTCTGGTATTCAAAATCGCTGATAATTTTCTTTTCATGAAGCATCTTTTTGTTCGCTTCAGTCAAAGTCAGCGTATTGACATTCGCTTCGGCCGTCTTCACAGAGGCTTCCGCCTGACGATATGCAGCAGCATACTGTGTGTCATCTATCTTAAACAGAGCCTGACCTTTACGAACTGTTGCACCTTCATCTACACACAATTTTACAATAAAGCCTGAAACTTGCGGACGAATCTCTATATCCTGCGTCCCTTTAATTGTAGCTGGGTATGAGATTGCTTGATCACTGGATGTTGCATTTACAGTCATGACCGTATATTCATCATCACCCATTCCCGAACTGCTTTGACCACCACACGCAGTTACTAAAATCATCCCAACTGCACTTAAGGCAATTCGCCCCAATTGGGTAATCGTAAATTTCAACATTTGTTTATCCATATTTCTATATTAAATATTGGTGTTTATTCCCTTTCTACCTATTCTATTTTGCTTCGCTTGCAAAAGTACAATATTCGGCTCTTAGATTATCCTAGACACGCCATTTTTAACCTTAATTGAGAAGAACATTGCCATTCCGGATTGTTTTCTCCTTTCTTAATATAAGGCAACACTTCACCACACGCATATTCATAATCACATACAAACACCAGATGACACTTCTATCGTTTTTGATATCCTCCA
>CAYZTO010000110.1:0-7704 GCA_964481365.1 uncultured Parabacteroides sp. | reverse complement strand
GCTTCGAGACTGCTGATATACAACCTGTTCTCTTTCAACATCGTTTGCCGGCACTCCGGCACGAATAGAAAAGAGTTGTTCCGCCCAATAAAGAAGCCAGGAGCAGAACAGGGAAACAGACGGTTCGTTTCATCTTTTTCTGTTTTAGGCTGCCCAAAACGATCTCCTGCCCCGGGCAATAATATATAAACATAAAAAAAGCGTGAGATCCGTACCTGTCGCCCGTTCCGCTTCTTGAGGCCTTCGCATTGCCCGACATAGTTGAACGAGCAACGCGAAACCCACGCTGATGCATTTATATTAACGCACCTCATCCGCTCAGCATTGTGCATTCTCCCATGCAGGAACCACACAAAAACAAGCGACAGGGTGTCTATATAAAACATCCCATGAGCATCTATCGTTGCCATTGTTCAAGACTATGTCAGGAAAGTTGCGAAGTTTCAAGAAGCCATGAACAAAGCGCATGTAAACGCTTCCTCTATAAATTATATTCTCTCCCCGCCCCTCCCTCAAGCGGTTTTCGCCCGAAAGGAAACCGAAATACACTGCCTGCATCAGCGCGGGACACTCTCCTGAAACATGACACAAACATGCATCTACGAAAAGTGAAGAGAAATGTCGGGCAAAGATAGGGCGATTTTCGGAATGTCCCAGCAGGATTAAAGCGAAAACACAAGCAAAATCACACATACACTGCGATGGGCAGAGTGCTACTGTCAAATTAACAGTGCAACCTTACACTTCAAACTTGACAGTAGCGTCAGCCTTTTTCCACCGCTTTATCCTTTATTGCAATAAGGCAATTTATAAGGATTACGATATTTGTACCAATACAAACGATGCATTTCTGCTTCTTTATCGCCTTCGAAACTCAATGTCACCGGATTCCAATGAACAGGACGGCCTAATTCATACGCGATATTCTGTAAGCAACAAAGCGTATTTGTGCTGCATCCCACTTCCACAGGCGCAATCGGGTTTTGCCGCGAACGGACACAGTCTATGAAGTTCTGCATGTGAGGCGAACTTATCTCATATTCACCTTCTCCTACCTCTTGTTTCTTCTCTTCCAACAAAGAAGGGTCAGAACATTTTATATATCCACGTGCCACTTCCAACCAGCCTTTATCGCCAATGAACTTCAATCCCTTTGCATTCGAATCATTTTCAAGGTAAGGTTGCTCCGTCATGACAATGCCATTCGCATACTTCATCGTGGCATAGGTTGTCCCGTTGTAACCGGCAGGGATATACTCAATCGGTCCCGAACCATCCATGCCGATAGCTGCCTGAGCAATATCAAACATGTGCGCCCCCCAGTCGGCCGTATATCCGTTGCCTGTTTCCTGATACCAGCGCCATGCACCCCAAAGCTTCTCTCTTTCTTCCGGCTCCAATGATATTGGCGGACAAAGATCCGGGTGATAATGAATTTTCGGGTCATTCAACGGACCCATCCATTGATTGAAATTCAAGTTTCCGGGAATCGGCATTTCCGGTAAATCCAACGGTTTTGCCGGGTCGCCCACACGCGCATAAATCTTCTCGATATGCCCGATTTTGCCGGCACGCACCAACGCTATGGCATCCTGAAATTCCTGGCTCGAACGCTGTTGGCTCCCCACCTGGAACACTCTGTTATTTTCACGTACCGCACGCACAACCGCCAACCCTTCCGTAATCGTATACGCCAAAGGTTTCTGGCAATATACATCTTTTCCGCTTTGGCAAGCATGAATAGCAATCAGCGCATGCCAATGGTCCGGTGTTGCCACTTCGATTACATCAATGTCTTTCCGTTCCAACATATCTTCATAAAACTCATACAGGTCGCATCGCGGAGCTACGTTCTGGGACTTTTGCCAAGCCTCCACACGCTGTTTGAAACGTTCGCGCTTCATTGAATCCACGTCACAACCCGCAACAACCTGTACGCCCGGACAAGTTGAAAAACTCGTGAAGTCAGACAATCCCTGTCGCCCTAACCCCACAAAACCAATTACTACACGATCACTTGGTGCGATTCGCACACCGTTGATTGCCCAACTGGGCAGGATGGTCAAACCAGCCAGTCCAAGAGCGGACAGGCCTAAAAACTCTCGGCGAGTTACTCCTTTTTTGCTGTTCTTTTTCATGGTATAATACAAATATTTAATGAAAAAATTATTACTCGCGCAAATTTAATCCTTCTTCTCATATCCACCAATGAATAAGGGTGATATTCATAACTTTTATTGCTGCTGTTTGCATACACTGCGATGAAAGCTATCATTTCCCCTCGATAACTTGTAGGAAAAGTTTACTTTTGCAGCCGAAAAATGAAACATATATGCTGACATTAGACAGAATCTACCAAGCGTCATACGCACTGCGGACAGTCATACGGAGAACCGACCTAATCTTTGCCCCGCACATCAATCCCAACAGCCAGATATATCTCAAGCCGGAAAACCTGCAAGTGACCGGTTCTTTCAAAGTTCGAGGTGCATGTTTTAAAATCTCGCAACTCACGGACGAAGAGAAGGCCCGCGGCGTGATAGCGTGTTCGGCGGGAAATCATGCGCAAGGTGTGGCATTGTCTGCAACGACGCACGGGATAAAATCACTGATTTGCCTTCCTGACAATGCACCCATCTCGAAAGTTGAAGCAACAAAGGCTCTGGGGGCAGAGATTTGTCTCGTCGAGGGCGTATATGATGATGCTTACCAGAAGGCGCTGCAGCTCAGGGATGAAAAAGGCTACACTTTTATCCATCCTTTCGACGATGAAGATGTCATCGCGGGACAGGGAACCATCGGTTTGGAGTTGTTGGAGCAATTACCCGATGCCGACGCTGCCATTATTCCTATAGGAGGCGGAGGATTGATATCAGGCATTGCTTTCGCAATAAAACAACTGAATCCAAGGATAAAAGTTTACGGTGTCCAGGCGCAGGGGGCACCAAGTATGCAGAATGCCATCAGCCACGGGAAAATCGAGAGGTTAGATTCCGTGCGTACTATAGCTGACGGAATTGCGGTAAAAGAGCCGGGCATCCACACGTTCGATTGCTGCCAGCAATACGTAGACGATATCGTAACGGTAAACGACGATGAGATTTCTACCGCCATCCTTACCCTCATAGAACAGCAAAAACTAATCGCCGAGGGCGCAGGCGCAGTCTCGGTAGCGGCTGCGATGTTTAACAAGGTTCCCGTCGGGGGAAAGAAGGTGGTGTGCCTGGTTTCAGGGGGTAATATTGATGTGACCATACTCTCGCGGGTTATTGGGAGAGGCCTTCAGAAGTCGGGGCGGTCGGTAACAATCGTCGTAGAGCTTGTGGACAAGCCGGGACAGCTCCAGAATGTTTCGAGAATCATTGCCCGTTGCGGGGCTAATGTCGTTTCTGTTTTTCACGAGCGCGTCAGCCATACGAAAGATATTAACGGATGCTATCTCCACTTAGAAATGGAAACTCGGAACCAACAACAAATCAACGAGATTCAACAAGAATTGAAAGTAGAGGGCTATAAACTCATCAACCAATAAATAAGGGGCTTTTCACAAAGCTCCTTATTCCGGTTGATTAGAAATGTGGCAAAACAATAAAAAAACTTGAACTTTTATTCTTCCCATTCAACGGGCAGCACCTTCACAGGATTCAGACCTGCTTCAAAGGAGATTCCAAGCGTCCCATTGGTGTTAAAGCAATATACATCGCCGTTGTTGGTGTAATCCGATTCAGTAACGAACAAAGTTCCCTCTGTCGCGTCCGCCCCGATTTTATAGGGCTGCGCCACCGGCTCGCCAAGCCATTCGTCGGTTATCACGCTCTCATTAATGGCATCATAACGGATAAAAAATATTTCCTGGTTCCAATCCGCGTCATATTGGGAGTACAATATGAATAGTTCGTCTCCCAACGATGCGATTTCCGTCGCGTTCGTTTCCGTAACCACCGAAACTTCGTCGGTCGAAGAGTCTATTTTCTGTAAGGTGTTGGGCACATCGCCATAATTGCCCATAGAAACCAAATAGACATCACCTTCCGAATCAACAGCCATGTTGCAGGGATTTATGACCACCTCCAGCTTGTTTGTTTCCGAAAAAGAACCAAGGTCGATTACCGACACGGTATTGTCGTAGCCAACTTCCGTGTTATAGTCCAGACCGCCGGAGTTTGCCACGTACAATTTATTATTGGCAACCGCAAGCTGCTCAGGATTACGTCCTACGGAAATCACCTGCTCGATTTCGAGAGATGCGGTGTCCAATCTTGCAACATATCCGTCGTAGAGAGTGATGTACACCTTCCCATCGTAGGAAGTCATATGACGCGGCTGCAGAGGGCTTCCCGACTCCGATTGAATCTGTTTCAGCGAATTTCCCTGCAAATCCGTTACTTCTACGGTTTGTGAGCCATACATTGCTATGTACATTTTCTCGCCGTAGATAATCATGTCGTTGGCAGTGTCTCCGAGGCTCCTGCCGTTCCTGTTCAGGAATACATCGTCCTCGATTTCGCCAGTTACACGGTTATAGTACGCAAGTGTGGCGTTGTTAGAACCCATTCTACCGCTGCTCAGCACATAATAGCCGCTCACAGTTTCCGTAGCCTCTGTATCGTCAGAGTCTTGCTCCTCATCTTGCAGGCCGGTGTTCTCGTCGTCCGTCAAAACAGGGTCATCATCGTCGCAAGATGTCAAATTCACTGTCATCAGTAGTCCCAGAACCACTGCAAACCAATAATTCCTTTTCATTTTCATCACTTTGTTTTTTTAGTTATTAATCATTATAAACTTTAATTCCTCTTTGAAATTCCAAGCACTAACCTTCCATGACATTAGTGCTTATAATTTTCTGCAAGCACTTAATACTGCAATGACAGGCTCAGCCGCCACGAACGACCTGGCATCGGGTAGTATTGTATCACGTCATACATTTTATTGGTCAAATTCACGACCTCACCCTGCACCCGCAGATTCCATTTACCCTTAACCACGAAAGTTTTATTCGCCGAAATTGTATGCTCCACGTATGCATCGATGCGGTTGGCATCTATATTTTGCGGCAGGGCGTACCTGTCGCCGGCAGCAACAAGGCTATAACCCAAGTTCACCCAAGGATTGTCGAGGGTAAGGCTTGCCGAACCCGAATGGCGCGGGGTATAGGGAATCTGGTGCCTGTAATTCTTGTCCGATGAGTCTGTCACGTCAATCGCGTGCTGGTAACTGTAAGCAGCAGCTGCCCCCAGCGAGATTTTGCCGTACAATGGGATTTCTGCATGCAAATCCACGTCAAGTCCTCCCATTTCAACCTCGCCCATGTTCATCATCCGCCATATATAGAGTGTCGGAAGCGCGACAATCTTATCGCTCACCTTATTAAAGTATCCATCTGCCGAGAGGCTCAAATACCCGAAAATCCAAGGCTCGCCGCTCCAAGTAACGCCTAAGTTGAACTGTCTTGCCTTCTCCGGCTTCAAATTGGTATTGCCCATCCGGAGATAATACAGGTCAGTAAACGTGGGGACCCTGAAACCATCCTTGAAAGAAGCTCTGAAACGTAACCCCTGCTCCTCCCACGGACGCCAGGACAAGCTGACGGCAGGAGACAGCTTCTTCCGGTCTGCCGGGCGGTCGCCGCTTTCAACTTGGTCTGTAATGTATGTTCCCAAGAGGCTCGCCGTCGCCGTAAGGCTTGAAGTGCGGTATTGCACAGCCAGCGCGGTCAAGGAAGTCCAGCGTTTCGGCATGGAAGAATCAGTGTAATTATTCTTCAATATAGTACGGGACAAATCAGTGTTCAAAGAAACCGAGAAGCCCTCGAAAGGACGGTAAAGCACACCAGCAGAACCGTAGTACTCGTATTGCGTGTTCAAATCCTTCTGGAAACCGGCAGCATACTTGTCATTCACGTCGATATAGCGGGTGAACGAATAATTATACTTCAAATCCGCCCGGATTTGCCACTTGTCGGAAATTTCAGTCACATAATTTGCCTGTACGAAGAGGTTGTTGTCCCAAATACGCTCGTCCGACGTGTTGTTATAGAGGATGACAGAGCCAGGAAGCCCTCTCTCCGAGTCATAATAATAGACTTTAGCCCTGAAAGTGCCGCCTTTCCCGAGGTTACCATAAACATTTCCTTCGAGGCGCAAATTCTTCACGTCGCTGTTCCTCCGCGTTTCTTCTGTAACCAAATTTCCGTTTACCAGCGTGAACGGATAGTCGCCGTCGCTTGTAAGCCAGTCGGCATGTCCGGAAAACGCCCAGCGGTCCCCTATCTTCTGTTCATAGCGCAAGCTGGGGTTCAGGAGACCAAAAGAGCCGCCTTTCAGCTTCGCAAGAAAATTGTAAGTCTTGCCGCTGAACGTGGGAGTTGCAGTACGGATGCTCAACGCCCCAGCCGAGGCGTACATGCTTGCAGTATGAAATATTTCGTCGTCTTGCCCGATGACAAGCGAGACTGTTTCAACATTATCGAGCGAAAACCTGCTGATATCGACCTGTCCGCTTTGCGCATCGGTTATTGTCACCCCGTCATAGCTCACGGCGGTGTGTTTTGCACCCAAACTCCGGACGGAAACGGTCTTCAGACCTCCAACTCCGCCATAATCCTGCACGGTAACGCCCGAGAAACGCCGCACAGCCTCTGACAAGTCATGCAATCCAAGCTGCTCGATGCTTTGCCTGTCCATGACCTGCAATGGCGATGCCGACCGCGTTGCGGAAGGGCGTGAACGCGCCACTACTTCAACTCCTTGCAATTCCTGGGTGCGTATTGTGTCGGTTTGGGCACTTGCTGCGCCTCCGAGGAACCAACACGCCACAATGCAAGCTCCTGCTACATTAAAATTCTTCACAATGCATACTTTTTTTGTGTTAGCAATCCTCTACACCCGAAAGAATTGCGGTGCGCAAGGCAAATGGCAGGTTTTCTGGCTTGTCCTCTCCTGTTCAGGCACCTTCCCGGCGCGTTCTGCACGCTGCCAGTGGCAACAAGTACGCCTGCAGAGTTTTTTAAGGACTTACAGCTACGGGTACAGCTCCGGATTTCCACCGGTATTCCCTTTTACTAAATACCTGCCGGCCGGCAGGTATTTACACCACTTGCGACGGCAAAGGTAAGTATTAAAAATAAAATGGAAAGATTGTATTGGAAAATTATTACAGAATTTTTTGCTTTAAACCTTTATATACGGCTGTTGTCTAACCCTGCAATTGATATCAAGACATAAAAACATGAAACACTTTGCGATTTTTTTAGCTGTGAGTATCATTTTCGGCAGTTTTTCGTCCTGCATAGTTCACCGTACTACTGAACACCGTGAAAGTCCGAGGAAAGAAAAACAAAAAAAGCAGGATAAACGGAAGCAAAACAACGAGAAAAAGAAGAGAACCTTCTTTCTCCGCAGGTAACATGTGGCACGGAGAATTTCAGGTACCAGTTATTGCCGGAACCATTGCTTGAGGAATTTTTGGGGATAAACTACTTTATAAATGTTGTGAGTGATGAACATTTCCGGAGGTATATTCCGTGGATTTGTGTCCGGTGGGGAATTGCGGGCACCAAAATTCCGGTACATAGTACCTCCGGAATTTTTTTTGCACTATTGTTTGCGGTATTTTGTGCTCCCAGAAAATTTCTAGCACTTCTGACTGCGGTATTTTGTGCTCCCAGAAAATTTCTAGTGCTTCTGACTGCGGTATTTTGTGCTC
>CAYZTO010000109.1:0-7805 GCA_964481365.1 uncultured Parabacteroides sp. | reverse complement strand
AACCTTTTGACACCTACTTCAAAAATCTATTCTATGTCACAGAATGAAAGTTTTCAATCTTCATCGTGTTTCCGCTCCGGCATAAGCCTTTCTTGCATATTCCGGAATACTATAAATAACGAAGGAACCACGAAAAGGAGGGCTGCGGTGCCTACAATCATCCCGCCGACAACTCCGGTACCAAGTGAAACGTTTCCATTTGCCCCCGCGCCGCTTGCAAATACCAGCGGCAACATTCCGATTACCATGCAAAGCACCGTCATGAGGATAGGACGCAAACGGACGGACGCGGCAGAAATGGCAGCTTGCGCCAAACTCATCCCTTGCCGGCGGCGTGTGGCTGCATACTCGGTTATAAGTATTGCCGTTTTTGCCAAAAGACCTATGAGCATGATTAACCCGGTTTGCATGTAGATGTTGTTTTCCAGTCCGCAAACATTGCTTAGCGCAAAACTCCCCAAAAGCCCGAAGGGCACACTCAGCATCACCGCAAGCGGCACAAACAAACTTTCGTAGAGGGCGCAGAGAATCAGATATATGAAAACGATACAAATGACAAACACTATCGCCGTGTTCGACCCGCTTCCCACTTCTTCGCGGGTTATTCCGCCGTATTCATATCCGTAACCGACAGGCAGGGTCTGTCTTGCAACTTCTTCTACTGCATTGATTACGTCCCCGCTGCTGTACCCGTCGTTCATCATGGCGTTCACTTGTATGCAGCTATACAGGTTGAAACGTGTAAGAGTCTCCGGCCCGTATGTTTTCGACAGGGTGACGAACTGTCCTATCGGCGCCATGTTCCCGGCATCGGTACGCACAAACATATTATTCAGTGCATCGAGGTCTAAACGGTAGTTTTTATCGGCTTGGACATATACCCTGTACAATTTCGAGAAACGGTTAAGGTTCGAAGCGTAGTTCCCGCCTATGTAACCCGACATTACGCTCAACACATCTGAGGGCGAAACCCCCATGCGCTTACATTTAGCCGCATCGACTTCCACCAGATACTGTGGAAACTTAGTGTCGAAAGTCGTATATGCCATTTGAATCTCCGGACGTTGGTTCAATGTTGCTATAAAGCGGTCTGTGTGGCTTTTCAGCGTATTTATATCTCCTCCGGCACGGTCTTGGACATAAAGTTCCACACCGCTACCCGTGCTATATCCCATTATGGTTGGTTGAGCGAAAGCAAAAAGTTTTCCGGAATGCACTCCTGCCGTGCGGAGGTATATTTCAGAGATTACAGCACTGATATAATCCTCGTCATTCTTCCTTTCATTCCAATTTTTCAGTTTTATGATAAGCATACCGCCTGATGGAGCCTGTCCGCCCATCATGCTGAAGCCCGAAACATTAGAGTAACGTTCTATTTGTGGTATGTCTTTTATGCAATCCTCAACTTCAGACATTGCTTTTACAGTTTGGGCGAGGCTGCTCCCTGGCGGAGTGGTTACATTCACGAAAATAGTTCCCATATCCTCGTCCGGAACCAATCCGGTCTTTGTGCTGCGCATTAAAACTATAAGCAAAGCGGCTGAAGCCACCACTCCCAATGTTATCAACCATTTCCGGCGGAAAAACCATTTCACTCCGTTTTTGTAACGCATGACAAGACGGTTGAAAGATGCCTCGAACGATTTGTGGAACCTGCTTGAAAAACTTAATTTCTCGCCTGTGTCGGTGTGCGGGGTCATTAGAAGGGCGCATAGTGCCGGACATAAGGTCAGGGCATTAACTGCCGAAAGTCCTACTGCCACAGCCATAGTCAGACCGAACTGCATATAAAATGTACCGCTTGTTCCGCCCATGAAAGACGTAGGTATGAAAACTGCCATGAACACCAATGAGGTTGTAATGATAGCTGAAGCGATGTTATCCATTGCTCTGTAAGATGCTTTATAAGGTGAACGGATTCCTTCGTCGAATTGCGCTTGCACGGCTTCAACCACAACGATTGCATCGTCCACAACCGTACCGATAACGAGGACAAGAGCGAATAAAGTCAGCAGGTTGAGGGAAAAACCTACTATGTAAAGGAACGCAAATGTCCCTACAAGAGACACGATAACCGATATGGCAGGGATAATTGTCGAGCGGACACTTTGCAAGAATACATACACCACGAGAATTACCAGTAAAATGGCTTCAATAAGGGTTTTCACCACTTCGTGTATGGAAGCGTCGAGGAATTCCTTAGTACTCATCAGGTCATTCAACACTAATCCTTTTGGCAAATCCTTCCGCACTTCTTCTATCAGTTGGTCAATCTCTTCAATAATCTCGTTGGCGTTCGAACCTGCCGTTTGCGAAATCATGGCAGTAGCTCCGGGATGTCCTACTATTTCGCTGTTGTAGGCATAACTTTGTGCGCCGAGTTCTATTGTCGCGATGTCATTCAGGCGGAGCACTTCCCCGTTTGACAATGCCTTTAAGACAATGTTGCCGAATTCTTCCGCAGTTTCATAACGGCCCCGGTATTTCAAGGTATATTGGAAAGCGTTTTGGGAATCTTCACCTAAAGTCCCGGTGGCAGCTTCAACATTTTGTTCATCCAAAACACTGGTTACATCGGCAGGTACCAATCCGTATTGTGCCATACGTTCTGGGTTGAGCCATATACGCATGGCATAGTCGCCACCCATAACGTTCACGTTACCTACTCCGCTTATTCGCGAGAGGCGTGGCTCGATATTTATTTTGAAGTAATTGTTTATGAAAGTCTGGTCGTAAGAGTCATCCGGACTGTAAAGGGCTACAATCTTCAGCATACTGTTTTGGCGTTTCTCTACCGTAACACCGATGGTGGTTACTTCGGCTGGCAAAAGGCCTTCTGCTTCGCTCACGCGGTTCTTCGTGTTTATTGTAGCCATATCCGGGTCTGTCCCTTGTTTGAAATAAACAGTGATACTGCCTGAACCGGTGTTGGTGGATGTGGATGTCATGTAGAGCATATCTTCCACACCGTTGATAGCTTCTTCCAAAGGAACTACAACAGATTTCTGGACAGTTTCAGCATTGGCTCCAGTGTATGTAGTGGATACCATTACTGTGGGAGGAGCAATATCAGGATATTGTTCCATTGGCAAATTTGTCAATCCTATAAGCCCGACCAGCAAAATAAGCACAGAAATGACACTTGCCAGTATTGGGCGGTCTATAAATAATTTGAAATTCATGCTGCTACCTTTTTAATCTTCTATCACTGTACCTTCTTGTAACAATCCTGCGCCTTCAGCCACGATAACATCCCCTTCATTCAATCCGCTTTCTACAATATATTCCTGCCCGTCACTTACAGGGAAAACAGTGATTTGTGTGGAAACGGCTTTGCCATCCACAACTTTATAGACGAATATTTTGTCTTGTATTTCATAAGTGGCTTCTTGTGGAACAACAAGCACGCCATCGCGTTGGTAAGGAAAAATGACTGTACCGCTGCTGCCGTTCCGGAGCATACGTTCAGGATTGGGAAAGGTTGCGCGCAAGCTCACGGAACCGGTCTCGTTGTCTATTGTACCGCTTATGGCATCTATGCGGCCTTGGTGTTCATACGTTATTCCGTCGCTCAGGTTTAATTGCACCTGCGGCATCTCTTCCATTGCCTTGTCTAATGACCCATACTGGCGGGTAAGGCTGAGCACTTGGTTTTCTGTCAATGAAAAGTAGACATACATTTCTTCATCATCGGATACTGTGGTCAGGGGAGTGCTGATACTGGCATCAACCAAAGCACCGACACGGTAAGGTATCATACTCGCAACTCCATCTACCGGACTTTTAACCACAGTATAAGATAAATTGTTCCGGGCATTGGTTTCATTGGCTTTTGCTTGAGCTAAAGCGGCTTCAGCTTCCAAAAGGGAATTTTGTGCTGTCTTTAAATCGAATTCAGATACCACTGCCTTGTCGAAAAGCATTTGTTTGCTTTCTGCCGTCATGCGTGCAGTGGCTACAGATGCTTCAGCACTCATTACATTGGCAGTCGCAGTTTCCAGTGCAGCCTGATATGGAACTTGGTCGATGATAAACAATGGTTGTCCCTTTCTGACTTTTGCTCCTTCCTCTATGCATACTTCCGTAATAGTTCCGCTTACTTGCGGGCGTATTTCCACGCTTTGCCGGCCTTGTGCCACAGCTGTGTATTTTCGCGTAAGTGTGCGGTTCGTCAAACTTACACTCATGGTTTTATATTTGCTTCCGCCGGTTTGCTGCCGGGGTTCTTGGCATGCCGTGATTACTAACAGAATCAGGGCGCAGTAACAAAATTGATTGAACAATCTTTCCATATTTCTTGTCATTTTCAAGTTTATGTGCCGTTTGCTTGCACGTTTGTTAAAATTGGGAGCAAAATTACCGGGCTTTGGATGCTGGATTATTCGTCAGAATCCCGATTACATTCGTCAAAGTCCGTGTGTTACCGTTTTTTTTCTTTAAGAGTACTAATAAGTATGGAAAAGGTTCTGAGACAGTAGCCAATGCTTTATTTTTGTGAGTCTTAATGATGTATAAACGGAGCAATATATGGATAATATAAATGCAGATGCAGCTACATTCCTCGGCAAATCCTTGAATGAAGGCGGACAGATGACAATAGCCAATTATGGCGATTGCATGTTGATGGCAAAGCTTGAGGGGGATGATTTTAATATGGAAAGTATCTGGTGGAGGAAAGGCTGGCATGCATTTTTAATGGTATATGAAGGGGAGTTGAGAGTTACTGCAAACGGAGACCGTTTGGGTTTTAATACATCAGTTTATGTGGATTTTATCGATGGGGTAGAGTGGGAGGATATTAGGTTGGTAGGTCATTTCCGTGCCTGTTTTGTAATAATGGAACAATCCTTTTTCATGGAAGCTACCGTATCCTTGCGTACCCGTATAGCGGAAATGATGATGCATTATTCCCAATCGCCTTTCGTCTTTTTTGAAGGGAATAAAATAAATGGCATACATCAGTTGGAGAATGTCTTGTTCAGCACGCTTACCAATCAGATTGGAGGAATATTCCAACGTGAAATATTACTTAGCATTATATGTGTTTGGCAATATGAGATGTGGAATGTTTTCTTCCATAGGAATCAAGTGGGACAGGTTAAAGGAACTACATATTGGAAGAACGCTGTTTCACAATTCCTTTATTTAGCTCATACCCATTGCCGTGAGCGGCATGAAGTGGGATGGTACGCATGCCAGATAGGAATTTCGCCAGATGCCCTTTCTTCTGCAATCAAGCGTCTTTATGGCAAGACTGCAAGTACTGTGCTGAACGATTTGCTGTTGAATGAAGCTAAAGTTTGCTTGCGCAATCCGGATTTGTCTATACAAGATGTGGCAGATTTGTTGTGTTTCGGCGATCAATCTTCATTCGGGAAATTTTTCAAAAGGATGTGCGGGGTTCCACCGGTTATTTTTAGGAAGAAATGTTGGGAAGAGTAGGGTAAAGGCGTTACTTTTGTAGCATTAAAAAATGAAATAGAATGCAGAAATTAATCCTTTTGCTTGCTTTTTTAGCACCTTTCTTTTTGCGTGCCCAAGAAGAAACATCCCAACCGGATAGTGTGGAACTCCATTTGCGCGAGATTTATAATAAACGTGAAGTTCTGATTCCCATGCGCGACGGAATAAAATTGTACACTGCAATTTACGAACCGAAAGACAGCACAAAACAGCATCCTATCCTGATGATGCGTACTCCTTATTCATGCAATCCCTATGGTGACAAGTTTTGCCGTTATTTGCGTACGAAGGGAAATGTTTATGTTGAAAATGAATATATACTTGTTTATCAAGATGTGCGTGGAAGATATAAAAGCGAAGGTGAATTCGTGCAAGTCCGTCCTTTGAATCCGGATGCGAAAACCGGCAACGGCATTGATGAATCTACCGACACATACGACACAATCGAATGGTTGCTCAATAACACGCACAATAATGGGAACGTTGGTACATGGGGTATAAGTTATGATGGTTTTTATGCAACCATGACGGCTTCGAGCAACCATCCGGCGTTGAAAGCTGTTTCCCCGCAAGGCCCGGTGACTGATTGGTTTCGCGGTGACGACCGCCATCATAACGGGGCGTTTACATTCTTGCAGACGACAAATTTCCTGCCTGCGCTTGAGGGACGCCATGCAGAGCGAGGCATCATGAGAGAAATTGTAAAGCATGATGTTTATACTGATTTCCTTGCTTTGGGAACATTCAAAGATGCCGATGCTTTGGTAAACGATACTACGGAAACGCTTTGGAACGCTATTAAGGAGCATCCTAATTTTGATGAGTTTTGGCAAATACGTGATGCCCGACGCTCTTGTTATGGGCTGAAGCCAGCCATCTTGGTTACCGGAGGTCTTTTCGATTCCGAAGATTGCTATGGTGCATGGAATCTTTACAAAGCAATCCGGGAACAATCCCCCGAAACGGAACTTTATCTTGCATTTGGCCCGTGGTGGCATGGAGGATGGACGCGCCGCGGTTTCCAAGGCTTCGGGAATATCTATTTCGGGAAAAGTACTTCTGATTTTTATATCGATGAGATAGAATATCCTTTCTTCCGTTATTATCTGGAAGGAAAAGGTGAAAAGCCTGCCCACAAAGTCAGCGTTTTCCATACAGGGAAGAATGAATGGGAGTTTGGTGATTCGTGGCCTATCCGCCAGGTCAGCCTGACACCTTTTTATCTACACGAAGGAGGCAAAATCTCAACGGAAACTCCGTCTGAAGCAGAGTCATACACTGCATATATCTCAGACATGGCGCATCCGGTGCCGTACACTGCCAATCCCACGCGTTACCGCACAATAGAATATATGTTGGACGACCAGCGTTTTGCCGCAACCCGCCCTGATGTCATTACTTTCATGACCGACACATTGACTGATACCCTTACGGTATCCGGCTCCATCGAAGTAGAGTTGATGACGGCAATTAGCAGTACTGATGCCGACTTCATGGTTAAAATCATAGATGTTTTCCCTGCCAATTACAGTTATCCGGAAGAGGCTTTGGAATATGTGAAAGACTCCCGTTACCCGATGAGCGGTTACCAGCTTATGGTGCGTGGGGAATTGTTCCGTGGGCGTTTCCGTGAAGGTTTTGACAATCCGAAAGCTTTTACCCCCGACAGCATAACCGCTGTAAATTATACATTATATGATGTGGCGCACACGTTCCTGCCCGGTCACCGTTTGATGATTCAAGTGCAGAGTTCGTGGTTCCCTATCATAGACCGGAATCCGCAAAAATTCATTGATACTTACCATTGTTCGGTAGAAGATTTTGAAATGAGGCAGGAAATAAAAGTTTATCACCAGAAAAATGCTGCCTCCCGGGTGGTATTGCCGGTTGCGAAGTAGGCTGTTTTCGGAATGCAGCCCTATTTCTTTTTGATGATGAAAATATCTTCGTTAGGCCGCTTCATCAAGTATTCTTCGCGGGCAAAACGTTCAAGACCTTCTTTGTTTGTGTGCAGGTCTTTTAGTTTTTGGCTGTTTATTTCGATTTCTTTCCGGTAATGTTCTATCTCATTCTCAAGGCTTCGGATTTTAGTATCGTAAGTGTACCGTTTGTATAAACTGCTGTCGCCTGCCGTAAGTGTAAGGATGACGAAAATGATGCTAACCACCCAATACTTGTTGATGTGTGACAGATATTGGTTATAAAAGTCTTTTATAAAAGATATTGCTTTCATATAGGTTTGTCCTTTAATGTTTTGCTGTACAAATTTAGATATAAATCACGATTTATGGCCGGTGCGACAAGAAAAAGCCAATACCGCCCCTGTCTTTGCTAAGTTTCTA
>CAYZTO010000108.1:0-7820 GCA_964481365.1 uncultured Parabacteroides sp. | reverse complement strand
CGCGACTTGGAGCTAAGCGGTACTTTCTACGATTCGTAAAGATAGTGGTGGTCTTGACTCTTCCTTAGAGGAAAGTTGCTACTTTTGTCCGACAATCCTTTATTATTATGGTACTCCCTGTTGATTTCATTACGCGTACACGGACATTATTAGGAAATGGGTACGAAGCTTTTGAGCAGGCATTGGATGCCGAGCCGCCTGTAAGTATCCGGGTAAATCCTTTAAAATGCAACCGGCTTCCGGGAGAAAGCGAGCCGGTCTTATGGTGTGGAACCGGATGTTATTTGCCTTCTCGTCCGGCTTTTACGTTCGACCCGTATTTCCATGCAGGGGCATATTATGTGCAAGAGGCTTCGTCTATGTTTGTGGAACAAGTGGTACGGACGTATGTCACTAACCCCGTAGTATGTCTGGACCTTTGCGCCGCTCCGGGAGGCAAGTCCACCCACTTACGGACAATCCTTCCCGGGGGAAGCGTCCTGGTGAGCAATGAAGTTGTCCGGAACAGGGCAAATATCCTCGCGGAGAACATGGTTAAGTGGGGGCATCCGGATTGCATAGTTACTAATTCCACCCCGGCAGAGTTTAAAGGATTCAATGGGCTTTTCGATATGATTCTGGCGGATGTCCCATGTTCCGGAGAGGGAATGTTCCGCAAAGACCCTGCCAGCCGCAGCGAGTGGTCGGTGGAGAACGTCCTGCTTTGTGCGTCCCGGCAGAAAGGGATAGTCCGCGACGTTTGGGACGCATTGAAGCCCGGCGGCATTTTTGTTTACAGCACCTGTACTTACAATACGGAAGAAGACGAAGATGCCATTCATTATATAATAGAGACATTGGGCGCGGAACCCCTGCCTGTCCCTGTCGATTCATCGTGGAACATCACCGGGGCATTGAAGTACTCTTATCCTGTATGCCGTTTTTTCCCCCATAAGACACGTGGCGAGGGTCTCTTCATGGCTGTGCTGCGCAAGAAGGAGAATGGGCATGAACCTTTCCGTTCAGGCAAGCCGAAAGCCAAACAAAGGAAAGAGAAGCATGCCCTGCCCGTTCCTCGCGGCGTGGAGAGTTATCTGTTGGAAGGCTTCCGCTTCCATCCGGTGTGGGCAGGGGCGGAAGGGACACGTTTGTCCATGCAATCGGATGAGGTTTCGCGGATATATGCACTGCTCCGGCAGCAGGGAATCAGGGTGATTTTTGCGGGCATAGAAATCGGGGAGATGCGGGGGAAAGACCTCGTCCCGTCCCAAGCTCTTGCCATGAGCGTTCTTCTTGACAGGGAGCGTTTCCCTTCGGTAGAAGTCGGGTATGAAACGGCAATATCTTATCTGCGGAGGGAGACGGTAGAGTTGCCGCAGGGTACCGGGCGCGGGTTCGTTTTGCTGACTTACCGGGGTTTGCCGATAGGCTTTGTCAAGAACTTGGGAACTCGGTGCAACAACCTTTACCCGCAGGAGTGGAAGATTCGGTCGGCATTCACGAGAAGCACACCCTCACCTCTCCTGAATTTCTAAACCCAACCTTGCCGCAAGTGTGGAGTTTCCTTACTTTTGCACGTTGAACAATAAATGATATATGGAAATAGCAGCATTAGTATCAGGGGGGGTCGATAGTTCGGTTGTCGTCCACCTCTTGAAAGAAGCAGGCTATGAGCCGACTATATTCTACATACGCATCGGGATGGAAAGCGAGGACGGTTATATCGACTGCCCCGCAGAAGAAGACATAGAAATCACGTCTTATGTCGCCCGGAAATACGGCTGCCGCTTCGAGCAGGTCTCCTTGCACGACGAATACTGGGACAAAGTGGTGAGCTACACTATAGATTCCGTCAAGCGAGGGCTTACCCCCAACCCGGACATGATGTGCAACAAATACATCAAGTTCGGTTGCTTTGAGGATAAGTGGGGCAAGGACTTCGACAAAATCGCCACGGGGCATTATGCCACTACTACAAACATAGACGGGAAGGTATGGCTTTCCACGGCGAAAGACCCCGTAAAAGACCAGACGGACTTCTTGGGGCAGATTACACGCCTTCAGATACAAAAGCTGTTGTTCCCCATCGGGCACTTGATGAAGACGGAGGTCAGGGCTATAGCCGAAGCGCAGCGTCTGCCAAGCGCAAAGCGCAAAGACAGCCAGGGGATATGTTTCCTCGGGAAGATTAATTACAACGACTTTATTGGGCGATACCTTGGCAAACGCCCGGGAAGGATAGTGGAACTGGAGACCGGCAAGGTACTCGGCAAACACAACGGGTACTGGTTTCACACCATAGGGCAACGGAAGGGCTTGGGTTTGAGCGGCGGTCCGTGGTTCGTTATCAAGAAGGACATCCACAGGAACATTATTTACGTGTCCAACGGTTATGACCCCGAGACGCAATACGGCAAGACAGTGAACCTCCGGGGGTTCAACTTTATCACCGAAGACCCTTGGGGGGTGTTCGACGACAGGAAGGAAATCACGTTCAAGATACGCCACACGCCTGAGTTCACTCATGGTTACATCAGCCGCATCGGCGACCTTTACCGCATAGAGAGCGACGACAAGATACAAGGCATCGCCCCGGGGCAGTACGCCGTGGTCTATGACAAGGAGCATAAACTGTGCATGGGAAGCGGCATGATTATAGGAGAAGACGACTAAGTTATCACCAATATGAAACAAACAATACTAACACTTATGACTGCTTTTAGCATCGCTGCATGTTCCAACCCGCCCTCAACCGGGGTGGACACTGCAGACAATTCGTTCAACTACGTGGTAGACCGTTTCGCCGACGTGCAGGTGCTCCGTTATCGGGTGCCAGGGTTCGAACAATTAACGCTTCAACAGAAGCAATTGCTTTACCATTTGTCTGAAGCCGCATTGATTGGAAGGGACATCCTGACCGACCAGAACTGCCGCTACAACCTCCCCGTCCGCCGGACGCTGGAGGCTATATACCAATCCTACAAAGGTGACCGCACCACCGGGGACTTCCTTGCCCTCGAAACGTACCTGAAGCGGGTATGGTTTTCCAACGGGATACACCACCACTACGGGGAAGACAAGTTCGTGCCGGGATTCACGAAGTCCTTTTTCGAGGAATGCGTAATGGCGGTGGAGCCTTCTGCCCTCCCGCTCAGGAAAGGCGGGTCGGTAGAGCAACTCCTCGAAGAGCTTGAGCCTGTCATCTTCGACCCCGAAGTCTTGCCAAAGCGCACGGTGCAAAGTGGGGATGAAGACCTGATACGTGCCTCTGCCAACAACTACTACCTTGGCGATTTGACCCAGCCGGAGGTGGATGCCTTCTACAACCGAATGAAGGAGGGGCAAGACACCATCTGCCCAGTGTCGTACGGGCTGAACAGCCGCCTCGTGAAAGACGAACGGGGCATAAGGGAGCAAGTCTGGAAAGTAGGAGGGCTTTACTCTGATGCCATTGTGAGAATCGTTGAAGAGCTGCGGAAGGCTGTCCCGTTTGCCGAGAATGACGCTCAGCGGGCTACTATCCAAAAACTCATCGAATACTACGAGACGGGTGACCTAAAAGCTTTCGACGACTACTCCATCCTTTGGGTGAAGGACACGGCGTCGGCAGTGGATTTCGTGAACGGATTCATAGAGGTCTATGGCGACCCGCTGGGAAGGAAGGCGAGCTGGGAGTCCACAGTCAATTTCATCAACACCGAGGCTACGGAACGCACCCGCATCATAAGCAGCAACGCGCAGTGGTTCGAAGACCGTTCGCCCATCGACCCCCGCTTCCGCAAGAAAGAAGTGAAAGGAGTGAGCGCAAAGGTCATAACAGTTGCCATGCTCGGGGGTGACTGCTACCCCGCAACCCCCATTGGCATTAACCTCCCCAACGCCGACTGGATTCGGAGGGACTACGGTTCGAAGTCGGTAACAATCGAGAACATCACCGAGGCCTACGACAAAGCCTCGCAGGGGAGCGGGCTCGACGAAGAGTTCATGTGGAGCGAAGAGGAAATAGCGCAGGCGAAGAAGTACGGCTTCCAGACCGACAACCTGCATACTGACCTGCACGAATGTCTTGGGCATGGGTCGGGGCAGACGTTGGAAGGTGTGGACCCCGATGCTTTGGGCGCGTACAGCTCTGTGCTGGAGGAAGCGCGCGCCGACCTCTTCGGACTTTACTACATGGCAGACCCCAAGATGGTGGAACTCGGGCTTCTCCCTTCGGCAGACGCTTACCAGACAGCTTACTACACCTACATGATGAACGGCATGATGACCCAGCTTGCAAGGATAGAGCCGGGGAAGAACTTGGAGGAAGCGCACATGCGCAACCGCCAGCTCATAGCCCACTGGGCGTATGAACAGGGGCGAGACGGGAACGTGGTGGAACTCTGCAAGTGCGATGGGAAGACCTTCGTGCGGGTGAATGACTACGCCCGACTTAGGGATATCTTTGCACGCCTCCTTGCCGAAGTGCAGCGCATAAAGAGCGAAGGCGACTTCGAAGCAGGCAGGAAGCTCGTGGAGGATTACGGCGTAAAGGTAGACACTGCGTTGCACCGTGAAGTGCTCGACCGATACGCCAAGCTGGGGCTCGCCCCCTACAAGGGTTTCGTGAACCCGCGTATGCAGCTCGTGGAGGATGAATCGGGCAAAGTGGTGGATGTCACCCTCGACTATACCGAAGGCTACGCCGGGCAGATGATGCGCTACAGCAGCGACTATTCGTTCCTCCCTTCGTACAACGACTGAATCCTCCAGTGTGGGAACCCCGTGTGGAATGACGTTGCAATGTCAGACAGTCTGGCATTACAATAACAGCTCTCCTGTAGCGGTAACTACAGAATGTCTGTAGGGAGAAGCCCGCCTCCACCCGGCTTCCCGCATGGGATAAAACGAAAAGAAAAGATGGAAAAAGATGGATTGCGCGCCATGCGCGAAGAACTGAGGCTGGCGATGAACGGCGTGGTAGCCTCCAGCCTGCGGGAAAAGGGGATGGCATACGGCATGATATTCGGTGTGCCCATCCCGGAGTTGAGGCGCATTGCCCGTCGGCACGAGCCCGACGCCTCCCTTGCCGTGGAAATGTGGGCTGCCGACGTGCGCGAACTCAAGCTCCTCGCAACAATGCTCTACCCCCCTGCCGAGTTCACCCTCCCCTTGGCGATGGAGTGGATAAGCGAAGTGCCCTATCCCGAAGTGGCGGAACAGCTCGCGGCGAACCTCCTGTCTGTCTCGCCTGCCAAGGACGGCATCGCCCGTCTCTGCCTTTCGGGTGAAGCCACGGGTGAATACGCGCCGGCTTGCGGTTTCCTGTGTGTCGCCAACGTATATATAAAGGAAGAAGAAACAAGCCCCGAAGTTGAAAGCCTCTTCCTGCAGAAGGCGAAGGAAACCCTCGACGGTGGGATGTCGTTCGCCGCGCGCTCGGCTCTGCTCGCCTTGAAGCGGTACGGCAGGCGGGACGAATCGTCGCGCCGGCGCGTCATGGAGTTAGTCGCCGGGTATGACCGTTGCGGGAATGCCGAGAGGGAAGAGTTTTTCGCTGATTTGAGCTTCGAGTTTGAATATTATTCCTAAAAAAGCGGAAGCCCTTTTGCGCGTTACCCCAAAAGGCTTACCTTTGTGTGCTTCCCGCCCCGGTGCGGGCGATGCGGAAGCCAGAAGATATTAATAGACAATAGAAAAGAAACATGAAAGTTGATGTATTACTCGGATTGCAGTGGGGCGACGAGGGCAAAGGAAAAGTAGTGGATGTCCTTACCCCCAAGTACGATATAGTCGCACGCTTCCAAGGAGGTCCCAACGCCGGACATACCCTTGAGTTCGAAGGCGAAAAGTACGTGTTGCGCTCCATACCGTCCGGCATTTTCCAAGGAGGAAAGGTGAATATGATAGGTAACGGGGTGGTGCTCGACCCGGTACTGTTCCGGGAGGAGGCGGAAGCCCTCTCGGCAAGCGGGCACGACATTAAGCGGCAACTCCTCATCTCCAAGAAAGCACACCTCATACTCCCCACCCATCGACTGCTCGACGCTGCGTACGAGGCGGCTAAGGGTTCGGGAAAAATAGGCACCACAGGCAAAGGGATTGGACCCACGTACACCGACAAGGTAAGCCGTAACGGTGTGCGTGTCGGGGACATCCTTGGGGACTTCCCCTCCATATACGCTGCGGCGAAAGCCCGCCACGAGGCAATCCTGCATTCCCTTGACTACGAATACGACCTCTCCGCCTTGGAAGGGAAATGGTTTGAAGCCATCGATTACCTGAAGCAATACACGCTGATAGACAGCGAGCACGAGTTGAACCGCCTGTTGCGCGAAGGCAAGAGCGTCCTTGCCGAAGGAGCGCAGGGCACGATGCTCGACATTGATTTCGGCTCGTACCCGTATGTCACCTCGTCCAACACGGTTTGTTCGGGATGCTGCACGGGCTTGGGTGTCTCTCCCCGGAGCATAGGGGAAGTTTACGGCATATTCAAGGCATACTGCACCCGCGTAGGGAGCGGTCCTTTCCCCACGGAGCTTCACGACGAGACGGGCGAAACGATAGGGAGGCTCGGGCATGAGTTCGGGGCTGTAACCGGACGTAAGCGCCGCTGCGGGTGGATTGACCTTGTCGCGTTGAGGTATGCCGTCATGCTTAATGGCGTCACCCAACTAATTATGATGAAAAGCGACGTGCTGGATACTTTCGACACAATCAAAGCCTGCGTCGCCTACAAGGTAAACGGCAAGGAAACGAGGGACTTCCCGTATTCGATAGAGGAGGGCATTAGCCCGGTTTACGTCGAGCTTCCCGGGTGGAAGACCGCCATGTCGGGGATGCAGCGGGAAGACGAGTTCCCCGAAGAATACAACGCCTATCTTTCGTTCCTTGAGAAGGAACTGGGCGTACCCATAACGATTGTCTCATTAGGACCCGACCGCGAGCAGACAATATTCCGCCATAAAGGGGAATAACCCGCGCAGGGTACTGCCCACCGGGGCTTTTGGCAAGATATTTGTTTCCCGTTCAAACAGTTTAAAGTTAGAATATACACGTATGTTTTATTGGATTATCTTTATCGGCGTTGCCGTGTTGAGTTGGTTAGTCTCCAGCCGACTGCAGAAGAAGTTTGAAAAGTACTCGGAGATACCCATGCCTTCGGGGATGACGGGGCGCGACGTGGCAGAAAAGATGCTGCACGACAATGGCATCTACGACGTCCAGGTTACTTGTACGCCCGGTCACCTCACAGACCATTACAACCCCGCAAACAAGACTGTGAACCTGAGTGAAACGGTCTTTTACAGCAACAGCATCGCGGCAGCTGCGGTTGCGGCACACGAGTGCGGGCACGCTGTCCAGCACGCAAAAGCGTATGCTCCTTTGAAGATGCGCTCGGCGTTGGTACCTGTTGTTAGTTTCGCGTCGAACATCATGACGTGGGTGCTCTTGGGCGGCATGTTGCTCCTGCACACGTTCCCCCAGCTGATGCTCTTCGGAATCATCCTTTTCGCCTCCACGACGTTGTTCAGCTTGGTGACTTTACCCGTTGAAATCAATGCCAGCCAGCGCGCCTTGGCATGGTTGAGCAGGGCAGGAATCACGAATGTCTATACGCACGACAAGGCAGAAGACGCCCTGCGTTCGGCGGCCTACACGTACGTTGTTGCTGCGTTAGGCTCTTTGGCTACGTTGTGCTATTATATCATGCTGTTCCTTGGTGCGAGCAGGGACGATTAAGGAATACACTTTTTTGTTTTTATATTTGACGATGGATTGGGCTGTGCCGTAAGAGTTGTCTTACGGTGCAGCCTTTCCTTTTATATATAGGCTGTGTGGCGTGCAGCCTCACGTGCAGG
>CAYZTO010000107.1:6302-7883 GCA_964481365.1 uncultured Parabacteroides sp. | reverse complement strand
CGCGACCACATTGCCGCTTCTAAAAAAGATGCGATACGTATTGCAATCAATGCCGGCATCGACATGTCTATGGTACCATACGAAGTCAGCTTTTGCGACTACTTGAAAGAATTGGTAAACGAAGGCGCCGTGCCTATGAGCCGCATCGACGACGCAGTAGCACGTGTCCTCCGCCTGAAATACCGCTTGGGATTGTTCGATACCCCCAACACTTACCCGAAAGACTACCCGGAATTTGCAAGCAGCAGCTCTGCCGAGGTAGCTTTGCAGGCGGCGGAAGAATCTGAAGTCCTCCTCAAGAACGATGGTATCCTCCCGCTCGCAAAAGGCAAGAAAATCCTGGTGACAGGACCGAACGGGAACACAATGCGTGGTCTGAACGGCGGTTGGTCGTACTCATGGCAGGGCGACAAGGCTGATGAGCTGGCAGGTGCCTACAACACGATTTTTGAAGCACTCAGCAACAAGTATGGCGAAGCCAACGTGGTTTTTGAAGCAGGTGTTACTTACAAAACTGGCAACCCTTTCCAAGTTTTCTACTGGGAAGAGAACGAACCGGAGATTGAAAAAGCTGTGGAGGCTGCAAAATCGGTGGATGTGATAGTAGCTTGCGTCGGCGAGAACTCTTATTGCGAAACTCCGGGCAACCTTGTGGATTTGGCGCTCTCGGAAAACCAGAAGACGCTGGTCGAGGAACTTTCGAAGACCGGAAAACCGATAATCTTGATACTTAACCAAGGCCGGCCGCGCCTTATCAACGATATAGAACCCCTCGCAAATGCCATAGTGAACGTAATGCTGCCGGGTAATTATGGTGGCGACGCCCTAGCGAACCTCCTCTCCGGTGATGCGAACTTCAGCGCGAAAATGCCGTTCACATATCCGAAGTACCCGCACCTCCTGACAAATTACGACTACAAACCATGCGAGAACATGGGGCAGATGGGAGGAAATTACAACTATGATGCGGTGATGGACGTACAGTGGGAATTCGGCTACGGGCTTAGCTACACTACTTACAGCTACAGCAATTTCAAACTGGACAAAACTTCTTTCGGCGCTGATGACGACCTGACTTTTTCAGTAGACGTGACCAACACCGGAAGCGTTGCCGGAAAAGAACCGGTGCTTCTTTTCACGAAAGATATGGTTGCCAGCAGCACGCCGGACAACATACGCCTGCGCAATTTCACCAAAATTTCCCTGCAACCGGGCGAAACCAAAACGGTGACATTCAAAATAAAAGGCAGCGACCTCGCCTTCGTGAATTATGAAGGAAAATGGACGCTGGAAGAAGGAGATTTCAAGGCGAAATGCGGAGACCAATGGCTGGACTTCCAATGTTCCGAAACCAAGGTGTGGAACACGCCTAACAGGTAGAGGCACGCGTACTTTGGAATGCTGTTTATTTTTTTAGTGAGAAAGCTCTCCGGTTTCCTGGAGGGCTTTTTTTCTGCAAGTACCAATGATTGCGGTAGATTGTACCTGCCGGAGATTTTCAGCACTGTTTTTCCGCGTGTCAGTGCCGGAAATTTATTTTTAGCACCGTTGATTGCAGTCAGAAGTACTCGTAGAAAATTT
>CAYZTO010000107.1:0-6202 GCA_964481365.1 uncultured Parabacteroides sp. | reverse complement strand
AGAAAATTTCTAGTACTGTTGATCGCAGTCAGAAGTGCTCGCAGAAAATTTCTAGTACTGTTGACTGCAGTCGGAAGTGCTCGTAGAAAATTTCTAGTACTGTTGACTGCAATCAGAAGTGCTCGGAATTTTCAGGAAGCACTAACCACCGGAAATATTGTACTGTTTCTTTTAAATAAACATAACTTTGCACCATGCTGACATTGAAAAAATACATGGAACTGCGCTTGCGCACGGTTTATCCCGCCCGCGAACTCCAGGCATTGCTACGCATCGTGGCGGAAGACGTTTGCAGGGTTCCTTTCCACAAATTGCTCATTGAAGATGATGCCTCCCTGCCTCAGGAAGTGCTTGAACGCGCCGTCAGGGTTATCGACAGGCTTTCGGAAGGGGAGCCAATCCAGTACATTCTTGGTTACACGGAATTTCGGGGCATGAAACTTCGCGTAGCCCCCGGCGTTTTGATTCCGCGACCAGAAACTTCAGCCTTGGTGGACTGGGTGCTGGAAGATTTTCCTGCCTTCGACGGCAATGTGCTGGACATCGGGACGGGAAGCGGATGTATAGCTCTCGCGTTGAGGTCCTCCCGGAGCGGGGGAGTGGTTTGGGCGGCAGACATTTCTACTTCCGCGCTCGAAATAGCACGTAGGAATGGAGAGGAGAATGCCTTGGATGTCCGGCTGGTGCAAACCGACATACTCGACGAAGGTTGCTGGGAAAATCTGCCATCGAACCTCCGGTGCATAGTGAGCAATCCACCATACGTCATGGAAAAAGAGCAGTCAGAGATGGCTCAAAATGTTTTGCGCTACGAACCACCGGAAGCATTGTTCGTCCCCGACGATAACCCGCTGCTTTTCTACCGGGCAATAGCACGTTTTGGGAAAAAACACCTCTCCCCGCAGGGGAAAATATACGTAGAAATAAACGAGAAGTGCGGAGAATCGGCATTGTCAATGTTTAAAAAAGAAGGCTACCGCCAAATCTCGCTGAGGAAAGACCTTTTTGGAAAAGACAGGATGATAAAAGCAGAAATATGAATACTGAAATAACAGAAGAGACACTATTGCAGAAGATGGCTGCCTATTGCGCGGATGCCGAGCGGTGTGTGCGCGACGTTGAGAATAGGTTAAAACGTGCGGGGGCTGAACCTACGGTGGTGGAACGCATCGTTTCGCGCCTGCAGGCGGAAAAGTTCCTCGACGAGGAGCGTTACTGCCGTTTTTTCGTGCAGGACAAGCTGCGTTTCAACAAGTGGGGACGCCTGAAGCTCTTGGCAGAGCTGAGGAAAAAGGGAATATCTTCCGCGACCTGCGAAAATGCACTGCAAATGATAGATGCCGAAGAATACCGGCATATTTTACTGCAACTTTTGGAGGCAAAAAAACGCAGCACCCGTGGGAAAGACGAACGGGAGGTATTCCAGAAACTCCTGAGGTTCGCGGCAGGGCGGGGTTTTGAACCCGGATTGGCGAGCGAGTGCTTGCGTGGCTTGTTCCGAGGCGGAGAATATGGCGGGGATATGGAATGATTTGTTGCGGGTGCTCTTCCCGAAGCAATGTTGCATCTGCAACCGTAGGTTAGGGGAGGGCGAGAAAGAATTTTGCCTTGAATGTTCGCGAAATTTCTCCCGGACAGGCGACGAGGTGCATCCCAACCCGCTTGATGACAGGTTTATGTGGCTGGAGGGCTTCGTGTCGGCGTATGCGAGGTTCTACTACGGAAAAGGGGCATATATGCAACGGCTTGTCCATGCCATAAAATACCGCGACCGCCCCGAAGCCGGTTACTTTCTTGCCCGCTCGGCTGCGGAGGAGCTTATGCGCATCGGCGACCCTGCCTCCACGGCTGAGGTGCTTGTCCCCGTCCCGCTTCATAAGTCCAGAAAACGCGAGCGGGGATATAACCAGGCGGAATGGATAGCCCGTGGGATTTCGGAGGTATGGAAAATCCCGGTTGATAACAGGAGTTTGGTCCGCGACCGCAACAATACGACGCAAACGCACGAGTCTGCAACCGGGCGATGGCAAAACACGGCAGGAATCTTCAGGTTGGCACGCCCGGACCTGGCGGGAAAGCACGTTTTGCTAATCGACGATGTCATAACCACAGGCTCCACCGTAATCCATTGTGCCGAAACATTGTTGCAGGCAGAAGGAACGCGTGTCAGCATATTCGCCTTGGCGCGTGTGCAATAATAATTTGAAATTAATAGGTGGCGATAGGAATTTTATCTGCCGGTTTCGTTACATTTGCAGAACAATAAACATTTTGAAGTTATTATGAAGACACTGGAAAGATTAGTTGCAGAAAAATTGTTGAAGATTAAGGCGGTGAAATTGCAGCCGGCAAATCCGTTCACGTGGGCATCTGGGTGGAAATCCCCGATATACAACGACAACCGCAAAACGTTGTCATATCCCGCAGTCCGGAACTTCATAAAGTTGGAAATCGCACGCACAATAAGCGAAAAATACGAGAATGCCGATGCAATTGCAGGGGTGGCAACCGGAGCAATTGCTCACGGGGCTTTGGTAGCGGACTTGTTGGGGTTGCCATTCGTCTATATCCGCTCAACCCCAAAAGACCACGGCTTGGAGAATCTTATAGAAGGCGAACTGAAGCCGGGTTCCAAAGTCGTAATTGTGGAAGACCTTGTATCGACTGGGGGCAGCAGCTTAAAAGCTGTGCAAGCGGTAAGGAACTTCGGATGTAGCGTCATAGGAATGGTTGCCATCTTTACATACGGCTTCCCGGTGGCTGTGGAAGCTTTCAAGGAAGCAAGAGTGACACTTTCGACGTTGTGCAACTATGATGCTGTTTTGGAGGAAGCTGTCCGCACTGATTATATCGATGAGTCGGAAATAGCAGTGCTCCAGGAATGGAGAAAAAATCCTGCAGCATGGAACCCGGACAAATAATAGTGTAAAGCATACAATCAGGTAAGTTAAATGGATGAATTTGTCAGTGAGGTAAAAGCTATACCCCAAAATGGCGGGAGGGTTTATGCTGTATTATCCGACCTCTCCAATCTTGAGCGAGTAAAAGACCGCATTCCCCAGGATAAAATACAAAACTTGGAAATCAGCCGCGACTCGTGCAGTTTTGTTGTCAGTCCTGTCGGAAAGGTGGCTTTCCAAATCGTGGAGCGTGAACCGGAGAAAACTATCAAGTTTGTTACGACGCAATCCCCTGTACCTTTGAATTTGTGGATACAGCTGAAGCAAGTAGCCGATATGGACACGCGCATGAGGCTGACAGTACGTGCCGAACTAAATCCTTTCATCAAACAAATGGTGTCAAAACCGTTGCAGGATGCACTTGACAAGATTGCGGCGGTTTTGGCAACATTGCCCTATTGAAAATATAATCATGGCTCAGAAACTTTGGGAAAAGAACGTGCAAGTGGACCATGAAGTGGATGTGTTCACTGTAGGAAGAGACCGCGAGATGGATCTTTACCTTGCCAAATATGATGTACTGGGTTCGATGGCGCACATCACTATGCTGGAAAGCATCGGATTGCTTTCTGCTGGTGAACTTGAAACTCTTCTTGCGGAATTGAGGGGAATATACAAGGTCGCCGACAGTGGCAGGTTTGTTATAGAGGAAGGAATAGAAGATGTACACTCGCAGGTTGAATTGATGCTCACCCGCAAACTTGGCGATGTGGGTAAGAAGATACACAGTGGCCGTTCCCGCAACGACCAGGTGCTGGTAGACCTGAAGCTCTTCACCCGTGCCCGCATTCAGGAGATTACAGGTTTGGTGGTGGACTTGTTCCATGTCTTGCAGGAGCAGAGCGAACGTTACAGGGATGTTCTGATGCCGGGGTACACGCACCTGCAGGTTGCAATGCCTTCGTCGTTCGGTCTTTGGTTTGGGGCGTATGCTGAGAGCCTTGTCGATGACCTCCAGCTCATGCAATCAGCCTATAAGATATGCAACCGCAACCCGTTGGGTTCTGCGGCAGGATATGGTTCTTCCTTCCCTCTCAATCGGCAGATGACTACTGACCTTCTCGGCTTCGATTCGATGGATTACAATGTGGTTTATGCCCAAATGGGACGCGGGAAGATGGAGCGCACAGTCGCGTTCGCTATGGCTGGCATAGCAGGGACGTTGTCGAAGCTCGCTTTCGATGCTTGCCTCTTCAACAGCCAGAATTTCAGGTTCATCAAGTTGCCGGACAGATACACTACCGGTTCGAGCATCATGCCACACAAGAAGAACCCTGATGTGTTCGAGCTTACGAGGGCAAAATGTAACAAGATACAAGGATTGCCCAATCAGATTACCCTGATATGCAACAACCTTCCTTCCGGTTATTTCCGTGACCTCCAACTGGTGAAAGAAGTATTCCTCCCGGCATTCGACGAGCTTGCCGACTGCCTGAAGATGGCTACATATATAATGAGGGAAGTGGAAGTGAATCGGTACATCCTCGATGACGACCGCTACGCTCCCATTTTCAGTGTGGAAGAAGTGAACCGTCTGGTGTTGGAGGGCGTTCCTTTCCGCGATGCCTACAAGCAAGTAGGTCTCAGCATCGAAGCAGGGAAGTTCGTGCCCCGCAAGGAAGTTCATCACACGCACGAGGGCAGCATAGGCAACCTTTGCACGGAGCAGATCGCCTTCTTGATGCAGCGTGTAGTGGACGGCTTCGGCTTTGACAGGGCAAACGATGCTGAACAGAAACTTTTAAACTTACAGCAATGAAACGTATCCTTTTCGCCCTGTCTGTATTGTTGTTCTCTGCCTGCTACACGAATTTCGATAGCAGCATCCCGGACTACCCGGTGTACCTGGAACTCGACCTTACCTACGAGGACAATGAACTGAATGCTATCCAGGCATACAAGTTATATCTCCCCACTTCGGTGAACCAAGCCGTTGAACGGACTGGTTACGGGGGAGTGTTGGTGTATCACGGCTTGAGCAGCACAGGTTCTTCCGAAGCCTACTATGCGTTCGACGCCTCATGCCCTGTGGAGTGCAAGACCACCATCCGCGTGGAAGTGGATGACGATGCAATCAATGCCGTCTGCCCCAACTGCGGCACGAAGTACGAAATCATTAACGGCATAGGGCATCCGGTCGAGGGAGAAGGCACCGAAACCCTCAAACAGTATAATGTGAACATGGTGGGGAACATTCTTTACGTCACCAACTAATTTTGCAGCACAATTGTTTTGCAGTTTTCAAAAATGGAGTACCTTTGCAAGCGCGTTTTGGGGCGTGGCATCCGCCCCGGTACTCTTGCAGAGGGAAACGCGGAAGTAGCTCAGTTGGTAGAGCACGACCTTGCCAAGGTCGGGGTCGCGGGTTCGAGTCCCGTCTTCCGCTCTTCGTTTCATATTAATTATGGTCGCTCGAATGGTGGAATCGGTAGACACGAAGGACTTAAAATCCTTTGGCTATTGCAGCTGTGCGGGTTCAAGTCCCGCTTCGAGTACTAAGCAAATGTCGGAGCAAGGCATTGCATATCTGCGGAAGTAGCTCAGTTGGTAGAGCACGACCTTGCCAAGGTCGGGGTCGCGGGTTCGAGTCCCGTCTTCCGCTCTTGTATATGTTCCCATAAGTAGGTTCTCCCCGGCGGTCTCGTTTCGAGCCTCGGGGAGTTTTTTACATTAAAACAATAAGAAACATGAGACAATATCTCCTAACATTCCTGCTGGGTATCGTGTCGCTTTCCTTTTGTGCGCAGGCGCAGACCGCCGCAGACAGCACCTACCCTACACCCGAAAGACTCTTCCACATAGCCCGCAGCCTTAATGCCAACCTCGTATGTTACGATGCCAATCTCCGGTCGGGCAGCCTCGACGAGGATGAACCCCTGACGGTCTATTGGCTCAACCGCAGCGACAATCCCGGTTACACCAACGGACTTAGCTTAATACAGAAGAAGCTGGCATACGGATACAAGGTGGTGGAAAAGGGCGCGGATTCATGCCGCGTAACCCTCTCTGCCTATCCGTCGCGTGCCATCACCATCTGCCCGCACGAAGGAGGATATGCCGGCTTCATCAGCATCAACGGTTCCAAAGCGCGCCTCACTTCTCTCTACGTGCAATTGAAGCCGAACAGCTCCATTAAAGTTGATTATGTAGAGCTTATAGGCATCTCCGTTTCCACCGGCGAGGAGGTGAGGGAGAAAATCTACCAATAAAATCCACTTTCTTTTAGAGCCTGTTTAAATTTT
>CAYZTO010000106.1:0-7960 GCA_964481365.1 uncultured Parabacteroides sp. | reverse complement strand
CAAATTATCTTCTTGTTATTTCTATATTATTGTGGTTTTTTATTTGGTATTATCCATTAAAAACACCTATTAATAAATAAAATAATACCGTCATTAATAAGAAATAGCAAAAAAACAACAAAACTATCATATATTAAAATATTACATTTATAAAAGGCAAAAATCTGTTTTCAGATTAATTAAAAGAAAATGTTATGAGTATTTAACAGGTTTTTGGTGAATTTCAAATGCTTTCAAAAACATAAGGGTTCACACTAGTGTTGCATTACCTATGCAGTCGGCATCCTTTTATGATTTCGGGACAGCAAACATAAAAATAAGACTGGTTTGAAACAAATGCCGAACCTTTTAACGATACCTCGATTCATGCCCTGCTGAACAAATTTATCGAATAAAATCAAAATAGGCTCTAAAAATAGCGACCACTTCTTTTTCGGCATTGACTGCTTCAATACATTTAGCCTATATTTTCTTGCAAGGCAGAATCCAGTTTTCCAAAAACCTGTCCCATTTTGTGGAGTTTGTAATCATGTGACCTCAAAAAAGCGTACTTGTGTCGACAAATCTCCACATCGCACACTTTTTAGATATTGGTACAAGCTTCTTTAAATAACGTTATAATAGCAAAGAACCCATTCCAAGGCAAGCTTGGGATGGGTTCTTGTTGTTTACATTTAAATATCAACTATCGTCACTATAATTCTACGGGAAGGGAAGTCCACGTCACGTAGTTCCATACAGGCGTATTAGTCGTCTCGTTAATCTCGCTGACGTAGTAAATACGGAGATTGAAGTAACTATTGCCAGCCGCTTCTTCTTTGCTGGAGACAGCATCGATGAAATTTCTTGCATAATAAGCGTTTGGCACTACAGTATTAGTAACGTCTTCGCTGTCAGGTTCTTCAGTCGTAACAACACGGAGGAATAGGCTGTAGGTGTTTACTCCGCTTTCCTCTTCTGTCGGCTCTATATTATGCATATCTGCAAAAAGATGCCAATCAACCTCTTCGTCATCGAGCAATGCAATGTTGGAAACGAGAAAGAGGTAACCGCTAAGGTAGGAATTATAATACATTAAGTTCATTGCCGACGCAAGCACCCGCTCGTTTTCCAATAGTTGGGTAGTATCCTCCGGCAGGCTGAGGGACTCCATATTGAACTTATCAACTTTAGATATAGATGTAATTGACGCGTTGTAATAGCCCAATGACGAAGCATTAGCATTTTCATCCGAGGAAAAGTCTAAATTGAAACTTACCATAACGCAGTCTCCCACGTTGAGACTTGTGCTTTGCAATGCGGACGAGGTAATCGCAAACGAACCGGCAGTATTCAAAACATAAATCGTCCCCGACGAACTGCTCGCTGTGGAAACCACGGCAGGAACATTGCTTAGTGTCTGACTGTTTTCTGTTTCCCCTAAACAAGAGGTCAGCATCCCTACTGCTGCACAAACGGCAGCCAAAAATAATCCGAACTTTTTCATCTTATATATTACATTTACATTAATAACTTCATGTTTTCTTTCCTATATATTATTAGAAACCCAAACGCAATCCCATGTTGAAGCTGGCGTTGCAAGGTTTGTCTGAATGTACCGTCTCTATTGCACTGCCGTTGTCGAAATAATAGCTTGCTCCCACCTCGGCAAAAGCACTGAGGAACGTGAATATGGGATAAGCCACACCACCACGTGCATTGATTGACCAATACCAATCGTTCATCCGTACCCGCTCTTTAACTTTACCCATGTTTTCTGTACCAGAATAAAGGGTTGTAACGGATGTCCCCGTAAGGTTCATCTCTGCCATTCCCCCAGCCGTGGCATAAAACATGAACCGTTGCCACTCGCCAATCTTATAAACCACCGAAAGCGGTATCCCAAGAAAATGGAGTTTCTGCTTGGTTTCCCCTCTATAAGTCCCGCTCATAGACCATTCCGACACCAAGAAAGAATAAGACAAACCAGTCTGCAACGACCAGCGGTCTGTAATAAAGCGGCTGACACCCATAGAGAACGACACCGGCATCTTGTGGCGGATGTTCGTTTTGGGAGTATTGCTTGAAAAGATACTGTTTGAGGCTGCGTTATACAGATCAAGCTGGCTTACATCAACCAGAGTGTTTTTCAGTACCGAGCCTTGTATCACATTATTCGAACCTACGGAAAAGCCACCTGCACCCATCCCGAAACCCCACTTACGGGAAGGTTTATCTTTTACCCTCTCCACTTTTTCTGCGGAAGTTGAAACCGGATTAGCAACAACCATCCCCGGAACGTCATGCCTGATACCATATTCCTTCCCAAAAATCTGCGGAACAGAAACCGGCAACATTGCATAATCCCATTCTTTTTCCAATAATTCCACGGGTTGGGCAACTGCCAAAAGTCTTGATTCCAACGTAACAGTATGTGCTTCATCCATCACAGGCTTTTCAGGAACTACAGCAACAGATTGTTGTGTATCCAGCTCCCTGATTTCTGGCACAATTTGAGGTTCTTTCTCCTGAGCCATAGGCGGAGGAGTTTCATTACTCAAATAAATCCCGACAGAGATTGCAAGCAGTAAAATCGCAGCGGCAGCAATCCAATAACGGAAAGTCTGAAGAAAAGAAACCTCACGAGCCTCCTTTGGCAAGCGACGTGATATCGCTTCCCAATCATCCGGCTCCACATCGGCTTCAAAGTCGAACAGACGCTTCCGGAACAGGTCATCTATACTATCTCTATCCTTCTTTTCCATAATTATAAAGACTCATCCAAATAATTCTTTCACTTTCTTCTGCAACAATTGCCTCGCCCGCGTATACTGCGACCGGGATGTGCTTTCTGTAATGTCGAGCATACTGGCGATTTCCCTATGCGAATAACCTTCGATAGCAAACAAGTTGAATACCGTGCGAAAACCTGACGGGAGAGACCGTATCAACTTCATCAACTCAGCAGCAGAAAGTTCTGAAATCGCAGAAACAGACACGGATTCCACCGGCTCTGCCATGCTATCCCAATCTGATGCCTCCCGCAGGACATCCGCTTTCCGAAGATATTCCAGCGCACTGTTGATGAATATTTTCCGCATCCAATTCTCGAATGCGCCACTACCGGAATAGGTATCCAAGCTCGTGAAAACCTTTACAAAACTATCCTGCATGATATCACGCGCCGTTTCCCTGTCGTTGATATAACGCAAGCAAACGCCAAGCATCTTGCGGGCGAATCTGTTATAAAGCTCTTTCTGTGCCAGTCGATTATTTTTTTTACATTCTTCTATCAACTGTTGTTCTTCCATCAACTTTGCGCTTTTCCACACCAAGACATGCTCGTTCATTTATTCTGATGTGGGTTCTTTTCCAAATGCTGCATTTCCTGTGAAAAAAAATTGCACAAATATAGACAATAGTTTTTATTCCCAAAGTCTGGCATACATAGACCAGCCAGCCAAGACTGATTCCCACTCTTTCAGCAAATTCCGGAGGTTTTACATTGAGCTTTTTCCCGATATGTTTCCTTCAAATCCTGTTGTCATAAACAGACCAGAGCAATAAAAAATCCTCCCGAATGATTTTTTTTTACATTCAGAAGGATGTTCGTTTATCAGTACCCGGTATAAACAGGATTATTTGTTTATCAAATACCGTTCCGCCTCTATCGCAGCCTTACATCCGCTCGCAGCAGCTGTTATAGCCTGTCGGTAATGCGGATCTGCCACGTCTCCTGCGGCAAACACACCGGGAATCTTGGTTTTCGGCGTTCCATCTACGGTTTTGATATATCCGACCTCGTCTGTTTCCAACCAAGGTTTGAATATATCTGAGTTAGGTTTGTGCCCTATCGCGAGGAAGAATCCATCAATAGCGATATCGACATTCTCCTCGTCCGGTTCGCCCTTCCGTTTCACCAAATGAGCGCCTTCCACTCCGTTTTCACCAAAAAGACCGATTGTATTGTGCTCAAACAAAACGGTAATGTTCGGCGTTTTGAACACACGCTCTTGCATCACCTTGGAAGCCCTCAGGTAATTCTTGCGAACGATAAGATAGACATGCTTTGCCAATCCTGCCAAGTAGATTGCCTCCTCACAAGCCGTATCCCCGCCTCCTACAACAGCCACATTCTTTTTACGGTAAAAAAATCCGTCGCAAGTCGCACAGGCAGACACTCCCATACCTGCATATTTCACTTCGTCGGGCAAGCCGAGGTACTTTGCAGTCGCTCCGGTGGATATGATAACTGTTTCTGCTTCTATCACGATCTTTTCGTCGATTGTCACTTTGTAGGGTGACGCAGAAAAATCCGAGGAAGTAGCCATTCCTTGCCGCACATCCGTACCAAAACGTTGCGCCTGCCTTTTCAAGTCGTCCATAAGCTGCGGACCAGTCACGCCATCCGGATATCCCGGGAAATTCTCCACTTCCGTCGTCGTGGTAAGTTGTCCGCCGGGTTGAATTCCTTCATACAGCACAGGCGACAGATTCGCGCGAGCTGCGTAAATAGCTGCCGTATATCCGGCAGGACCTGAACCTATTATCAGACATTTTACATATTCATTCTTTGTTTCCATAGCATTTTCAATTACATTTTCTTGTTTGTTTATCTCAAATCTACCACTTCCGCATCGGGAAATTCATCCCCATTAAAGACAAAGAAGCTGTCCGGTTGGTTCTTGGATGTTTCCCACTGCGAAATCACAACCGTATTCCGCATATCATCCTTCATCTTTACGTCCATCGATGCAGGGAAACCCGTATCCTTCTCGATTTGCAAGTCCACCGAAAGGATATCACCTTTCTTTTTCGCAGTCAGCTCCACATCATACGCAGATTTTCCCTGCCGTGTGGTACTGCTTCCCTTCAAGGAAACATCGAATCCCTTCTGATAAGAATGGAGGAGGATTATAGGGTTCGTGAAACGAAGCTCATCGCCTGTCGGAGTGGATACATTCACTTCTTCCGTCCGCTCCATGTACGTCCACTGCGTTTCACCATCGTACCAGACAATCATACCGGGAATTTGGAGCTTGAACTTCTCTCCTTTCATGTGAATCAAGCCCTCGAAACTCTCCCCGGACGGTAACTGGGGCGAACGCGCCCTCACGCTGAAGCGAGCCTCTATTCCCGAAGCCTCCTCATAGGTTTTTGCCGCCTTTTCCAATACAGCCTCAGCACTTTCCTGCGCCCGTGCCAAAGCTATCCCCGCCATCAAAAGCTGTACCAAAAGGAAAAAGCGGACAACCGAACGCACAATAAGTTGTTTATTCTCCGTTTTCATATACTTTACCTTCTGCTTATCTTACTTTTTGTTTTTCATATCCTTCAATATCCCTTCCAAAGAGTATTCATCAGGCACGAGAACCTGTCTTGCCTTGCTCCCTTCGAAAGGCCCGACTATGCCGGCGGCTTCCAGTTGGTCCATAAGCCGCCCCGCACGGTTGTATCCTATTGCAAACTTCCTTTGGATAAGCGAAGTGGAACCTTGTTGCTGGATGACAATCAACCGGGCAGCCTCATCAAACAATGGGTCGAGGTCCGACATATCCACAGCCCCTGCACCGCCTCCGTTCTTCCCGTCGCCGTCGGCGATGAACTCAGGCAGCAAGTAGGCGGTGGGATAACCCGGCTGGCTTCCAATAAAATTGACTATTTGTTCCACTTCAGGAGTATCGACAAACGCACACTGCACACGTACAGTATCATTACCCGCAACCACAATCAGCATATCGCCCCGTCCTATCAGCCTGTTTGCCCCCGGAGCGTCAAGGATGGTACGGGAGTCTATCATCGACGCCACCTTGAAGGCTATGCGGCTCGGGAAGTTGCTTTTGATTGTTCCCGTTATCACCTTCGCATCCGGGCGTTGCGTTGCCAATATCATGTGAATGCCCACTGCGCGGGCTTTTGCGGCTATGCGCGAAATCGGAACCTCTATCTCGCGGCCGGCGGTGACTATCAAATCAGCGAACTCATCCACCACAGCCACGATGTAGGGTAAGAACCGGTGCCCATTGTTCGGATTGAGATGGCGGGATATAAATTTCATGTTGTATTCCTTTATATTCCTGACGTTCGCATTCACCAACAGTTTGTAACGGTTTTCCATCTCCACGACCAGTGAATTGAGCGTTGCAACGGCATCTTCAGGCTCTGTGACGATAGGTTGTTCGGCATTGGGGAGCTTTGCCAGATAGTGGCGCTCTATCTTTGCATATATGCTGAACTCTACCATCTTGGGGTCTACCATCACAAACTTCAATTCCGCCGGATGCTTTTTGTAAAGCAACGACGTAATGATGGCATTAAGCCCCACGGATTTTCCCTGCCCTGTCGCTCCGGCTACAAGCAGGTGCGGCGTTTTGCAAAGGTCGAACATGAAGACTTCGTTCGTAATCGTGCGCCCGATGGCGACCGGCAAGTCGTACTTGCACTCCTGGAACTTCCGGGAAGCGATTACCGACTGCATCGAAACTATATGCGGGTTGCGGTTTGGGACTTCGATGCCAATCGTTCCCTTTCCCGGCATCGGGGCGATGATTCTGATTTGCAACGCAGACAGGCTCAAGGCTATATCGTCCTCTAACGTTTTGATTTTAGAGATTCTCACGCCTGCGGCAGGCACTATCTCGTAGAGCGTAACCGTAGGACCGACCGTTGCCTTTATTGACGCGATGCTGATGCTGAAATCTTCCAACGCTTGCTTTATAAGTTGCTGGTTGGCATACAAATCTTCTTTGCTGACCTCTACATTCCCGCTGTCATAGTCCTTCAATAATTCCAGAGTGGGGAACACATAGCGCGAAAGGTCGAGCCGGGGGTCGTAATCGCCGAGTTCCTTTCCCTCAAAATCCATTTCCTCACCCTCGGGTATTTCTATCTCAATTGGAATCTCCGGTTTCTCCTCCGGCTTGCTTTCCTTTTCGTCCACATCCTCCACATGCTTCGTGGCATCCACTATCTCCATTTCGGAAAATTCATCCGCTTCCACAGGCAGCATTTCCTCTTGTCCCCTACCCGTCTCCACAGGAGTGGCGACCTCCACGTCGTCATATAAGGTTTCATCCGGTTCGGTCTTTTCTTTTTCATCATCATCGGGAATATGGGGTTCGGTTTGCGGCTCCTCTTCTGTTTCTTCAGAAGGCTCTCCGGCAACCGGCACAAGCTCTTTTTTCTTCCTTAAACGGGCAATCCATCCGAAAGAGAGGGTTTTCTGCAAAAACGGCATGGTATGCGGACTTGCAAATACGGCTATAACTACTATCACACCCAGAAGAATAAGCGACGTCCCGGGTATCCCGAGGTTCGTAACCATAAACTGGGATATGAAATACCCGTGCATCCCACCCAGATATAAAAATGTATCTTCATATACACTCATGAACAGGAACGCAAGCAGGACCGAACCGCAAATCATGGATGAAGCACATATCAAAAAGCATTTCATCAGCGCGATGCGCCTTAATCTCATCAACCTAGCCCCCGCCGCAGCAATGAAAAAAAGCATGAAGAAAGTCGGGACGCCAAAGCAGCGGTTCATCAGCACATCCGACACGTATGCACCCATCGCACCTGTCCAGTTCTGTATTTCCTCCCTGTGCGTTGCCAAATCCGGCCAGAAAGAAACATTTTCTATCTTGCTTTGGTCTGCTCCTCCCGTAAAAAAGAATGAAATCATCGACAGCCCGACGTAAATCACTGCGATTTCAAGCAAAAGCCCTGTAATAAACTGCGTCCGCTCGCTCTGAAAAAAGCTTTTCACTTCCGAAAACCGGCTCTTGCCATTTCCTTCGCGTTTTGCATTGCTGTTTTTCCTTTTCATATTATATATGATTATATCCTTATTTCCATGCCGGGCAAAGGTAAGTAGAAATATTGGATTGCACGACTGCCGTAATTCAGATTTTAGGCTGCCTCTCCCCTGCCTATATGTTGAAGGTATGATGAACCCCGTTGGAGTTTATTATATATA
>CAYZTO010000105.1:0-8075 GCA_964481365.1 uncultured Parabacteroides sp. | reverse complement strand
CGCAATACATCATCACAGCCATCAAAGTAACGGACGGGATGTCCGGTAAGCTGGTTTACGTGGTGAACGGACTGCGGGGGAAAAGGACAGGCTTGCCGGGGTAACGGCGAGCCTGTTTTGATTTGTGAGATAATAAAAATGAAATAGAATGTTGCGAATTGCAGTACAATCAAAGGGACGTCTTTATGACGAGACCATGTCGCTCCTCGATGAGGCGGGAATCAAATTGAACAGGGGCAAGCGGATATTGCTCCTGTCGGCAAAAGGTTTCCCGGTGGAAATACTTTTCCTGCGCGACGATGATATACCCCAATCGGTAGCCAACGGTGTTGCCGACGTGGGTATCGTGGGTGAAAATGAGTATGTGGAAAAAGGTAGCGCCGCACGGCTTGTGAAAAGGCTGGGGTATAGCAAATGCCGCCTGTCGCTCGCCATCCCGAAAGACGAGGAATATGCCGATGTGCGTTGGTTCGAGGGCAAGACGATAGCCACTTCGTATCCGAACATCCTTACGTCGTATTTGAAGGAAAAAGGTGTCCGCGCCGATTTGCACGTTATCTCGGGTTCCGTGGAAATTGCACCCGGCATTGGCTTGGCAGACGCCATCTTCGACATAGTGAGTTCGGGCAGTACATTGGTAAGCAACCAGCTGAAGGAAGTCGAAATCGTGTTGCAAAGCGAAGCCCTGCTGATAGCCAACCAATGTTTGTCTGAAGACAAGCAGGCGATTCTCGACGAATTGCTTTTTCGCTTTGAAGCTATCCAGGAGGCGGAGGGAAAGAAATATGTTTTGCTGAATGCGCCCAAGCAGAAGCTGGGGGAAATCATCGAAGTGCTTCCGGGAATGAAAAGCCCCACGGTCACCCCGTTGGCAAACGGCGACTGGGTGTCTGTACAGTCTGTCATAGCCGAGAAGCATTTCTGGGAAATCATCGGGAAACTGAAATCGCTCGGAGCGGAGGGTATCCTTGTGCTGCCGATAGAGAAAATGATATTGTAACAAAAATAAGTAGGAATGGAGATAGTTTATTATCCTGAGCGTGCGGACTGGGCGAAATTGACGCAGCGTGCGGTGATGGACGTGTCGGCGCTCTTCGGGACTGTCCGCGAAGTGTTGGACGATGTGCGCAGGGGTGGCGATGCCGCCGTCAAACGCTATGAGGCAAAATTCGACAAGGTGGAGCTGGGGAGCCTGCTCGTTTCGGATGAGGAGATGGAAATGGCTTGCCGCGCAGTCCCCGACGGGCTGAAAGACGCTATCCGGACGGCTGCCGCCAACATTGGGGCGTTCCATGCTTCGCAGCGCTTCGAGGGAAAGAAGGTTCAGACTGCACCGGGTGTCGCCTGCTGGCAGAAAGCCGTGCCCATCGAAAAAGTCGGCTTGTATGTTCCCGGCGGGACTGCCCCGCTGTTTTCCACGGTTCTCATGCTCGCCGTGCCTGCCCGGATTGCCGGATGCCGGGAGGTCGTGCTCTGTACACCTCCGGGGCGCGATGGTTCTGTTCACCCTGCCATCTTGTTTGCTGCCCGCGAAGCGAATGTCCGTATGGTATGCAAAATAGGAGGAATACAAGCCGTTGCAGCTATGGCATACGGGACGGAGACAGTGCCTAAAGTATATAAGATATTCGGCCCGGGCAACCAGTATGTCACTGCAGCCAAACAATTGGTCAGCCTGCGCGACGTGGCGATAGATATGCCCGCAGGTCCTTCGGAGGTGGAGGTGATAGCCGACCGATTTGCGAATCCGGAGTTCATAGCAGCCGATTTCCTCTCACAAGCCGAACACGGCATCGACAGCCAGGCATTGCTGGTAACTACCGACGAAGGGATTATCCCCCCGTTCCGCCAAGCCCTGGAACGGCAGATGGGACGTCTCCCACGGCGCGGGATAGTAGAAAAAGCGTTGGAGCATAGCCGCGTTGTAGTATTGAAAGACACGCAGGAGGTAATAGACTTCACGAATGCTTATGCACCGGAACATCTGATAATCCAGACTTCGGATTATGCCGGCATCGCAGGAAAAGTGGAAAATGCGGGCAGCGTCTTCCTCGGGGCTTTCACTCCGGAAAGCGCGGGTGATTATGCCTCAGGGACAAACCATACTCTGCCTACCAACGGATACGCGCATGCTTATAGCGGCGTAAACCTCGATAGTTTCATTAAGAAGATAACATTCCAAGAAATAACTGCCGAAGGCATACGTGCCCTTGCCCCGGCAATACGGATTATGGCGGAAAACGAACAGCTGGAGGCCCATCGGAATGCAGTAACTGTAAGATTGAATACCCTATGAATAGATTTGACTTGAATCGCTTGGTGCGACCTAATATACGTGCCATGCAACCATACTCTTCGGCACGCGACGAATTCCACGGCTCGGCGTCTGTATATCTCGACGCAAACGAGAACCCCTACAATGTGCCATACAACCGCTACCCGGATCCGATGCAAAGGCGTTTGAAGGAACGCATCTCCGAGATTAAAGGTGTTCCGGTTGATTCCATCTTTTTAGGAAATGGCAGCGACGAGGCTATCGACTTGCTGATGCGAGCCTTTTGCGAGCCGGGCAGGGATGCCATCCTGACGGTGGAACCTACATACGGTATGTATCAGGTTGCCGCTGAGGTGAATAATGTCGTGTATTGCCAAATGCCTTTGAGTAGCGATTTCTCGTTAGACTTGCAGGCTTTCCTTGCAATGGTGAACGAAAAGACGAAACTCATTTACCTGTGCTCGCCTAACAATCCCACAGGGAATAGTCTTGAACGGGAAACAATCCGCGAGGTGCTTCGCGAATTCTCCGGAATCGTGGTGTTGGATGAGGCCTACATTGATTTCTCTTCCAATCCTTCATTCTTGATTGAACTGCCGGAGTGGCAGAACCTTGTGGTGCTTCAAACGCTTTCAAAAGTGTGGGGGGCAGCAGCTATTCGCTTGGGTATGGCTTTCGCATCGCCCGGGATTATCAACATCTTGAATAAAATCAAATACCCGTACAACGTGAACTCCCTTACACAGGAAAAGGCGTTGGAATTGCTGGATGTGAACCGCATGCACCATCAATTGGAACAAATCTTGAAGGGAAGGGTGTATCTTCAGCGCGAATTGAATAATATCCCCTTAGTGAGATGTGTTTATCCTACTGATGCTAACTTCCTCCTCGTGGATGTAGGTGATGCTGATTATGTTTACCAATGTCTGGTGGAACAGGGAATCATTGTTCGTAACAGAAATAAAGTCTCGCTTTGCCGAGGTTGTCTTCGTATTACTGTAGGGACAGAAACAGAGAATATTTTATTGGTTTCCGCATTGAAAAGGATATAAATATGAAAAAAAGGGCTTTGTTTATCGACCGTGACGGTACTATAGTCATCGAGCCTCCCATTGATTGTCAGCTGGACAGTTTGGAGAAGCTGGAGTTTTACCCGAAGGTCTTTCGAAATCTCTATTTCATCCGGAAGAATCTGGATTTTGAATTTGTAATGGTGACTAACCAAGACGGTCTTGGTACGCCATCCTTTCCTGAAGAGACTTTCTGGCCTGCACAAAATAAAATATTAAAAACTTTGGAAGGAGAGGGGATTGTCTTTGATGATATTAAGATTGACACTTCTTTCCCGGAAGAGCATTCGCCAAACCGTAAACCGGAGACAGGAATGCTTGTTTCTTATATGGATGGAGGGTATGATTTGGCAAATTCTTATGTCATTGGAGACCGCATCTCGGATATGCAGCTTGCAACTAATCTTGGTGCGCGTGGTATCTGGTTGCATGAAGATGATGATGTTGCAGCATCAGTGATGCTGCAACATTCGGATGTACGCCCTGTCTTAATTACTTCTGATTGGGATAGAATCTCTGAATACCTTTTTGCGGGTGAGCGCACTGCTTCTGTCAGGCGTACAACTAAAGAAACAGACATTCAAATAGACTTGAATTTAGATGGCAAAGGGCGGACGGATATTTTCTCTGGTCTTGGCTTCTTCGACCATATGCTGGAACAGATAGGTAAACATTCTGGTATGGATATGACCATCCGGGTAAAAGGTGATTTGAATGTGGATGAACATCATACCATCGAAGATACTGCTCTTGCCTTGGGTGAAGCATTGAGGCAGGCTTTGGGGAATAAACGAGGCATTGAACGTTATGGATTTACGTTACCTATGGACGATAGTTTGTGTAGTGTCGCTCTTGATTTCGGTGGTCGTCCGTGGTTGGTATGGGATGTTATATTTAAACGAGAAAAGGTAGGAGATGTGCCTACAGAAATGTTCCTGCATTTTTTTAAGAGCCTGAGTGATGCTGCACAAATGAATTTAAACATTAAAGCAGAAGGTCAAAATGAACACCATAAGATAGAAGGCATCTTCAAGGCTTTTGCCCGATCTGTAAAAATGGCAGTGCGAAGGGATATTTACCATTATCAGTTGCCTTCTACTAAAGGACTCATTTGACGCTAATTTCAAACCTTTGCCAAGACTGTAAATATTATGGATATACAAGAATTATTGAACCTTTATGCATCACATCCGCAGATATCGGCATTGATATCAGTATTGGAAAGAGGGAAGGAGCGTAACCTGTTTGTTAAAGGGTTGAGCGGGTCATGTGCTGCGATGGTAATAGCTGCTCTTTTTTTAAAAGAGGGAAAGCATTTTGTTTGTGTCTTGAATGATATGGAGGAGGCAGGGTATTTCTACCATGATTTGATGCAGCTTACGGCGAATGAATCCATCTACTTTTTCCCGTCAGCTTATAGGCGTGCCATTAAATATGGGCATATTGATTCTGCCAATGAAATATTGCGAACCGAAGTTCTTAGTATCTTGCAAAATCCTGAGAACTTTATCATTGTAACTTATCCGGATGCCTTGGCTGAAAAGGTCGTAGCCCGTGATGTATTGAAGAATAATACACTGCATATACATAAAGGAGAAAAGTTGGATAATATGTTTGTTGCTGATGTATTGAATAATTATGGGTTCGAACGAGTGGATTATGTTTATGAGCCGGGACAATATGCAATACGTGGCAGTATCTTGGATGTTTTTTCTTTCTCGTGTGAATATCCTTATCGTATCGATTTCTTTGGAGATGATATAGAAACCATACGCACATTCGATGTAGAATCACAATTGTCTAAAGAAATGATGGAACATATTTATATTGTTCCTGAAATTAGAGGGAGTGGTAATGGTTCACTCTTGGATTCGTTACCTGATGATACTTTGCTTGTGGTGAATGATTTGGCATGGTGCAAGGAACGTATTAGCAGTATCTTTTCTGAAGAGCCTATGGTTGGAGATGAGGATTCTTTTTCCAGTATAGAGGCAATGCAAGAGAAGTTGGTTCATTGGGATGATTTCATGAACCGGACTTTGACACTTCGACGTTTGCAATTCGGCTCGCATGTTTATGGAACGCCAGAGGTGACTCTACAATTTCGCACACAACCGCAACCTATATATCATAAAAATTTTGACTTGGTGAGTGAGTCTTTTCATAAATATCTAAGCAATGGTTATACATTATATATATTAAGTGATGTAGAAAAACAAGCTGCACGTTTACATGCCATATTTGAAGATAGAAAGGAAGAGATTCCTTTTATTGCTGTTAATAAGACTATCCATGCCGGTTTTGCTGATGAGCTGTTGAAGGTTTGTTTTTTCACCGACCATCAATTATTTGACCGTTTTCATAAATACAATCTTAAGAGTGATAAGGCGCGTAGTGGAAAGATTACTTTATCTTTGAAAGAATTGAACCAGTTTTCTGTTGGAGATTATGTGGTGCATATAGATCATGGAATTGGACAATTCGGTGGTTTGGTTCGTACAGAAGTGAATGGGAAAACTCAAGAGGCTATAAAACTCATATACCAGAACAATGACATAATATTTGTCAGCATACATGCACTGCATAAACTTTCGAAATATAAAGGGAAGGATAATGCTGAACCTCCAAAGCTCAACAAGTTAGGTACAGGTGCATGGGAGAAGATAAAGGAGCGGACCAAAAAGAAGGTAAAGGATATCGCCCGCGATCTTATTTTGCTTTATTCTAAACGAAAGAAAGAGCAAGGTTTTGCTTTCAGTCAGGATAATTTTATGCAGCATGAATTGGAGGCCAGTTTTATATATGAAGATACTCCAGACCAAATGAAGGCTACTGCCGATGTGAAGGCGGATATGGAAAGTAATCGTCCAATGGATCGCTTGATTTGTGGAGATGTGGGGTTTGGAAAAACAGAGGTGGCTATCCGTGCTGCCTTCAAAGCTGTGGCGGATAACAAGCAGGTGGCAGTTTTGGTGCCAACCACTGTACTTGCTTTCCAACATTACCAGACTTTTTGTGAGCGGCTGAAGGATTTCCCTTGCAATATAGATTATGTGAGCCGTGCCCGTACTTCTTCACAAATCAAACAGATACTTAAAGATTTGAAGGATGGAAAGATTGATATATTGATTGGTACGCATCGCATTGTCAGCAAGGATGTACATTTCAAAGACCTTGGGTTATTGATTGTGGATGAGGAACAGAAGTTTGGTGTTTCGGTGAAAGAAAAACTCCGCCAGATGAAGATGAATGTGGATACATTGACAATGACTGCGACACCGATTCCACGGACGCTCCAGTTTTCACTTATGGGAGCTCGTGATTTGAGTAGTATCACTACTCCTCCGCCTAACCGTTATCCGGTACAGACCGAAGTAGAGCGGTTTAATCCTGATATTATTCGTGAGGCAATCAATTTTGAAATGAGTCGCAACGGACAGGTCTTTTTTATAAATAACCGTGTCCAGAACATTTATGAAGTGGAGGCTCTGGTACATCGGGAAGTTCCTGATGCCCGTGTGGCTGTTGGGCATGGTCAGATGGATCCAAATGAGCTTGAAAAGATTATCCTTGATTTTGTGAATTATGAATATGATGTCTTGATTGCAACTAGCATTGTGGAAAATGGCATTGATGTGCCTAATGCGAACACTATCATCATTAACAATGCACAACAATTTGGTTTGTCAGATTTACATCAGCTACGCGGAAGGGTAGGTAGAAGCAACCGGAAGGCTTTTTGCTATTTGCTTTCTCCTCCTCTCAGTACATTGAGCCAAGAGGCACGTAGGCGTTTGCAAGCCATTGAGAATTTTTCTGAGTTGGGCAGTGGTATCCATATAGCCATGCAAGATCTTGATATACGTGGTGCAGGTAATATGCTGGGAGCGGAACAGAGTGGTTTCATTGCCGATTTGGGTTATGAGGCTTATCAAAAGATATTGGAAGAGGCTGTGGATGAACTAAAAAATGAAGAATTCTCCGACCTATATGCAGATTTGTCCGGACGCAAGCGTGATGGTTCGGATTTTGTCAGGGAAACGTATATAGAAAGTGACCTTGAACTTTGTTTTCCTTCCACATATATTCCCAGTGATTCAGAACGTATCTCGCTTTACCGCGAACTTGACGGAATAGAAGAGGAACGTGATATACAAGCCTTTGAGTCTCGTTTGGAAGATCGTTTTGGTCAGATACCTACGAAAGGATTGGAGCTTATCCGCGTGGTGCGCCTCCGCCGCATGGCACGCCATCTGGGTATGGAGAAAGTGGTGATGAAGAAAGGACAGATGAGCCTTTATCTGGTTTCTAATCCGGATAGTCCTTATTATCAGAGTGAGGCGTTCGGTCGTTTGCTTGCATACCTACAACGGCATCCCAAAGAATGCAATCTTCGCGACCAAGCAGGGAAAAGGAGTATAGTTATAAAGAATATTCCAACTGTTGAGGTTGCTTGCAAGGTGATGAATGAAATGGAAACGTTGCAGTCAGCATCTTGAGCAATATGGTTTTGTCTTCTTTAACGCTCGTCATGAACAATGTTTTTGTTTTATTGCGACATTTGCGCATTAGTTTTTAACATAATAAAAGAGGAAGTATTATGGGGGCAGCCGGAAATAAGAAACCGAAGAAGCCCGGAAAGAAACATGGGCCGGCATACATGGAAGAATCAGAAAACCATGTAGTCCCTTTGAAGAATAAAAAGCAGAAATGAATCTGCAACGGAGACT
>CAYZTO010000104.1:0-8169 GCA_964481365.1 uncultured Parabacteroides sp. | reverse complement strand
TTGCAGTTTGCGCAAGCATCAACCTCCCTCCTTCCCAAAGAGTCCACAGATTCCGGGGATGACGGCGGACCCGCGATCCAAAGCAGCGGGACTTCCCGCGCAGCGGAAGAAGGTTCATCCCCTGCCTTGACGGAAGCCGTGGAAATCTTCAGCAATGCTGTCGATGAGTTCGACGAAGCGCTGGAACTGTCACGAAAGAATCCCGCAAGCGAAAAAGCTACCCAGGCAGACGAAGCACGCGACAAAGGATGGCGCGGGCTTAACGGGTATGTGAAAATAATGACAGACCACCCCGACGGGGAAATTGCAGCAGTAGCAGAGGAGGCAAAAGCCATCCTCGACCTCTATGGAGACCCGACATCGCTCGCGATGACAGAGGAAAGCGGCGTGATACATAATATCTTGCAGGATTTCGAAGCCTTAGGTAGCACCAAGCGTGCGAAAATATCCGTGGACGCATGGCTGGAACGCGTGAAGCAAGCCCAAGAAGATTACAACTCCGCTGCCGAAGAACGGGCAGATTACTCAGCTCAACGCCAGAAGGGTGTAGCAAAAGAAAAGCGTCTTGCGGCGGAATCTGCCTACCGCGACTTGGTCCAGCTTGTAAATGCAATGGCATTCGTGAATGGAGACGCGCCGTATGAAGCGTTCATCGACCGCATGAACAGCGAAGCAGACCGCCAGTCAGCCATATCGAAAGCCCGCGCCACACGCAACGCGAAAAAGCGGGAAGAAGAAGGAGGCTCCGGCGACGACGACAGGCCTGTGGTACAGTAAACAAAGGCAGACGGGCATGGAAAAGGAATACCGCATCATCCTTGGTTCCAATTCGCCAAGGCGAAAGGAACTTCTCTCAGGGTTGGATTTGCCATTTGAAGTAAAAGTAATCCCCGGCTTGGAGGAACATTACCCCGCCGGACTTCCTCCGGAGGAAATCCCGGTCTTCCTTGCCCGTCAGAAAGCAACAGCGTATCTCCCCTTGGAGGAAGATACGCTACTTATCACTGCTGATACCATCGTGTGGAACCACGGTGAGGTCATCGGCAAACCCAAAGACCGGCAGGATGCCATCCGGATGCTCACCTCGCTCGCAGGGCACGAGCACCACGTCATCACAGGCGTATGCCTCACTACTCAGGAACGGCAAAAGAGCTTCTCAAGCGTATCCGCCGTCCGCTTCGCTCCCCTTTCAGAGGAAGAAATAACCTACTACGTAAACAAATACAAACCTTTCGACAAAGCCGGGGCTTACGGCATACAGGAATGGATAGGCTACATTGCTGTGGAAGGCATCGAAGGGAGCTTTTACAACGTCATGGGACTTCCCGTACAACGCCTCTACCGGGAGCTGAAGTCCTTTTAACTGTCACAAGGGAACCGCACGCCCCACTGCTCGCGCAGGGCATCCATCTGGCGCATTATGCGGAGCGTCTCGGCATGCGGCATGAACGGCGATTCAATCCAACCGTTCTCCAGAGCGTCGAGAGAAGCCTGCACCTGGTATTCGAAGCCGGTAATCTGGTGCGGGGCACGGAACTCTTCTATAAGTTTGTAGTCCTTCCCTATAAGACGTACCGCCTCAGGATTGTTGAGGTTCTCCACAACAAGATAACCATCTTCGCCGGACACTATGCCGAGCTTGTCGGTACGCGCAAGCGTAGAACAAGCCAGCTGAGCCATGCGGTCGCCGGTATAGAATAGCGTGATACTGTCTTGGGCATCCACCCCGCTGTCAGTTTTTATGCAGGCAGACACTGTGCGGACCACATCCTTCCCGAAAGCTATCGCGGCAAAGTTCAGGACATACACCCCGAGGTCAAGCAAAGCTCCCCCACCCAAAGCGGGACTGATGATACGCTCCTTATGTGCCACAGGATACCCAAGGTTGGCAGTCAGCATCCTCGGGACACCTATCGCACCGTCACGAACCAACTCCCCAATCTTCTGCGAAAGCGGCATATACCGGGTCCATATTGCCTCGGTGATGAAGACCTTCCGGCGGTGCGCCAGTTCGAATATGTCTTCGGCTTGGCGGGCGTTCGCCATGAATGCTTTCTCACATAATACAGGTTTCCCGTGCTGGATGCACATCGTGGCATGCCCGTAGTGGTGCGAGTGCGGCGTGGCTATATATACCAAATCAACTGCCGGGTCACTGACCAGCTCTTCATAACTCCCGTAAGCCCTCGAGAACCCCCACTCTGCCCGGAATGCCTCTGCGCGGGATATGTCTCGCGAGGCGATGGCGTAACGTTCGGCTATGTCGCCCATGCGGGCAAGTGTGGACGCCATTTTGCAGGCTATGTGGCCTGCTCCTATAATCCCGATTTTATAAACCTTCTTCATGTCAGCATTGTAAATTTGTATGGTATGATGTAATATACTATTGTAAGTACAACAAATTTAGCGCATAATGCCGAAAGGACAAGTTTCCTTCCCGGCAAATCTCCCGAGCATCCGCCTTATGTCGCCGGCAATTGTTTGAAATCCCAACTTTCTCCGTACCTTTGGCACATCAAACGAGCTAAATCAAAAAACGAAATGAATGTATATAAAGTTCTGGTTAGTTCTTTCTTAGGATTGGCTACCATTGTATCCGCAAGCAGTCAAGAAGCAGAAATCTATAAGAAAGGGTGGATTGACTTCAATAAAAACGGGAAAAAAGATGTCTACGAAGACCCCGGACAACCGCTCAAGGAGCGCGTAGATGATTTGATGCGCCAAATGACAACGGAAGAAAAGGCCGGACAACTCATGGCAGAGTTCGGATGGCCGCTCTACCAACGCTCCGGTGATAAAGTAGAGCTTACGGACGAGGCGCGGAAGGTCTTAGTGGAACACGGGACAGGAACTCTGTGGGGATTCATGCGTGCAGATCCTTGGACAGAGAAAACTTTGAAGAACGGGCTGAACCCTGACTTTGCCGTCGAAGCTACAAACATGCTGCAGCGGTTCTGCATTGAAAACACACGCTTGGGAATACCGGTATTCCTCGCAGAAGAATGCCCGCATGGCCACATGGCGATTGGTACAACCTCTTTTCCTACCGGGATAGGCCAGGCATCGACGTGGAATCCCGACTTACTCCGCAAAGTGGGGGCGGCTCAGGCTAAAGAGATACGGAAACAGGGAGGACATATAGGTTACGGGCCTGTAATAGATTTGTCACGTGACCCAAGATGGTCCCGCGTAGAGGAAAACTTCGGGGAAGACGGCTTCCTTGCCGGTGAAATGGGTAAAGCCGTAGTGGAAGGGATGCAAGACAATGAAGAATGCCCCGTAATAGCTACTGTAAAACATTTCGCGGCTTATGGCTGGACTGAAGGAGGGCATAATGGCGGGAGCGCACACTTGGGTGAAAACGAATTGCAAGAAGTTATCCTGCCACCATTCCGGAAAGTTGTTGAAACGGGTCTGCTATCCATAATGACATCTTACAACGAAATAGACGGAGTCCCGTGTACCGGAAACTACCATCTTATAACCGACATATTGAAAAAAACATGGGGATTCAATGGCTTTGTCGTTTCTGACTTATTCTCTATTGATGGTATGACAGGTTGCGGCGTGGCTATGGACAGAAAACATGCTGCAGAAATCGCTTTCACAGCTGGAGTGGAATCGGACTTGGGTGGACAAGCCTATCGTAACATTCCGGCGTTGCTGAATGAGGGTAAAATCACAGAATCCATGCTTGATGATGCCGTCCGGAAGATTCTCACACTGAAATTCCAATGGAAACTGTTCGACTCTCCTTTTATCAACGAAGAATCTAAGCTTACAAAATCTGAAATACAAGAGCACCGCAGCCTCTCACGCGAAGTAGCAAGGCAATCTGTTATTCTCCTAAAGAACGACAACCAAGTTTTACCTTTAAGAAAAGATATCCGTTCAATTGCCGTCATCGGACCAAACGCTGACATGCCATACAATATGCTTGGCGATTACACCGCGCCGCAGGCTGAAGGCAGCGTAGCCACTGTTTTGGACGGAATCAGGCAAGCTGTATCTTCCGATACTGAAATACACTATGCAAAAGGCTGTGCTATTCGTGACATGTCTGATTCCGGACTTGCCGAAGCGCGAGCAGCAGCTGAAAAGAGTGATGCCATCGTATTAGTATTGGGCGGTTCAAGTGCAAGAGACTTCAGTGCAGAGTTTGAAGCCACCGGAGCGGCAAAAGCAAGCCAAAATGAATTGAGCGACATGGATAGTGGAGAAGGGAATGACCGTTGTACACTGGATTTGATGGGAAGACAAAATGAATTATTTGAAATGATGGCTGCCACAGGCAAACCACTAATCGTGGTACTGATTAAGGGACGCCCGCTATCAATAAACAATTGTGCGGAAAAGGCTGATGCAATACTCGACGCATGGTATCCTGGTTGCGAAGGCGGAAATGCCATAGCCGACGTATTATTTGGAGACTACAACCCGGCTGGTCGTTTGGCAATCTCAGTCCCTAAAAACGTCGGACAACTTCCTGTGTTTTACAATCCCAAAAGAGGAGCTAACAGAAGGGATTACATAGAGGGCGATGCCTCCCCACTCTATCCGTTTGGGTATGGTTTGAGCTATACAACATTCTCGTATGACAAATTGGAGGTAATCCCGGCGGAAACCAACGTCCGGCTACGCGTCACGGTAACAAATAACGGAAATATGGACGGAGATGAGGTTATCCAAGTCTATGTGAAAGACGTCATAGCCTCGCACAGTACTCCGGAAAAGGAATTGAAGGCGTTCAAGAGAATTTCTATCCCTGCGGGTGAAAGCAGAATTGTTGAACTTACAGTGGACAAGAAAGATTTGGAGCTTTACCAAGGTAACGGAGAATGGAAACTTGAACCCGGAGCATTTGATTTCATGGTCGGAGGCTCATCGGAATCACTCCCGCTAAAAGAAACAGTCACTTTATAGGTTCTTTCCCTATACATACATATTAATACTAACAACATGAAACAATATAATTTTGACGAGATTATTGACAGGCGCGGCACAAACTGCGTGAAGTATGACGGGATGATGGAGCACTTCGGCAGGACAAATTTGGTTCCGCTTTGGGTTGCTGACATGGACTTTGCCACGCCTGACTTCATTATCGATGCATTGAAGAAGCGTTGCGAACATCCTGTGTTCGGATACACATTCGCCGGAGAAGAATATTACAAGTCTATTATTGATTGGGTATATTATAAATACAACTGGAAAATCCGTAAAGAATGGATTAGTTATATTCCGGGCATAGTGAAAGGTATCGGGTTTGCTGTCCAATGCTTCACCCAACCGGGCGACAAAGTTATTATACAGCCCCCGGTGTACCATCCGTTCCGCATAGTGCCAAGCAGCATGAAACGCGAGGTAGTATTCAACCCGCTGAAAGAAGTAGACGGCATTTATGAAATGGATTTCGAACAATTGGAGTCGATTATAGACGACCGATGCAAATTGCTGATACTCTCCAATCCCCACAATCCTGCCGGCATAGTCTGGAAAAAGGAAACATTGGTAAGACTGGCTGAGATTTGCCATCGGCACGGCATCCTGGTAATCTCAGATGAGATTCATGCTGAACTGGCGTTCCCGCAAGCCGGACATCATCCGTTCGCAACGGTTTCGCACGAAGCCAGGCAATGCAGCATAACCCTCATGGCACCAAGCAAGACGTTCAACATGCCAGGTATTGTCACTTCATACGCCATTATCCCAAACGAGAAATTGAGGAAAGCTTTCTTTGAGGATTATCTGGAATCCGGGGAATTCAATGCAGGTACCATATTCGCTTACGAAGCCACCATAGCCGCCTATACCCTCGGCGCGGAGTGGTTACAGCAACTGCGGATGTACATAATGGAAAACATGCGGGTAGTAGAGGAATTCATCAAGACAAACATACCAGCCATAAAGGTTTATCCGACACAGGCATCGTTCCTGATGTGGTTCGATTGCCGTCCGCTGGGTTTGACGCAACCGGAATTGGTCAGCCTTTTTGAAGACAAAGCTGGTCTGGGATTAAATGACGGCAGCATTTTCGGTCCGGGAGGTGAAGGGCACATGAGGCTCAACGTCGGTTGCCCCCGGAGCATACTGCTGAAAGCCTTGCAGTCTCTTGCCGATGCGGTGAAAGGCGCATAACACATACTTACAAAGCAAACATTCTATTCAAAACATAACAAAATACATTTACGACATGAAAATTGCAGACAACAGGTACGTTGCGGTTATCTACGACCTCAACGTGGGAGAAGGTGAGGAACTCGAACTTATGGAAAGGGCTACGCGAGAGGTTCCATTGAAATTCATCTACGGCGCAGGGATGATGATTCCGGCTTTCGAGAAGGCGCTGATGGGACTTGAACCCGGCGAGAAGTTCGATTTCAGCATCGTCCCCGAAGATGCATACGGGGAATACAAAGAAGAGAATGTGCTGGACCTCCCGAAACATATTTTTGAAGTAAACGGAAAGTTCGACTCCAAATTGATACGAGAAGGGAACACTGTCCCGATGGTAAATACCGACGGACAACGCATGAATGGCTCAGTATTGGAAGTCAAGGACGACGTTGTGGTCATGGACTTCAACCATCCGTTGGCGGGAGAAACTTTGCACTTCAGCGGAGAAGTAATTGAGGTACACGAACCCACCGCTGAAGAAATCGAGGCCCTCACAGCTCCGGCGGGAGGTTGCGGATGCAGTTGCGGGGACTGTGGCGGAGGCTGCGGAAGCCACGGGCAACATGGCGGAAATTGCGGATGCGGCGGCTGCCACTGATTAGAAGGTTCCAAGCTCTTTGAATACATATCCGGAGAATTACGGTGAACACTTTTGGAACTCTTTTCAGGCTGACATCTTTCGGCGAGTCGCATGGTCCGGGCATCGGGGGAGTAATTGACGGCTGCCCCGCCGGAATCGAGCTTGATTTCGATAAAATCCAGCAGGAATTGAACCGCAGGAGACCCGGGCAATCAAGTCTTACGACTCCGCGCAAGGAAAAAGACGAGGTGCAATTCCTTTCGGGAATCTACGGGGGAAAAACTACGGGCACCCCGATAGGTTTTATCGTCTGGAACACGAACCAACACTCGTCCGACTATGATAATATGCTCCGCGTGTACCGTCCGTCGCATGCCGACTATGCTTACCAGATGAAATACGGCATCCGTGACCCCCGTGGAGGAGGACGTTCGTCCGCGCGCGAGACTATTGCACGTTGCGTGGCAGGTGCGGTGGCGCGGCAAGTCCTCCAAAGGCTTGGCATAACAGTGTGGGCTTATACTTCGCAGGTGGGAGACATCTGCGTTGAACGCAGCTACCGCGAATACGACCCGTCGGAAGTCGATTCCAACCCTGTCCGCTGCCCGGATGCTGCCAAAGCACGCGAGATGGAGGCGCTCATAGCCGAAGTCAAAGCTAAAGGGAACACCGTCGGGGGGGTCATAACGGGAGTAATAAGCGGGGTACCCGCAGGACTGGGCGAGCCGGTCTTCGGGAAACTTCACGCAGCCCTTGGAGCAGCGATGCTGGGCATCAATGCTGTTAAAGGCTTCGAATACGGGGAGGGGTTTGAATCCGCCAGGCATAAAGGAACCGAACTCAACGACATCTTTTGCAATAAAGATGGTGAAATACACACCCGCACAAACCACTCGGGCGGAATACAAGGCGGGATATCCAATGGGGAGGACATCTATTTCCGCGTTGCTTTCAAACCGGTGGCAACCCTGCTCATGGAGCAGCCGACTGTGGACATGGAGGGCAACGAAACGGTGCTCAGGGCGCGCGGCAGGCACGACCCGTGCGTTTTGCCACGTGCAGTGCCCATTGTGGAGGCGATGGCAGCCATGACTATACTTGACTATTGGCTTCTACGCCGAAGCCAGCTTTAGGACACATCTGCCTGAATTACGCAAGAAAGCCCGAACCTTCCCGGTCCGGGCTTTTCAATTAAACCATCAATATTAACAATAATAATAGTGTGTAGATTAACTAAGGAACAACTAACCTTGTCCCTCAATTATTCCACGGGCAAAGGTATGCTTTTTCCCAAAACATTGTACGCATATAGCGCAATTCTTTTCTATCTTCCAAAATCTTTGTTCAGCAGTAGATTTTTTCGGGAGATGCCGTCATGCCGGCAGGTTGCAGGTTTGGAAGTCCCAGAGCAC
>CAYZTO010000103.1:5623-8226 GCA_964481365.1 uncultured Parabacteroides sp. | reverse complement strand
AGCACAGCACGGGAGCAAGCTTTTCCAACGGGATTTATTGATTCCTTCCACGATATTTTGTTATTTTGCGAAAATAAAACATCAACCAAGAAATATGCGAGCTATCCTTTTTTCAACCTTGGGCGCGGCACTCGCCCTCCTCTGCCCGGGCAGCCTTGATGCGCAAACAAACAATTATTTGAACATCGTTTTTGTAGGGAACAGCATCACCTACGGCGCAGGTTTGGAAAATCCGCAAAGGGAAGCCCCGCCGGTGCGCGCGGCAATATACCTTGGGAAACAGCCGTTTGTCGGCACGGTGCGCTATTCCAACCAAGGAGTGAGCGGGAGCACCACGGTCGATTTCCTTCCGGAAACGGGGACACTCTTCAACAATGTTTCGGAAGCAGCCGACCAGTTCAAGGACGAAGATTGGGCAACGCTCGTCTTTTCGCTGATGCTCGGGACTAACGACAGCGCGATGGAGGGTCCCAACTGTGCGCCGGTACCGCCCGAACAATACAGGGAGAACATGCAGGCAATCATAGACAGCCTGCTTGCAAAATACACAGATTGCAAAGTCGTAATCCACCGCCCGCTTTGGTACAGCCCCAATACGCACAACAGTTCCACGTACCTCGAAGACGGCTTGGAGCGGCTGGAATCATATTACCCGGAAATCCGCGATTTGGTTGAAACTTACGGGAAAACCCACCGAGGAAGGGTGTTCCTCGGCGACACGGAAGGTTTTGAATACTTCAAGGAGCACTACAAGGAATTTTTCCAGGCTGAAGATGGAAACAGCGGCGTTTTCTACCTCCACCCCAACAAAGAGGGGGCGAAAATACTCGGTGAACTCTGGGGAAAAGCAATTTACCATGCCGCGACGGAATAACGGCTGGACACGCAAAGCATTAATTGAAAAACGACATAGAAAATGAAACGTTATTGCCAGACACTCGATTTAAAAGACGACGAACAGCTAATCAGGCAATATTGCCATTGGCATTCAGAAGAACACATCTGGCGGGAAATCCCGGAGGGAATCCGCAAGGTGGGCATCCTCGACATGGAGATATACCGCTTGGGCGCCAGACTTTTCATGATTGTGGAAACTCCCGACGATTTCGATTGGGACGCAGCCTTCCGGAAACTTGCCACCCTCGAAAAGCAAGCCGAATGGGAAGATTTCGTAGGCCGGTTCCAGCTCTCGAAGCCGGGCGCGGCTTCCGCAGAAAAATGGCAACTGATGGAACGCATTTTCAAACTTCCGAAAGGAGAAGAAGATGAAAAATAACCGCAAACCGCTCGTCGAAGCCCCGGGAGGGAAGTCCTACTTGATTCCCTTCGCACTTATAACCAGCCTGTTCCTGCTGTGGGGTTTTGCACACGGAATGCTCGACGTATTGAACAAGCATTTCCAAGGAGCATTCACCATGACGAAGGCAGAAAGCGGATTGGTGCAATTCGTCACGTATATCGCCTACTTCCTCGTGGCAATCCCAGCGGGGGCTTTTATGAAACGCTTCGGATACAAGCGCGGCATACTTTTCGGTCTTGGCTTGTTTGCGATGGGCGCATTCGCGTTTATCCCGGCTGCTTACGAACAGTCAGCAACGCCATTCCTTTTCGCACTCTTCGTAATAGCTTGCGGACTATGTATTCTTGAAACGGCAGCCAATCCCTATTCTACCGTGCTCGGTCCTCCCGAATCCGCAGCCAGGAGGCTTAACCTTTCCCAATCCTTCAACGGTTTGGGGTGGATTCTCGGTCCCCTCGTGGGAGGAGCGTTCATTTTCGGGGGCGATGCGGGCGATACCTTCGCCCTTGTCCGGCCCTATATCCTTATCGGCTGCATAGTCCTGTTCGTGGCAGTGATGTTCACTTTCGTCCGCCTGCCTGAAATAAAAGAAGAAACGATGAAAGAAGCATTCCCCAACAAAGCCTCGGCAATTAGGGAAATGACCCCTACCCTGTCGATATGGCGCAACCGCCAGTTCGTGAGGGCTGTCATCGCACAGTTTTGCTATTGCGCGGCGCAAACAGGCATATTCAGCTTCTTCATAAACTACGTTACCGAGACGCAGCCGGAAATCTCCAACGTGAAAGCCTCCCGAATACTGGCTTTCGGCGGCATGGCTTTATTTATGGTCGGAAGGCTCAGCGGAAGCTTTGTGATGCAACGCATCCGCCCTGCAAAGCTCTTACTCCTCTATTCCGGAGCCAACATCACCTGCATGGCTCTTGTAGTGGCGAGTTTCGGAAGCATATCGCTATACGCACTCTACGCATCCTTTTTCTTCATGTCGATAATGTTCCCGACGATTTTTGCATTAGGACTCGAAGGGATGGGAGTGCATACGAAGCGCGCATCGTCCTACATTGTAATGGGAGTCGCCGGAGGAGCTTTCAGCCCTGTTTTAATGGGATGGATTGGCGCAAACGACATGGCGTACGGCTTCGTCATACCACTTTTGGCTTTTGCCTACATATTGTGGTTTTCCCTGAGTTGCAGAAAAAGGCAGGCGCGGTGATTCGCGCCTGCCCGCCTTAAAACTGACCGGACAACCAAGAAAAAGCCTCTTTCTCAAAAATTTTTCCTCCCTCCAATTTTGCCACAGTGC
>CAYZTO010000103.1:0-5523 GCA_964481365.1 uncultured Parabacteroides sp. | reverse complement strand
GCTTTTTCTTATCGCACCGGCATACAAATCGTGATTTATATCTAAATTTGCGGGAGAAAACTATATTCATACAATACAAAAAGATGAAAAAGACACTATTACTTTATGCTGCCACTTCCATATTTACTTTTTCGGCACAATCACAAAATATTTCTTTTGAACAATATTTTGAACCCAAAAGTTTACGAGTTGATTTTGCACTCAGCGGGAATGCAGATGCACAATATGCGGCAATCCAACAACTACGCGAAGAACCTATATGGAGCGGCCCTAAGAAAAATCTCATAGATCGTTTCTGTTATGGAGGTTATTATGTAAATGTATATGACAAAACAACAAACCAACTAATTTATTCACGTGGGTTCAACACCCTATTCGAAGAATGGCAGACTACCGATCAAGCCAAGCATGAAAGCCAAGCATGGAATAACAGTATATCAATTCCATATCCTAAACAAGAAGTTATAATCGAACTAACTGCGCGTGATCGAAAAGATATGCAGTTCCATCCGCTTATGAAAACAACAATTGACCCGGCGAGCATCTTTATCGACCGTGGGAAACTAAAAGAAAACAGGGTTGTCTCCATACTGCACAACGGAGACTCTGCGGAAAAAGTTGATTTAGTATTTGTAGCGGAAGGATATACAAAAGAAGAAGAAGAACAGTTCATAGCTGATTCCCGTCGCTTTGCCGAGGCATTGTTCAAAACCGCGCCCTACGACCAAAGGCGTGACGACTTCAATATCTGGGCTGTGGCAATTGATTCTGAAGAATCAGGTACAGACTATTCCGGTAAAGGCATTTTTAAAAATACTGCACTGAATACAGGCTATTATACTTTCGGAGTGGACAGATATCTGACCACCAAAGACATGAAGCCGATTCGCGATGCAGTATGGAATGTGCCCACTGATGCCATATTTATACTCATAAATGCAGATACCTACGGAGGAGGAGGAATGTATAATTTCTATGCATGCGGTACAGCCGGACACCCGAAAACTCCGGAAGTGTTTACCCATGAGTTCGGACATAGCTTCGCAGGTTTAGGTGACGAATACTATTCTTCAGAGGTCGCCTATTCAGAGTTTTACAATTTAGACTATGAACCTTGGGAACCCAACATCACGACACTCAAAGATTTCGACAGCAAATGGAAAGACTTGATGGATGAAGATACCCCAATCCCGACTCCCACCACGCCGGAAAACGAAAACAAACTCGGAGTGTATGAAGGCGGAGGATATGTATCAAAAGGTATCTATCGCCCGATGCAACACTGCATGATGAATGACTTGAAAGATTTTTGCCCTGCTTGCCAACGTGCCATCCTAAGAATGATTGACTATTATTGCGATAGGGAATATTGAGTTTATTGTAAAATTTGTACTTTTGCGCATTGAATTAAAATAGAATCTTATGGCAATTTACTTAACCGATGTCTCTAGAACTTTTGGCGAATACCTTCTTATTCCAGGATTAACAACAAAAGCCTGCCAACCTGATAATGTTTCACTTAAAACTCCACTTATCAGATATAAAGATGGCGAAAAGTCTAGAATCGAACTGAATATCCCATTCGTATCAGCAATAATGCAGTCTGTTTCCGGCCCAGAATTGGCCATAGAATTAGCGCACAATGGAGGTTTGTCTTTTATCTTTGGCTCACAACCCATCGAAAGCCAGGCGGAAATGGTGCGTAAAGTAAAGAAATTTAAAGCCGGATTCGTAGTAAGCGACTCAAATCTTACCCCGGAGAATACTCTCGCAGACGTAATTGAACTTGTCAAAAGAACCGGACATTCCACTATTGGCATAACGGAAGATGGTACGCCAAATGGCAAATTATTGGGTATGGTGACCAGCCGAGACTACCGGCAAGAAAAAGATTCACACGATACTAAAGTCAAGGATTTCATGACACCGTTTTCCAAATTGTTTGTCGGAGAATTGGGAGTTACACTCTCCGAAGCGAACCAAATCATTTGGAAACATAAATTGAATACTCTCCCTATCATAGACCAAAATCAGAATTTACATTATTTTGTATTCCGCAAAGATTACGACAGCCACAGAGAAAATCCGTATGAACTTTCTGATAAAGACAAAACATTGTTGGTCGGCGCCGGTATCAATACCCGCGATTACAAAGAACGTGTTCCCGCACTGATAGAAGCAGGAGTGGATGTACTATGCATCGATTCTTCTGATGGATACTCAGAATGGCAATATGACACATTGCGTTGGATTAAAGATACATACGGAGATAATATACTAGTGGGTGCCGGAAACATAGTAGATAAAGATGGCTTTAATTATCTGGCTGATGCAGGGGCAGACTTCATAAAAGTCGGTATCGGTGGAGGTTCCATCTGTATAACTCGTGAACAGAAAGGCATAGGAAGAGGACAAGCCACTGCTTTAATTGACGTTGCTCAAGCACGCGATGAATATTTCCATAAGACCGGCGAATACATTCCTATCTGTAGTGATGGTGGGTTGGTACATGATTATCACATGGTTCTTGCTCTTGCAATGGGTGCTGATTTTCTAATGATGGGTCGCTACTTTGCCCGCTTTGACGAGTCACCTACAAAAAAATTGAAAATCGGAAACAATTTCGTAAAAGAATATTGGGGAGAAGGTTCAAACCGAGCTAAAAATTGGCAACGATATGATATGGGCGGAAGTGAAGTCCTTAAGTTTGAAGAAGGTGTCGATAGCTATGTTCCATACGCAGGAAAGATGAAAGACAATCTTGCAACTACATTGGGGAAAATTAAAGCAACAATGTGCAGTTGCGGCTCAATTACCATTAAGGATTTGCAGAAAAACGCAAAAATCACATTGGTGTCTTCTACCAGCATTGTGGAAGGTGGTGCACACGATATCATTTTAAAAGATCAAAATTAAGAACTTCTCCTGCATATTAATAGACATAAAAAGACTAACTCATGCATAATTGGTTTGAATGTAAAGTATCTTATGACAAGGTACTTGAAAACGGAATGCAAAAGAAAGTAACAGAACCATATCTGGTAGATGCACTATCATTCACAGAAGCCGAAACTAGAATTATAGAAGAAATACGTCCCTATATTACAGGTGAGTTTACTGTAACTGATATTAAACGAGCCCGTATCTCTGAACTATTCTTTAACGAAAATGGTGATCGTTACTACAAATTCAAAATATACTTCATTACCCTTGATGAAAAAAGCGGTGCGGAGAAGAAAACAGCAGCCCAAATGCTTGTACAAGCGTGTACATTGAAAGAATCTATCTCCATATTGGAAGAAGGTATGAAAAGTACTTTAGCGGACTATACTATTTCGTCAGTAACAGAAACAGCATTAATGGATGTTTTTCCTTTCGATGCAAACCGTATTTCTGACCAACCTAAATCATAAAAGGATACGCTAAATACAGATGAAAAATTTGGAATGATATGAGTAAGATTACTGAAAATATTCAGATGATTCGGGCTTCCCTCCCACAACAAGTAACGCTTATCGCTGTTTCCAAGTTTCATACTGTAGATGCTTTAACCGAAGCGTATGGAGCAGGACAGAGAATCTTCGGGGAAAGCCGTGCACAAGAGCTGGTAGCTAAGCAGAAGGTGTTGCCAACAGATATAGAATGGCACTTTATTGGAACATTGCAAACAAATAAAGTAAAAGACATCGCACCATTCATACACACCATCCACAGCATAGATTCCTTTAGATTGTTAGAGGAAGTGAACAGGCAAGCAGCAAAGCATAACCGCATTATACGTATATTACTGGAAATTCACATTGCACAAGAAGAGACAAAACATGGCATGACTCCTGAAGAGTGCCACTCCATGCTATCCTGCGATTTGTCCGATTTTAAAAACATCAGCATAGGCGGATTAATGGGTATGGCATCACTTACCAACGATATGAATCGTGTACGTTCCGAGTTCCGAAAACTTGCAACACTCTTCCGTGAGTTGAAAGCGCAATATTTTCAAGACAAACCCGATTTTAAAGATTTATCAATGGGTATGAGCCACGATTATAATATTGCTATTGAAGAAGGAAGCACAATGGTACGCATCGGAACGAACATCTTCGGCATACGGCAACAGTGAATTTTTCACGGATAAACTAATTGCAACGAACAAATATTTATTTACATTTGTGAGACATTAAAAATAATCAGACATGACAGACCTAAAAACAAAATATGCAAAGCTTACTCTTCGTAATCCCATTATCATAGGAAGCTCTGGATTAACTATCAATCCGGAACGTAATAAGGAATATGAAAAAGCCGGTGCAGGAGCAATTGTGTTGAAGTCGCTTTTTGAAGAACAGATTGAAATGCAGAGTGACACACTGATGCTTAACGAATATTATCCCGAAGCTGAAGATTACATACGCACTTACGCAAAGATGCACCAAATAAACAATTATCTGGAAATCATACAAAAAACAAAAGCTCTTTGCTCCATTCCCATTATTGCAAGCATTAATTGTTATAAGGCAGATTCATGGATAGACTTCGCCAAGCAAATAGAATTAGCCGGTGCCGATGCATTGGAATTGAATGTTTTCTCCCTCGAAACCAATTTAACTTATAATGTAGAGAACGCCTACAATATGTACATACGCCTACTTCGTAGAGTTAAAGAAACCATATCTATCCCCATAATCATCAAAATTGGCAAATATTTAGGCAATGTTCCTGCACTTGTGAATATATTAAAAGCAAATGGTGCCGATGGTGTAGTACTCTTCAACCGTTTTTATCAGCCGGATATTGACATAAATTCCATGCAACTCGTATCCGGACAAGTATTTAGCCATCATTCTGATTTGAGCGACACTATCCGATGGACTGCCGTAGTTTCAGGAAAAGTACCGGGCATAAGTATTGCTTCTTCGACAGGCATTCATGATTGGGAAGATGTAATAAAATGCCTTTTAGCGGGTGCAACCACAGTACAACTGTGCAGCGCAGTCTATACTCACGGCAGCGAAATCATTTCTCAAATTCTGACATGTATGGAAGAATGGATGCATATGATGAATTTTCAATCTGTCGATGAGTTCCGTGGGCGGTTAAGCTACGCAAATATCGCTAATCCGGCTATGTACGAGCGTGTACAATTCATTAAATACTTTGCAAATCGAGGCTAATCATCACTATTCTAAAAAATATTTGTGTATTTTAGGACAAAACCTCCATCAGCAACTTCGTAGTAAAAAATGAAGTCTGTTGATTGGAGGTTCTTTTTTAATGATGTCGTTGTACATTTGCACATTAGTTGATGATTTCACTACCTATCCTCTTCTGTCTGATAATAACTCCTGATTTACAACTGCATTTTCCCTAATGCAACATTTTATCCAGCGAAAAGGTATATCGAGATAATATCCCTTTTATGTAAGCATCCGATAAAGTACACATTGTAGATTCATAAAACAACAAACTCTTCTTATCAACGAATATAAAGTTGACAGGAAGAGTTTGCTATTTTATTGTATCTCT
>CAYZTO010000102.1:0-8245 GCA_964481365.1 uncultured Parabacteroides sp. | reverse complement strand
GGGCTGCACCCTTCCTGCCGGGCAAAACTATCATTCGCGCAGCGGCGGGTTACTTCCAAACAGGCAAAAGTATCCCCACGTTGCGCGAAATTTATTTCCCGACAGAGGAAAATATAAATCACGCCCGCGAAACTTATTTCCCGACAGAGGAAAATATAAATCGCGCCCGCGAAATTCATTTCCCGACAGGGGAAAATATAAATCACGCCCGCGAAATTCATTTCCCGACAGAGGAAAGTATAAACCACGCCCGCGAAATTCATTTCCCGACAGAGGAAAGTATAAATCGCGCCCGCGAAACTCATTTCCGGCTGGAGGAAAGTATAAACCACGCCCGCGAAGTAAATTTCCTGCCGGAAGGTAGTAACAGGCATGGCAATAAAAACTACTTCTGCCGAAAATAAATTATATTTTTCACGCGCTTTGTATTGTTTATTAAAAAATAATTCGTACCTTGCACTCTGAAAAGAGATTTTATTTATTAGACAAATGCATACTGCAAACAAACTGATAACTTTAAATCATTAGAATATGGGTTCATACACATTGATACCGGATTTCTCTTGGAGAAACCTTAACAAAGCAGAGAAGGTAAACTTTATAGTAAGGTATATTTCACTTATCCCGCGCAAGGCGGAGTCTTCCGACCCGGAGTATCCCAGCGTGCAAAGCGACGACGAGTATAACCTCGACGCGATAAACCTCAAGCAAGAGCAGTTAGACCGTTTGGAAGAGCTGAGTCTCACCCTACAGGGGCTGACGATGCAAACCCGCGCGAGCGCAGAAACCGCCGAGATGCAGGAAGTGGATACAGACCGGACGAGAATAGCCCAATACATCGTGAGCCGTACTCTCAACTGGTCGGTTCTTCCCCTCGCGACCGAGCGGGAGGCTGCCAAACATCTTGCAGTTGAGTTATCGCCCTACGAGGGCATTTACAACTATCCGACAGGGCAGAAATCGGCCATCATAATGGGTTTGCTCCAAGACGCAAGGAAAGAAGAGTACGCAGAGGACATTTCCACGCTCGCGATAAGCAGCCTGCTCGACGAGCTTGAAGTTTTGAACAACAAATACCAGCAACTCGCGGCGCAGAGGACTGCAAGGCGCAACATGAAGTCTGAAAAAGTGACGGCGGACGATACTGCCGCCGAAGCAAAGGAGCTAATCGACGACATAAATGCACAAGCGAACGCTACGAACATACTCGAACCGAACGAGGATGCTTCTACTTTCATCCGGGAAGTGACAAAACTGGTGGAGGATATGCGTGCGGCAAGGAATATGCGCGGAAGCCGCGACGAGGACGAAGATTCGGACGGCGGGGAAGACACGGACAAGCCGTCGGATGATGATGGTCCTGTCGTACAATGAAAATGCAAGGAATAAAGTAGATAATAATACTCCATTAATTCACACAGTCATTTGAGATTTGCATAAAACTGATTTCATTAAACAGGGAAGCAACCGGCGGTAGGGGGTTTTGTGAAAAAAATTCTACATTCCGGTTGCTTCATTTTTATTTCCTTACAGACGGAAAGGCTACAGGCGCATGAGGTCTGCCCCTATGTCTGACCGGAAATATTTCCCCTCAAAGTTTATCTGTTTTGCCGCTTCGAAAGAATGCCCCAACGCATCGGGAATGCTGTTTCCCATCCCCGTGAGGGCAAGGACGCGCCCGCCCGACGTGATTACCCCGCCAAGGGAAACGGCAGTGCCGGCGTGGAACACTGTACAATCCTCAACTTTGTCAAGCCCGCAGACGGTCTTTCCCTTTTCATACGCTCCGGGGTATCCGCCGCTCACGAGGACAACAGTTGTCGCCACGCGGGAGTCTATCTCCAGCACGCGCTTGTCCAAATCCTGCGAAACTATCCCTTCAAACAGGTCGATGATGTCCGATTTTATCCTTGGGATTACCACCTGAGTTTCGGGGTCGCCCATCCGGCAGTTGTATTCAACCACAAACGGGTCGCCGCCTATATTCATAAGCCCAAGGAAGATGAAACCCTTGTAGTCGAGCTTCCTGTCGAGCAGCCCGTTTATTGTCGGACGGATGATGCGCTCTTCTACCTTCAGCATAAAGTCGTCGGTCGCGAAGGGAACCGGAGAAACCGCTCCCATTCCGCCTGTATTCGGCCCTGTGTCGCCCTCTCCGATGCGTTTATAATCCTTCGCCACGGGCAGCACCTTGTAGTTTTTGCCGTCGGTAAGTACGAAGACCGAGCATTCGATGCCCTTCATGAACTCTTCAATAACGACAACGTTGCCGGCTGCGCCGAATTTGCCGCCCAACATGGCTTCCAACTCGCGTTTTGCATCTTCGAGGCTGTCGAGAATCAACACGCCCTTCCCGGCTGCGAGGCCGTCGGCTTTCAGGACGTATGGCGACGGGAGTGTTTCGAGGAATCTTTTGCCCTCTTCTATGTTCCCCGCAGTGACGGTGAAGTACCGTGCGGTCGGGATTCCATACTCCGCCATGAATGCTTTCGCGAAGTTCTTGCTTCCTTCGAGCTGCGCGGCGTCTTTGCTCGGACCGATGACGGGAATGTCGCATAACTCCGCGTCATCACGGAAATAATCGTAGATTCCTTTGACCAACGGGTCTTCGGGACCCACCACGACCAACGAAACTCCGTTGTGCAGCACGAATTGTTTGATTCCTGCAAAATCATCTGCCTTCACCGGGACGTTTGTGCCTTCGAGGGCAGTCCCAGCATTACCCGGCGCGATGTAAAGGTTCTTTACTTTCGGACTTTGTGCAATCTTCCAGGCGAGCGCGTGTTCCCTGCCGCCTGAACCTAATAATAAGACGTTCATAATATCGTTTTTATTAAAAAAAAGAACTGCGGACAGACGGGAAACATAGATTCCGCCGTCCCGCCCGCAGCATTCGGTTTGTAGTATGTTATTTTAAATGGTCATCAAAATACCGCGTGATGAGTTGGTACAGATGCGGACGGTCTTTTCCCCGCACATTGTGCTCGTGGCGTGGATAGACGAAGTAGTCAGGATACGTCCCGCCATCGACGCAGGCTTTCAAGAAGCCGAGACTGTGCTGCCACACCACGACCGGGTCTACGTCCCCATGAATCAACAGCAAACGCCCGCGGAGGTTCTTTGCCTTCAGCTTGAGGTTCGCATTGCGGTAGCCTTCCGGATTTTCCTGCGGACGGTCCATGTACCTCTCGCCGTACATTATCTCATAGTTGCTCCAATCAATCACCGGACCCCCGGCGACACCGGCTTTGAACAGTTCCGGGTATGAACACATGAGGTTGGTAGTCATAAATCCCCCATAACTCCATCCATGCACCCCGATGCGCGTAGAATCGACGAAAGGTTTCGACTTGAGGAACTCGACGCCCTTTACTTGGTCTGCCATTTCGTTCACCCCGAGGTTGCGGTGGATAATTGCCTCGAACGCGTGCCCCCTGTTCGCCGAGCCGCGACCATCTACCGTGAACAGAATGTACCCGCGACGCGCCATGAATATATCCCAGCCGCTTACCCCGCCCATCCACGAGCCGGTGACCAGTTGTGCGTGCGGTCCGCCGTACACATACACGATGACGGGATACTTTTTCGTGCTGTCGAAGTCTGTCGGCTTGACGAGGAAGTAATTTAAGTCCGTTTCCCCGTCCGCAGCCTTGATGGTGCCGCGTTCTACCTCCGGCATAATGTATCCTTCGTAGGGGTTCTTTGCAGTTAGGAGCGTTTGCAACACCTTGTTGCGCCTGGTGTCGGTAATTACTATCTTCCGGGGAATGTCCCACGACGAGTAATTGTCTATTACGAACTTCCCGGAGGGGCTGACCTGCGCGCTGTGTACTCCATTCCCTATCAGGGACTCATGGTTCAGGCAGACGGCATCACTTTCTTTCGTCAGGTTGAGCTTCCAGTTCGTCACGCAAAGCGGGGAACCGGCGGAATCTGAGCTGAGCGGGTGCGGGCGGGTCGCGGTAAAGAAAAGATTTTCACCCTTCGCGTCGAAACCGTCCACGGAAAGGACTACCCATTCGCCCTGCGTGAGTTGGCGCAACATTTCTCCCTTCGTATTATATAAATACAGGTGGTTGAAACCGTCCCGTTCGCTCTGCCAAATGAATTCATCCTGCTTGCCGGGGATAAAAAGGGCGGGATGTTGCGGCTCCACGTAGTGTGCGTCCGTTTCGGTAAACAAAACTCCCTTCCGCTCGCCGGTGATGGCCGAATAAGCAACCATTTTCATGGTATCCTGCCCACGGTTCAACTCTGCAACGTAAATATCTTTCTCGTCCGGGCTCCAGGCAATGTTCGTAAGGTACTTTTCTTTGGGCACGCCTGTTTTGAGCCAGATTGTTTTGCCCGAATCTATGTTGTACACCCCGATTGTGACGTGGTGGCTCTTCATTCCTGCCATCGGATACTTGTGGGGTTCAGATTTTGCCACACGGGAGTCTATATTCACGAAGGGATAATCAGTTACCATGCTTTCATCCATTCTGTAAAAGGCGAGCGCGGAACCTTGGGGAGACCAAAATGTCCCCTTCCGGATGCCGAACTCATTTTGGTGGACGGAAGTCCCGCACACGATGCCGGGTTCAGTCTCCGTTGTAACCGGAACTACCGACCCGTCGGGTGAAAGTATCTTCAGGTTCTGCCCTTCTGTAAATGCAAGGCGTCCGTTGGACGGGCAAAAGTCGAAATTACCGCCTTCCTTGGGCAGCGTATAGTCTGAAACGATTTTATGTTCATTTACATCATAGTGGATACGGTGTCCTTTGTTTGTAAAAGCAATGACCGGGCGGTCTGCAAAGGGAACTTCGAAGCGAGGGATGCGGGACAGGGTGTCGAGTCCGGATTCCGCCAGACTGTTGTTCAAAGAACGGCGGTCGAGCAGTGTTTCGGGCGTTTTCCCCGGAGCAGCACACACGAGCGCGTCCTTTTCCTCATAAAGGAACTTGTCCCCTATCCATTGGAGTTGGGAAAGATTCTCAGGGACAAACTTCCCGTAATTTTTTCCTCCCGGAATCAACTCCTGGAGGGTTAAATCCTGTTTTTGTGCCATTATAGTTAATGGAAGGAAAAACAAACTTGCTATCAAATACCTAATCTTCATAACGGCGTCCTTTCTTTCTCTCTGATAATTTCCATTTTTTGTCATCCTTTTTACGGTCGGTGTTATCGCGGTAACGCATTTTCGCCGGACGTTTCTCTTCATGACGGCTGCGGCGACCTCTATCCTCTTCATGATGAGATACCTCGAAACGGGGTTTCCTCTTTTCCGGCTTCCAATTCTTGCGGTCACGGTCGCGGAACGGTTTTCCCGATGAAAAATCCTTCCCGCCTCTGCCGTCGGCTCGACTTCTTTCCGGAGCTTTCCCTGCCATCTGAGCTTTGAAATCCTTTTTCTTCCCCTCGAAGATTTCATAATGCCTGTACTCGCATTCCAACGAACCGTTCATCAGCTTCATGCGGTCGGAAGCATGAAGTCCTATCTTGTCGAAGAATTCCTCCTTGTAGCTTAGAACCCAAGCGTCGTAACCGGTGAATACATGCTTCAACCGTTCACCTATCATGGAGTAAAGCCCGAGCATATCGCGGACGTTAAGACGTTCTCCGTACGGCGGATTCGTCACCAAGATTCCGGGTTGCGGGGCTTCCTCGTACTGTTGGAACGGTTTCACTTCGAGCTCTATACATTTCATGAGCCCGGCATTACGCACATTCCTGCGGGCAACCTCTATAGCCTGCGGAGAGATGTCCGACCCATAGCATTTATAGTTGAAGTCACGCTCTTGGCTGTCGTCGTTGTATATTTGTTCAAACAGCTCGCTGTCATAATCCACCCACTTCTGGAAAGCAAATTCCTTCCGGTAGATTCCCGGCGCGATGTTCCGCGCGATAAGCGCCGCCTCTATTAGAAGAGTTCCGGAGCCGCACATGGGGTCTACGAAATGGGATTCACCGCGCCATCCGGTCTTGAGAATCATCCCGGCGGCAAGGACTTCATTAAGCGGGGCCTCAGTTTGTCCCACCCGATAGCCGCGTTTATGCAAACTCTCGCCGGAGCTGTCGAGGGAAAGCGTGCAATCATTATGCGAGATGTGGATGTTTATATAAACGTCGGGGTTATTCACCCGCACGGACGGACGACGTTGATACTTCTCGAAGAAATAATCCACAATCGCATCTTTTGTCCGATAGGCTACGAACTTGGAATGGTTGAAGTCCTCTGAATATATAACCGAATCAACAGCAAAAGTCATATCGAGCGTAAGGTATTTTTCCCACTCTACCTTCTTCGCTTCCTTATATACGGTTCCGGCATCACGCGCCTTAAAGTGATAGACCGGCACCAAGATGCGCAATGCCGTCCGGCAACAAAAATTGGCGCGATAGAGCATCTCCTTGTTTCCTGTGAAAGAAACCATGCGCTTCCCTGCTTCCACATTGTCGGCGTGCAAGGATTGCAGCTCTTCAGCAAGTGTGTCCTCCAACCCGTAAAGGGTTTTGGCGACCATTTCGAATGTCTCGTTCATTGTTTGTTATTTGACAATGGACAACAAACAGCGGGCGAATTATCCCAGTCGTGCCAGCATGTCTCTTGCCATCCGTCGCGTTTTGTTTGTTTTATTATTGTTTATTTCCTTATAATATGATTCCTACAAATCATCATCCGATAGACGAGCACACCCACCGGTTGCCTTGGATTACCGTCCCGTCGGCGATATGTATCCTGCCTATCAGCGTGGCATTAGAATAGATTGTAACATGATTCCCTACCACCGGATGCCGCGCAACTCCCCGAATCGTGTTCCCGCACTCGTCGGGCGGAAGTTTTTCACCTGCAAGGCTTACTCCTTGGAATATGCGGACATAGTTCCCGATGACACTTGTCTCCCCTATCACCGTCCCGGTCCCGTGGTCTATTGCAAAGTGATGCCCGATTTCCGCACCGGGGTGAATATCTATTCCGGTTTCAGAATGCGCCATCTCCGTGATGATTCGCGGGATGTAAGGCACTCCCAGCCGGTAAAGCTCGTGCGCTATCCTGTAATTGACGATAGCCCGGAAGCCGGGATAACAGAATATCACCTCACTGAGGTTTTCCGCTGCCGGGTCGGCATCGTAGTTCGCCTCAGCGTCGGTCGCGAGGACGTCGCGCATCGCCGGTAACGCCGAAATGAAACACCCCGAAAGCTCGGAAGCCCGTTTCCACAATGCTTCTTCGTTGCACTGGGGGCAGTCGGGGTCTGCAAAGCAGAGTCCGGCATATATTTCTCCCGACAATACCCTGTCAAGCCTTTCAACCATTACCCCGGTATGGTAACGTATGGTCTGCCGGCACACACGGGTCTTTCCGTAATACCCCGGGAAGAGGATAGCACGGCACAAGTTTACCACCTCCCCCAGCCTTTCCGCCGAAGGCAAAGCCTCTTCATCCCGGTAAGCATGGAAGAGCTTTTGGTACGAAGCCTCGTCCGACAGGCGGTCGATAGCTGCGCTTATCCTTGCATCCTTTCCTTTTTCCATCATCAACATTTATGCTATACGAATCTGTTTTCCCTACCACATCAGCACCACGCGGAAAACCATCGACGGCGGACGCTGCTCGACGAAGAAATCGCTGTACGTCGCATAGAAGGCGACCGAGCCAGGCGCGTAGTCGAAATCGTATGTTTCTTCCCACGTCAGGACGTAGCCTTGGTCATCCACCGATTCGCGGTGTACGATATACGGCAGGGGAGTCTGTGTTTCAACCCCCATGTCTTTATAGACATACCCGCCAAACGTGCCATCGGTGTACACGAACTCAAATTCTTCGTCCGTGAGGTCGTACAAGCTGACTTCCGCCATGTAGCGCGGGTGCGAGCCGTCCGCGTCCTGAATCAATATCCAATCTTCGCTATCGACCACGATGTTGTCGTAAACTTTCCAGTTCGTCCCGACGCCAGCCGGTCCTTCAGGTCCCATAGGTCCCGCCGGTCCTTCGCATGAGGCGAATGCCAGCGAAGACAATGCCACTGCCAGATAAACTTTCGCTCTCTTCATAATTTTTCGTTGATATTACATTTATAAGAATTGCAAATATATTACTTTATCTGTTGCCCCTCTCGTTTTCCCGTAAGATTTTTTATCTCCTTTCGCCAAGGTTTTTTAAATGGATTTTCCGGTGAAAATCTTTTCCCCGCGAAGCGGAGAACAAAAAAACGGGCTACAATTCTTTCCCCGCGAAGCGGAGAAGAAAAAAACACCCTGC
>CAYZTO010000101.1:0-8615 GCA_964481365.1 uncultured Parabacteroides sp. | reverse complement strand
TTTCCTTACTGTTCGTGTCGCAACCGGATACTGTGGTGCCGGTCGGCACGCCTGACACCGTTCCTCCGGGAGTGGAGCCGGGTGTCGTGGTTCTTACCCCGGGCATAATTCATGGAGAATGCCTTTTCGACAGCTGTTACGTCCCGTTCTATCAGACGGGGAAGCCGTTGGCGGATGAGGCGAAGTACATAGGTGATTCCTCCGTGATGTCAGGAATTGGTCGGGATTTCGGAAATTATCAACTATCTAATAATTACCGCTACTTGGTAGCTTTCAATCAGGCTCGTGAGATAAAGCAGATATACCGGGCTATCCATTCCGACCCGTCGTATGACGAGGCGGCGGAGAAGGAGAAGTTCGTGCAGCAGTTGGAAGCGTTCCGCGACACGGCCTCCGCGCTGCCCGTCATCTATGGGGACATCCAGACCAAGTATGGCGGAGACGTGCGTGCCTACGTGGACGACCTGTTCGCCCGCTCGGCGTTGACGAACCACAAGAGGATGAAACGCCTGACACGTTCGCCGTCGCTGCGCAAGTTGCAACGCGACGCGGGTTTCCAGTTCGCCGTGGCCAAGATCCTCTATCTGTCGTGGGAACTCCGTGGCCGCCCGCAGGACGAGGCGTACAAGTCGTTCGTCCCGAACTATTGGCGGACTTCGGAGGAGTGAAGCGGCCATGCCCTGCCGGTTGCTACGCAAAAACCGCCCCGCTTCCCGGATGTCGCCGGGGTTGCGGGGCGGTTGTTTTTCTGCGGGCGGCCGTCTGTTTCCGGCACGCGCCGTTATTGCAGGGCTTTCTCTATCTCGGCCTTGATGAGTTCGTTGCCGGGATAGCCTCCCTCCGTCAGGTTGCTGTATGCCACGCTACCGTCCTTCCCGAGGAGCATATAGCTCGGGATGCCGGGTATCTGCAAGCGTTTGCAGAGGTCGTTCCACTGTGCGTTGGTCAGGCGGTAGTGTTCGCCGTCGATGTTCTTAATCATCTCCTGCCACGTTTCTTCGGGCGATGTCTCGCCGGTCACGTAAACGAATACGGCACCTTGTTCCATCAGTTCGGGCTTGATGGAATCGATTTCCGTCATTGCCCTGCGGCAGGGGCCGCACCATGTGGCCCAGAAGTCGATGAGCGCCACTTTGCCCTTATAGTCGGCGGTGATGGCGTTGAGGATGTCGTCTCCGGTGAGGGTGCTGTCGATGGTCTTCACCTTGTAGTTTCCGGCAGCCGGGGTTTCCTGCGTGGCAGGCTGCGCCTCAGCCTTTCTCTGGCCGCAGCTCGTCCCCGTGAAGAGGGTGGCGGCGAGGAACAGGAGTGCGATTTTCTTCATTTGTCCTTGTCTTTTAATTGATGAAACTTCTTGTTCGTGTGGCTCGGGCGGGCACACGGTTAACTTCCGGCAAAGGTAGGGAATTATGCGCATACGGGTGGCGGGCTTGTGTGGAAAATCTTATTTTTCTACGGAACTGTGCGCTTTAGGCTTGTGTCATTGTTACAAACTATTCGGGAAAGTAGGACAAAATTGTAAAGTAACCAAATTGTGTGATAGGAGATATAACAAGTAATGTGGTGTAAGATGATATTTGTTTTCGTCATTGCATACTCTGAAGAATAATATTTCCCTTGTGTAAAGAGCTTTCGTGTCGTATGAAGAGACCATCGCCACGCTGTCTATACGGTAGCTTCCTCTTCTGACATATTTGTATATTTACGCTTTTGTCGTATTGTCGATTATTCTTGAAGAAGAATCCGCCTCGTCGGGAAAGAATATTCACACAAATAATCATTGCCCGCACTTGCGTTGTTGATTTTTACCGTATATTTGTTTCCGAATTAAATCGAGTACCGTTGACACGCAAATCACCGTACAAATATGTTCATCCATAAAGATTTCATGCTGGCAAACGACTACGCGAGGGAGCTGTACCATGAAAGCGCGGAACATTTGCCTATCATCGACTACCATTGCCATCTTAACCCCGAATTGATTGCCACGAACCACCGGTTTCGTAATCTCACGGAGATTTGGCTTGGCGGGGACCACTACAAATGGCGTGCAATGCGCGGGAACGGCATCGCTGAGGAATTCATCACAGGAACTGCGGGTGATTACGAGAAATTCGAGGCGTGGGCAGGGACTGTGCCTTACACGATGCGCAACCCGCTCTACCATTGGACGCATTTGGAGCTTAGCCGTATTTTCGGCATAGATACGCTGTTGAAGCCTGAAACTGCCCCCGGAATCTACGCGGCATGCAACGAGATGCTGCAAACGGACGAATTCAGCACGCAGGCGTTGCTCCGAAGGTGCAATGTCGAAGTGCTGTGTACCACCGACGACCCTGCGGACTCGCTGGAATATCACCGGCAGATAGCGGACGACAATAACCTGCAAACAAAAGTCTACCCGGCGTGGAGACCCGATAAACTGCTCGCAACCGGCAACCCGTCGCAATACATTATATATATAGCCCGTCTTTCGGAAGCTGCCGGTATGGAAATCCGCTCTTACCGCGATTTGCTCGATGCCCTCAGGATTCGACAGACTTTCTTCTCGGAAGCGGGATGCCGCCTTTCCGACCACGGGCTCGACAACTTTTACGCCGATGACTATACCGACAGGGAAATAGAGAATGCTTTCGCCCGCCTGCTCGCGGGTAAGGCATTGGAATTGGAGGAAGCACACAAATACAAGAGCGCGCTGTTGCACGATTTGGCGGTGATGGATGCCGAACAGGGCTGGGCGCAACAGTACCACATCAGTGTGATACGTGACAACTGTTCGAGGATGTTCACGGCGGTTGGATCCGACACAGGATTCGACGCTATCATGGAAGTGAATTGCGCCATCGCGGGTCACCGCTTCTTCGACAGGCTCGATAGTGAGGGAAAACTTGCAAAAACTATACTCTATAGCCTGAATCCGAAAGACAACGAAGTCCTCACCACAATGGCATACACGTTCAACGATGGTTCTTTCCCCGGGAAGATGCAACTGGGTGCCGCATGGTGGTTTCTTGATCAGGAAGACGGCATCCGCAAGCAACTTAATGCGCTTTCGGCAATGGGGCTGCTCAGCCGCTTTATCGGGATGCTTACGGATTCCCGTAGTTTTCTGTCTTATCCTCGGCACGAGTATTTTCGCCGCATCCTGTGCAATCTTATAGGCGAAGACCTCGAAGCTGGCAAGCTGCCGGCGAGCGAAATGGATTTTATAAAGAAAATGGTAGCGGATATTTGCTACTATAATGCGAAACGGTATTTTAACTTTATGTGATTTCAAAGATGAAAAGGATAGTGACTTTTGGCGAGGTGATGCTCCGTCTTGCAACACCGGGATACCTGCGCTTCAGCCAAGCCAATGAATTGAATGCTACGTTTGGCGGAGGAGAAGCTAATGTCGCCGTATCTCTTGCACATTTCGGGATAGAGGCGCAGTTCGTCACCCGTCTTCCTTATAATGACATTGCGGATGCTTGCCTGTGCGACCTGCATCGTCATGGAGTAAAGACAGACTACGTGTTGCGCGGAGGGGAACGGATGGGAATCTATTTTTTGGAGACTGGGGCGGTAGCCCGTCCCAGTAAAGTGATTTACGACCGTGCCCATTCGGCGGTAGCCGAAATAGCGCCTGGTATGATAAATTGGGAGCGCGTATTGGACGGGGCAGACTGGTTCCACTGGTCGGGGATTACCCCGGCTATCAGCCAAGGAGCTGCGGAGGTTTGCTGGGAAGCCATAAACTCAGCCATACGCATGGATGTGCCTGTGTCATGCGACCTGAATTACCGCAAGAACCTTTGGAAATATGGAAAGAGCGCAGCTGAAGTCATGCCGGAGTTGGTATCGGGTTGCGACCTCGTTCTCGGAAATGAGGAGGATGCAGAAAAGGTATTCGGGATAAAGCCTGAAGGTAATTTTGATGTGGCACATACCGGAGGGGAAATCGAAGCGGTGCGCTTTGAAAGTGTGTGTCGGCAGTTGATGCGCCGCTTCCCTAAAGTCAAGCGTGTAGCTATTACGCTGCGTGGTTCTGTGAATGCAAACCGCAATACTTGGGGTGGCATCTTGTTTAATGGCAGAATGCTTTACCAATCTCCACGTTATGATATTACCCACATCGTGGACCGTGTTGGAGGAGGTGATGCCTTTATGGGTGGATTGCTTTATGGACTGATGGCTTATTCGGGCGACGACCAACGTGCACTTGATTTCGCAGCTGCGGCATCATGCCTGAAACATACAATTTATGGAGATTATAACCAAGTTACAGTCGCGGAAGTCGAAAACTTGATGAATGGTGATGCTTCCGGTCGCGTATCCCGCTAATTTCATATCAAATAATCATGAGCCAGTTTACCAAACTACAGACATTGCAAACCATAGCTGAGACAGGAATTGTGCCTGTCTTTTACCATTCGGATGCCGATACCGTATGCCAAGTGGTACGTGCCTGTTATATTGGAGGTATCCGCGCGTTTGAGTTTATCAATAGAGGAGATTTTGCGCTTGAAGTATTTTGCTCTGTAATGAAATATGCCCGCAAGTATTGCCCGGAGCTGATATTAGGTGCTGGGACAATCCTCGACGCTCCAACATCTGCAATGTATATCCAATGTGGAGCAAACTTTATTGTCAGTCCGTATCTGAATCCAGAAATGGCACGTATCTGCAACCGCCATCTTATCCTCTACACGCCTGGGTGTGGTTCTGTGACAGAGATTGGTACAGCACAAGAGTTAGGCTGTGACTTGGTTAAAATTTTCCCTGCGGGGAATGTCGGTGGTCCTTCTTTCGTTAAAAACGTCAAAGCACCTTTGCCTTGGTCTATGATTATGGCAACCGGAGCCGTAGAACCGACAGAGGAAAACCTGAAAGCTTGGATGGAAGCAGGGGTTACATGTGTCGGTATGGGTTCCAAGCTCTTTCCTAAAAACGCTATAGAGGCAAAAGATTGGGATTCCATCACGGAGAAATGCCAGAGATGCATTGCGATTGTCCGGAAATATAAGAATGGTTCTCTATGAGTATGGACAAAATGACAAACTATCGCTGGGTTATCTGTGGCATGATGTTCCTTGCGCTGACTATCAATTACCTGGATCGCCAAGTGCTTTCCCTGACGTGGGATGAGTTCATCAAACCAGAGTTTCATTGGAATGAAAGTCATTATGGTATAGTCACGGCAACATTTTCAATTGTCTATGCCATCGGGATGCTCTTCGCCGGACGTATCATTGACTGGTTAGGGACAAAGAAAGGTTACCTTTGGTCAATTGGTATTTGGTCTGCCGGAGCCTGTATGCACGCATTTTGCGGTATTGCAACAGAATCCTTCGTTGGTTTGGAGGACAAAGTGCAACTAATTGCGGCAACTGGTGATATGGCAGTTGTCGTAGCCACTGTAAGTATGTACTTTTTTCTTGCGGCACGTTGCGTACTTGCCATAGGTGAAGCTGGCTATTTCCCAGTCGCTGTAAAGGTTACTGCAGAGTATTTCCCAAAACGAGATCGCGCTTTTGCAACGTCTGTATTCAATGCAGGAGCTTCTATCGGTGCGCTGATAGCACCTCTTACCATTCCTTATTTAGCAAAGTTCGTCGGATGGGAGTGGGCATTTGTTATCATTGGTGTGCTGGGTTTCATTTGGATGGGTTTTTGGGTATTCATGTATAGTGTACCTGAGAAAAGCCGGTTTGTAAATCAAGCGGAACTAATATACATTCAACAAGACAAACAGTTGGAAGCAGAACAGCTAAAGAGCCAGAAAACTGAGAAAAAAATGCCTTTCTTGAAATGCTTTTGTTATCGGCAAACTTGGGCTTTTGCTTTAGGGAAATTTCTTACTGATGGTGTTTGGTGGTTCTTCCTCTTCTGGACTCCTTCATATCTTAACACGCAGTTCGACATCAAAATGACAGAAGGTTTGGGCAGTACAATGATATTCGTTCTTTACGCCATCACCATGCTTTCTCTTTATGGAGGAAAGCTTCCTACAATCTTTATCAATCGCTCTGGTGCGAATCCTTATGCTGCCCGTATGAAGGCTATGCTCATTTTTGCTTTTGTCCCCCTAATCGTATTGTTTGCCCAACCTTTAGGGACGATATCACCATGGTTCTCTGTCATTATCATCGGAATAGGCTGTGCTGCTCATCAGTCTTGGTCTGCAAATGTCTATACCACAGTCAGTGATATGTTCCCCAAAAGTGCGGTAGCAACTGTAACTGGAATTGGTGGAATGGCAGGGGGAATCAGTTCCATGCTCATGCAGATGAGTGCCGGACAACTCTTCGTTTATGCCGATAAAGTTCAGTTGGAATTCATAGGGTTTATTGGGAAACCAGCCGGTTACTTCATTATTTTCTGCATCTGTTCCGTGGCATATTTGATTGGTTGGAGTATTATGAAGACGTTGGTGCCTAAGTATAAATTGATAAATAACTGATATTGCTAATTAGCTATATGAATAATCTCTTTTCAGTAAAAAAGAAGACCATAGTCATTACAGGTGGTACTGGTGTGTTGGGTAAGTCTATGGTACGCCATTTTGCAATCGAAGGTGCAAACGTCGTTATCGTCGGACGAAACACGGAACGTGGTAATTCGTTAGCTGATAGTGTAATTCAAGATGGAGGCTCTGCCCTCTTTCTTCAGGGCGATGTACTTGTGCGAGAAGATGTACAAGCCATCTATCAAGAAACCATGTACCGTTTTGGTAGGATCGACGTACTTATCAATGCTGCAGGAGGCAATATGTCTGGTGCAACCATTGTCCCGGACAAGACAATTTTTGATTTAGACATCGATGCAATGCGGCAAGTTTTCGAGTTGAACTTTTTCGGCACAGTTCTCCCTACGCAAATTTTCGCTCATGCTATGGCGGAACAAAAGAGTGGATCTATTATCAACATAGCGTCTGAAGCTGCGCTCCGTCCACTTACCCGTGTGGCTGGTTATGGTGCAGCAAAGGCTGCAGTTATCAATTTAACTAAATACCTCTGTGGAGAATTGGCACTGAAGTTTGGCGAAGGTATCCGCGTGAATGCTATTGCTCCAGGCTTCTTTTTAACCGAGCAGAACCGTACGTTGCTCACTAATCCTGACGGTAGTTTGACACCTCGAGCTGAGGCTATCCTAGCCCATACACCCTTTCACCGTTTCGGTGAACCGGAAGATTTGTTGGGAACCCTACAATGGTTGGCTAGTGATGCATCACGCTTTGTATCCGGTACAGTGACTGTTGTGGATGGAGGTTTCGATGCTTTTTCTATTTAATGAAGTTAAAACGATCAGTTTGCTTTTATGATACTTTGTAAACAATCTTGGCGTTGGTATGGTCCGGTAGATTCTGTTTCTCTATGGGATATCAGGCAGGCTGGGGCTACTGATATTGTTCACGCCTTACATCATATTCCGAATGGTTCAGTATGGACTATTGAGGAAATCCGTCACCGTCAAGCAATTATTGCCGAAGCAGGCCTGACGTGGAGTGTTGTGGAGAGTGTACCTGTCCATGAACATATAAAAACGCAGACCGGAGATTATCTAACGTACATTGAGCATTATAAGCAGACCTTGCGCAACCTTGCAACATGTGGCATACGTTGTGTAACCTACAATTTCATGCCTGTCCTTGACTGGACTCGCACCGATCTTGCTTATCTCCTCCCCGACCATTCTCGCGCTTTGCGTTTCGAACGCGCCGCCTTCATAGCTTTTGATCTTTTCATATTGAAACGACTTGCTGCGGAATTTGAATACACCGAAGATGAAAAAAAATGTGCCCGTCTTCGTTTTGAGCAGATGGGCCACAGTGAACGGGAACAACTGACATATAATATACTTGCCGGTCTCCCTGGGGCAGAAGAGAGTTTCACCCTCGACCAGTTTCGAGCCGAGCTATTACGTTATAAAGATATTGATGCGGAATGTCTTCGCGACCACCTTGTATATTTCCTGAAAGAGATATGCCCCGTGGCAGATGAATGTGGTATAAACCTTGTTATCCATCCAGATGACCCTCCTTTTCCTCTTTTTGGCTTACCGCGCATTCTTTCTACAGCAGAAGACTTCCGTCTGCTCTCAGAACGTGTTCCTAATCCATCCAATGGTCTGTGTCTTTGTACCGGTTCCTTTGGCGTAAGAGAGGACAATGATCTTCCTGCCATGATGCGAGAGTTTGGCGACCGTATCAATTTTGTCCATCTGCGCAGTACTAAGCGCGATGCGGAAGGTAACTTCTATGAAGCAAATCATCTGGAGGGTGATGTTGATATGTGCGCTATGATGCGTGCCCTTTTGGATGTGGAGCAACGTCGTGGTGTCTCTATTCCAGTTCGCCCCGACCATGGGCATCAGATGGTGGACGACTTGCGCAAGACTGGCATTAACCCAGGTTATTCTTGCATCGGACGGCTTCGTGGACTTGCAGAATTGCGTGGGCTTGAGCTAGGAATCGCTTCAACTTATAAAAATAAGTAGATGTTGAAAATTAGTTCGGAACTATCTACTTTGGGCGTGCAAACGCCAGAAGAACCGAAGTTCCGTTAGAGGCTCCCACGAGAGCGTGGGAGAAGCAGTGCGCGGTTGAAGCGGAAGCGACACACCATGGGATGCCC
>CAYZTO010000100.1:0-8748 GCA_964481365.1 uncultured Parabacteroides sp. | reverse complement strand
GCAAGACAACAATTCCCACGGTTTGTTTGCGTTTCACCGGCAATTTCACAACAATCAGAACGGATAGCCTACGGCAAAATGCCAAGCGAAGTTGTCGCTGAAATTAGGGTTGCAAATCGCCCACTTGTCTTTGCCCTGCTGCTGCGGGTCGTAGGCTTTCAACCCCGTGTCGAAGCGCAGGAGGAAGAATTCGAAGTCGAGCCGCAAGCCAAGACCATACGAGAAGGCGATTTCTTTGTAAAAACGCGAGAAGTCGAAGTTTGCATTCGGGTAATTCTCGTCTTTGTGGAATTTCCAGATATTACCTGCGTCGATATAAGCCGCCATCTCGAATTTCCAGAATAGTTTCGTGCGGTATTCCACGCTCAAATCCAAGCGTACGTCACCAACTTGGTCGGCAAACGTCACCGTCGCCTCGTCGATGGGCATGCTTCCCGGACCGAGTGTGCGTACCGACCAGCCGCGCACGCTGTTCGCCCCGCCGGAGAAGTAACTGCGCTCGAAGGGGAGCATACGCGTGTTGCCGTAGGGGTAACCCACCCCCGCACCGACGTGGTATGCGAGGCGGTTGCGGCTGTCAATCGCGATGCTTTTGCTGTAATCGAAATCGAACTTCACGAACTGGCTGAAAGGAGTGCCGAAACTTTCGTACAAGTTGTTCTCGTTCTTCTCTTTTCCCGTTATTTTGGAGTAGGCGTAGAGCAAATTCCCCGCCATTTCGAACGACGCGCGGAGGGAGTGGGTGTTCCGTGCGCGGTTTTGCACCGTCGCGTTGCTGAAGCTGTAGGTATAGCCCGTTCCCAGCACAAATTGGTCGGTGAAGTTGTAGAGCCTCGTGGAGACGGGAAGGCTGTTCTCAAATTCCTTGTCGAGTTTCGGGAGGGAGACAAAATCGACATCGAGGAGTTTGAAGATATGGCGGGATTGCATATTGCTGCGCGACTGCCATACGTAGCTCCATCCGCCGGAGAATATTGCGCGCTGGTATTCAGGCCTCGTCTGGAAACTGTAGCTCAATTTGAACTCGGTTGTTGCCCGGAACCTGCGTTTGGCATTTTCGCTCAGGAACGGGAACACGAAACTCGGGAATGTGATGCCCATTTCCACCCCATACTCCCAATAACTGCCGATTTGCTGGTCTGAAGAATTCAGGGACTCATACGCCCCACGGATTTTTGCAGAAAACAATTCCGAACCCTTGAACAAATTCCGGTGCTGGTAGTTCAAGCTCGATGCGAAGCCCAAGTCACCCGCCGAATTTGTGCCCTCCAAATCCACCCCAAAGCTCTGCGTCTTCGCAGGAGTGGTCAGCACCATGCAATCGAGCTTCAACGTGTCGTTTTCCATGAACTCGTCGAAGTGGATGTTGATGCTTTTCAACGCGCGGAAGCGTGCGAACGAAGAATAGGTTTGCTCCACGTTGAGTTCGTTATACATTTGCCCCGGCCTGATGTAAACGCTTTGCCGCAAGAGGTCCGGGCGTATGGAATGCTTCTTGTTTCCGTAGATGATACTGAGGTCGCCGCTCCGGACGGTGTCGGAATTGAGGAAAAGTGAATCCAACCCGACGAGGGACAAGGGGTCGTAGTCCGTAACTACCTTTATGTCGTTGATGTAATATTGCTTGTGGGGTTCTTCCCTTACTGTGCCGTCGCCGAGCAACGTGCGGTTCGGGCGGAGCACCATTTCAAGCTCGACGATATTCTGGTTGAAAGAACTGTCGGCTATATACGAAAGATTATCACGGTTGAAAGAATAATAACCGTTCCTCCGCAGTAAAGTTGTTATGCGCTGCCTTTCGGAATCGAGCACGTCGCGGTCGAACAGGTTTCCTTCACGTATTTGGGGGATATATTCTTCGTTTTGCGAATGGAACGCAGCAGATAAGCGTGTGCGTGCCCTTGCCTTCAACCGTGCGATGCTGTCTATGCGTGCATCTTGCAGGTTCATTTCGTAACTGCTGATGCGGTAAGGTTCATTCGAGCGTATATCATACGTCACGATGGCTTTCTTGTTGTGCCTCGACGTATCTATGAACGAAGTCACCTCGGCATTGATGTATCCCTTGTTCACAAAGAAACGTTGCAGCTCTGCAGCCGACTGGCTCACGAGGGAGGTGTCGAGGATGACCGGCGGCTCCCCGATACGGCGTAATTGTTTGTTCAACCATTTCTTTTCATTGCGCCCCGACCAGCTATAAACATACAACTGCCATTTCATCAACCCGAATGCCTTGAAGTTCGCCTCCTGCCGCACGTATTCCTTCAAGTCATAACGTTTGAATGCGTCATTGTCCGAAATTATCCGTACTTCATCCAGCAAATATTCATGGTCACCCACAAATTTCGTCGAATGGCAGGACATCAACGACAACAAGCAGATAAACACCGCAATTGTATGTAAAAAGCTTATACGCATCTCGCTATGAAAACACAAAAGTACCGGAAAAATGCTTCTCCGGTACTTCCCATACTAAAGAAAAATAAAAACAATACCCAATATTATAATGGAATATATTGTACGAATGCTTCTATTGCCTCGTAAGATGCCAATCCTAACTGGCGATACAATTCAGCCGTCGCACGGTTGCGGTCTTCAGCTCTCTGCCAGAACAATCGCTCGTCATTGCCAAGGAACGGTGCGCTTTCTGCCTGCGATTGGTGTTTCAGGATTGCATTGCGTTTGTGGCGAAGTTCTTCCGGAGAAATTGGCACTGCCATCTCAACGTGGTCCATTTCCCATTCAGCCCATGCGCCACGGTACATCCAAACACGGCAGTTTTTCATCCATTCTTCATTCTTGACTTCATCGATAGCTGCCAAAACTGCATCCAGACATACCTTGTGAGTCCCGTGAGGGTCTGCCAAATCCCCTGCGACGAACATCTGGTCGGGTTTAATTTCCTCCAAAAGGGCTTTCACGATGTCTTTGTCAGCTTCACCCAGCGGATTTTTCAATACCTGACCGGTTTCATAGAATGGAAGGTCGAGGAAATGCACGTGGTCGTCCTTCACGCCTGAATAACGGCAAGCGTGCCGCGCTTCTTCACGCCGGATTGTACCTTTCATGAAAAGAATGTCTTTCCGCTCAGGTTCCCCGTTTTCAACCTTCTCATAACGCAGGTATTTGATGATTTCTTCCGCCTTTTCCTTTATCGGAGAGCCTTCCGGAGTGTATTTGTTGCATACATCCCTGAGATATTCACAATACCGGATTACTTCCTCGTCTCCAACCGCTATGTTACCGGATGTTTCGTAAGCTACATGAACGTCATGGTTCTGTTCGCAAAGCCGGCGAAGGGTTCCACCCATCGAAATAACGTCATCATCAGGATGCGGGCTGAACACAATCACTTTTTTCGGGTAAGGATTGGCGCGTTCAGGACGTGTGGAATCGTCAGCATTCGGTTTTCCTCCGGGCCAACCGGTTATGGTATGTTGAATATCGTTGAAAATTTCAATATTCACCTTGTAGGCAGAGCCATATAACGCCAAAAGCTCCCCGAGGTTGTGTTCGCTGTAATCTTTGTTCGTAAGTTTCAGGATTGGTTTACCTGTAAGTTGGCAAAGCCAGACAATCGCACGGCGAATCATCTTCTTGTCCCACACACAACTCGTCACAAGCCAGGGATGGCTGATTCTCGTCAATCCATACGCTGCCGAGAGGTCGAGCACGACCTTCGCGTTCATGTGAGTTTGCAGGCAAGACGACGGAATCGCGTCTAAAATCGGACCTTCAACCGTTTTGGCTATGATATCAGCCTTGTCGTCGCCCCAAGCCAGCAGGACAACGGTTTTCGCCTTCATTATGTCGGAGATTCCCATCGTGATTACGCTTTCCGGGACGTTTTCGATAGACGGGAACCGCCTCCCGGCTTCTTTTCTTGCCTCATGCTCAAGCAAAACCAACCGCGTACGAGAGCTGGAGACTGTCCCAGCACTGTTAAACATCACGCCACTTGCCGAGCCGATGCCAAGCAACATATAATCTATCCCGCCAAGCTGGTAAATCAGCTCCTCATAGTGGTTACAGAACGCGAGGATGTCTTCTTTCGGCATCTGCGCATCCGGAGCGTAAATGTTTTCCGGCCGAATGTCCACATGATTCAAGAAATCCGCCTTAACGTTGTCGAGGATGCCTGATACGTTGCCCACAAGCGGGTAAAATTCATATTCCAAGAAGACTACCACGTTGCGGAAACTCAGTCCTTCTTCCTTGTGCATCCGTACCAATTCCTTATATATGTTCATTGGCGAGCGTCCGCCGGGCAATGCAAGCACGAATTTTTCCCAAGCATCTTGTTTTTTGCGTATTTGCGCCGCGATTTCACGCGCCACCGTCAGCGAGCCTTCCACTACCGACTCGTAAATCGTGGTCGGAACTTTTTCCAACCTCGTCAGCACGGAATATTCAAAGGCATTTTCCGGCCGGTAATACTTCTGCGGTATGCGCGTCAATGTAATTTGAGAACTCAGATTGGTTTTCATATATAAACGTATTAAAAATGCTCTTTGTTTTTTGTTTTTATAGTTTTACATTCTCTTTCTTGTCGTTTTAACGACTGGGACAAAGGTATAAGAATCTTTTCCTATCTCCAAACTTTTACAAAGACCACTTTCCGGTTTGAAACCTCAAAAAAACTTTTCAGAGGCTTTTTGCCGCCCATAATCCCCCGAAAAAACTTTTCAGAAAGGAGGATGGGGAAAGGAAAGCCTTTCCCTACGCGTTTTCAGGAAGGATTTTGCCCCGCTTACCTCATTATAATATCTTCCCCCGTGCATCCCAACCTTCAAATTTCCCACCCCACCTCTTCCCGAACCGGTTTTTATCCCTATATTTGCCGCCGGATAAAAAACAACTCATACCAAGTATGCTGACGCTAAAGTTAATAACAGAAGAGACCGGGCGGGTGGTTGCCGGTCTGGAGAAAAAACATTTCCCGAATGCAAAAGAAACCATAGCGCAGGCAATCGCACTGGACAGCAAAAGACGCGCGGCGCAAAACCTACTCGATAAAAGCCTCTCGGAGGTAAATACACTCTCGAAATCTATCGGAACCCTCATGAAAGAAGGGAAAAAAGACGAGGCAGAAGAAATAAAAAGACGTGTTGCAGGGATAAAAGAATCCGGAAAGGCTTTGCAAGCCGAAATGGACAAGGCTGCAGAAGATTTACAGGTTCTCTTATACACAATCCCCAACATTCCATACGAAGAAGTGCCCGAAGGCTCGTCGGCTGCCGACAATGTGGTGGAGAAAATGGGCGGAATGGAAACGGAACTCCCCCGCGACGCCCAGCCCCATTGGGAATTGGCGAAAAAATACGATTTGATAGACTTCGACCTCGGCGTGAAAATAACCGGGGCGGGATTCCCGGTTTACAAAGGGATGGGTGCGCGCTTGCAAAGGGCTTTGATTAATTTCTTCCTCGACGAAGCACGCTCGGCAGGTTATATCGAGATAATGCCCCCCACGGTGGTGAACGCGGCTTCGGGTTTTGGGACCGGGCAGCTCCCCGACAAGGAAGGGCAGATGTATCACTGCGAAACAGACGACCTTTACCTCATTCCGACGGCAGAAGTGCCGGTCACGAACATCTACCGGGATGTTATCCTCGATGAAAAACAACTTCCAATAAAGAATTGCGCCTATACGCAGTGCTTCCGCCGCGAGGCAGGCTCTTACGGAAAAGATGTACGAGGGTTGAACCGCCTGCACGAGTTCTCGAAAGTTGAACTTGTACGCATCGACACCCCGGAACATTCAAAAGAATCGCACCGCGAGATGCTCGACCATGTGGAAGGACTCTTGAAAAAACTCGAATTGCCCTACCGCATCCTGAGGCTCTGCGGCGGCGACATGAGCTTCACGTCGTCAATCTGCTTCGACTTCGAAGTATATTCCGAAGCACAGAAACGGTGGCTGGAAGTAAGCTCGGTTTCCAATTTCGACACATACCAGGCCAACCGCCTGAAATGCCGCTACCGCGATGCCAACAAGAAGATTCACCTCTGCCATACATTGAACGGAAGCGCCCTCGCGCTACCGCGAATCGTGGCAGCCCTTTTGGAAAACAACCAGACCCCCGATGGCATCCGCATCCCGAAGGCGTTGATTCCTTATATGGGGTGCGACATGATAAGGCAAAAGGCATAATAAAAGGGTTCAGGCTCCTGCAATCCGGAATAAATAAACTATATTTGCACCGCTTGGAAAAGCAAGGTAATTTAATAACACAACATAATCTGATAAACATGGTAAAAAGTGCATTGCAAATTGCGAGGGCGGCATATCAGCCGAAACTCCCGAAAGCGTTGTCAGGCGCAGTAAGAATTAAGGAAGGCGAACCCACACAGTCTGTCGCCGACCAAGATGCTATCAAGCAATTGTTCCCGAACACATACGGAATGCCGCTGATACAGTTCGTGGAAGGCGGCGAAAAGGTTGATTACCCGGCAATCAACGTCGGTGTCATCCTTTCCGGCGGACAAGCACCGGGCGGACACAATGTAATCTCCGGTTTGTTCGACGGAATCAAGAAATTGAACAAAGACAGCAAGCTGTACGGCTTCATTCTCGGTCCCGGCGGCTTGGTGGACCATAATTATATGGAGCTGACATCGGATATCATCGACGAGTACCGCAACACAGGCGGTTTTGATATCATCGGCTCAGGGCGTACAAAGCTCGAAAAGGTTGAGCAATTCGAAAAGGGGCTGGAAATAATCCGCGAATTGGGCATAAAGGCGTTGGTAATCATCGGCGGTGACGATTCCAATACGAATGCCTGCGTGTTGGCTGAGTATTATGCAGCAAAGAATTACGGCGTGCAGGTTATCGGTTGCCCCAAGACAATCGACGGTGATTTGAAGAATGAGATGATTGAAACCTCGTTCGGATTCGACACGGCATGCAAAACATATTCTGAAGTTATCGGAAACATCGAACGCGACTGCAATTCTGCCCGCAAGTACTGGCATTTCATCAAATTGATGGGGCGTTCGGCATCGCACATCGCTTTGGAATGCGCACTGCAAACGCAACCGAACGTCTGCATCGTGTCTGAAGAGGTTGAAGCGAAGGATATGTCGCTCGACGACGTGGTAACATACATCGCGCAAGTGGTTGCAGACCGCGCCGCTGACGGGAACAACTTCGGAACGGTGCTTATCCCGGAAGGACTTATCGAATTCATCCCTGCAATGAAGCGCCTTATTGCCGAACTCAACGATTTCCTTGCAATCCACGGGGAAGAGTTCAACAAAGTGGAACACAACAAGCAACGCGAATACATCATCAGCAAGCTGAGCGCGGAAAATGCTGCCATCTACGCATCGCTGCCCGAAGGCGTGGCACGCCAGCTCTCTCTCGACCGCGACCCGCACGGGAATGTACAGGTATCGCTGATTGAAACAGAGAAACTTCTCTCCGAAATGGTAGGGAACAAGTTGGCTGAATGGAAGAAAGAAGGCAAATACGTAGGGAAGTTCGCAGCACAGCACCACTTCTTCGGATACGAAGGCCGGTGCGCGGCTCCGTCGAATTTCGATGCAGACTATTGCTACTCTTTGGGTTACACGGCATCTCTCCTGATTGCCAACGGAAAGACCGGGTATATGTCGTCGGTTCGCAACCTTACGGCTCCTGCTGCTGAATGGATTGCAGGGGGTATACCCATCACAATGATGATGAATATGGAACGCCGCCACGGTGAAATGAAGCCGGTTATCCAGAAAGCCCTTGTAAAACTGGACGACGCTCCGTTCCTGAAGTTTGCAGAGAACCGCGCGACGTGGGCAAAGGAAACATCTTACGTCTATCCCGGACCTATCCAGTATTTCGGACCGACGGAAGTTTGCGACGAGCCTACAAAGACATTACAACTGGAACATTCCAAATAATTGTACTCCATATTTAGATTGAACATTAGTTATACCTAACTCCCGCCACAAATCCGAGAGGACCGGGCGGGAGCTTTTCATTTTATGAGAGTATATTTACGGGTCAATTTAGCCACGGCTCCTTTGGAATCTGGTTCCAGTTGCGGTACGAGTTGCCCAACCGGTCCACAGAGCGTTTCCAAAAGGCATCGCCGTTTGCGGAAAAGAGGTATTCGTCGTCCGATTTCCCGACAGCCCAAGAGTTTCCGTCTATTTCCCGGGCAAGCTGCCCGCCCGTCCATCCGGAATAACCCAAAAAGAACTTCACCTTCCCTCGTATAGGTTTCCCCGAAATAATGTACGTTTTCATAGCTTCGAAATCGCCGTCGAAATAGAGATTGTTGGCAATAGGGAACGAATCGGGGATTATGACATCACCCAAAGTGTGCACAAAAAACAGGCGGTTTGCCGACACCGGCCCGCCGACGAAAATAGGAATCTCTTCGCACGAGTCCAATTCTGGGAAAAAGGAATTCACAGTCAGGTCGGTCTTCTTGTTTAGTATAAATCCCATGCTGCCCGAGTCTGAATGTTCGACAAGCAAAACAACCGCCCGCTCGAAATACGTGTCCCTCAGCAGCGGCTCGGAGATGAGCAACCTGCCTTGTTCCGGCAGCAAGTCATTATGCTTTATCCTGAAATAATTTCCTTCTATCGCCATATTAATTATAGGTATATTGTCATTAGCGCGGGGAAAGATAATTATAAAAAGGCAAAAAACAAACTGACAATGAAAATATATCTGAAATAATAGACTACGGTGCATTAAAAGGACACTTGGCGGGGTTTCCGCTTTGAAGTTTACCGTTC
>CAYZTO010000099.1:0-8846 GCA_964481365.1 uncultured Parabacteroides sp. | reverse complement strand
AGTCCCATTTCCGCAGCTTTCTTCAGCATATAGTCACGCGCAGCTTCGTAATCATTGGGGATAATGCCGTCGAGGATAGCATTTTTGATGCTCTCTTTCAGTTCCCCGACGGGAGCTGACGGCTGTAACCCAAACGTCTGCATGATTTCTTCGCCGGAAACAGGTGGCTGGAAGTTCCTCACACGGTCTTTTTCCTCGATTTCAGACAGCTTGGAACGAACGAGACGGAAATTTTCAAGGAAACGACGCACCTTATTGGGATTCTTGCTTGTGATGTCAGCCTCACAAAGGAGCATAAGGTCCTCTATGTCGTCCCCGGCATCGAAAAGCAAACGGCGGATTGCAGAATCGGTTACTCCTTCATCAGAAAGGACAATGGGACGCATGTGGAGCATAACCATCTTTTGCACATACTTCATCTTTTCGTTCATGGGCAATTTCATGCGCCGGAATATCGAAGGAATCATTTTCCCACCAACGACATTATGGTTATGGAACGTCCAACCTAAACGATAATCGAAACGTTTGGTCGCCGGCTTCCCAATGTCATGGAACACCGCACTCCAACGGAGCCAAAGGTTATCGGTATTGCGGCTCAGTTTGTCAAGAACCATTAGCGTATGGTCAAAGTTGTCTTTATGCCCTATTCCTTCTTTGGTCTCCACACCTTTAAGGGCACAAAGCTCGGGGAAAATCAGAGGAAGAAGCCCTGACCTGTCTAACAATACGAAACCGACGGAGGGTTTTGGGGAAAGCATTATCTTGTTCAGCTCATCCACGATACGTTCTTTGGAAATGATACCTATGCGCTCACGGTTGCGGATGATGGCATCGAAAGTATCCGGGTCGATAAAAAATCCCAGCTGTGAAGCAAAGCGGACGGCACGCATCATACGGAGCGGGTCATCGCTGAAAGTGATGTCAGGGTCAAGCGGAGTACGGATAGTTAAGTCGTCCATGTCGTCCAATCCACCGAAAGGATCGACAAGCTCTCCGTATCGTGCCTTATTCAAGCAGAGCGCAAGAGCATTGATGGTGAAATCCCGCCGGTTCTGGTCGTCTTCCAATGTTCCATTTTCCACGACAGGCTTCCTGCTGTCATGATTATATGATTCCTTGCGGGCACCAACGAACTCCAACTCAATGTCACCTGCTTTTACTTGCGCCGTGCCGAAATTCTTGAAAACCGAAAGCCGAGCGCATTTTCCAAATTTGTGGGCGACAGCTTTCGCAAGCTCTATTCCGCTGCCAACAGCTACAATGTCTATATCTTTTGAAGGACGGTTCAGGAACAAGTCACGCACATAACCACCGATTACATAGGCTTCAAGACCCAGCTCGTCGGCTGCTTCGGAGATAAGGTGGAAGGTACGGGTTGCGAGATGGGATTGTATTTCTTGTTCTGTCAAATACATGCTTTTAGTTTCTGGTTGCAAAAAAAATCCTGAGCCGCAAGAAGTACTTACGACCCAGAATTTCTAAAAGATTTTTCACTTCAAAAGCGAGCAAGGGCAAAGATTGTCTTTCTCAATATCCTTGAAGTAATTGTATGTACCTACTTTCATTTCAACACAAGCTGCTTCATCACATACGATAATACCTTTCGGATGAAGCTGCAATGCCGTGATTGTCCACATCTGGTTCACAGCACCCTCCACAGCTTGCTGCAAAGCACGCGCCTTGTTGTGACCGTTCACCATAATAAGGACTTCCTTTGCATCAAGTACCGTTCCGACCCCGACAGTGACAGCCGTTTTAGGGACTTTATTCACATCGTTATCGAAGAAACGGGAATTAGCAATGATAGTATCCGTAGTCAATGTCTTGACGCGTGTGCGGGAAGCCAGCGATGAACCAGGCTCATTGAAAGCAATATGTCCATCGGGACCAATTCCCCCAAGGAAAAGATCCACACCTCCTGCTGCTTTCATTTTTGCTTCGTATGCAGCACATTCCGCCTCTAAGTCTTCCGCATTGCCATTAAGTATGTTCACGTTCTCAGGCTTGATGTCGATATGGCTGAAGAAATTATTCCACATGAAAGAGTGGTAGCTCTCAGGGTGTTCCTTCGGAAGTCCTACATATTCATCCATGTTGAACGTAATCACATTCTGAAACGAAACGACACCTTGTTTGTTCAGTTCAATCAGGTTTTTATACATTCCCAGCGGAGAAGAACCCGTTGGTAAGCCCAGAATAAAAGGTTTCTCGGCTGTCGGTTTAGCGTTTTTAATTTTGGCAGCCACATAATTAGCAGCCCATTTTGAGAGCTGTTCATAATTTGGTTCTATAATCAATCTCATAATCGTATTATTTTAGAATCGATATTGTCAATCATTCTTGATTCGTTTTGCCATTTCTTCTCCAAGTTGCCAGCAAGCCTCATATTTGTCAGGTTGCAATCCAAGTTTTTGCTCCACCGGTTCACCTACAACATCCCATTTCATTTTGTCAGCGAATGCAGCCAAACGTTTCACCGCAGCTCCTGCCCAAGAGAAAGAACCGAAATAAGCGAACACACGATTCTTTACTTCACGCAATTCTATTTTTGAAAGTAAGGATTCTATTTCAGGATAAAGCTGGTTGCAATAAGTCGGACAACCTATTATCACCCCTTTGTATTTAAATATGTCACGCAAGATATAAGAAGAATGAGAAGTGCTTGCGTTATGGACTACAATTTTCTTTACACCATGTGCCGAGAGGGATGACGCGATAGCTTCTGCCATTTGTTCTGTGTTGCCATACATACTCCCATAAACAAGCACTACACCTTCTTCACCCTCATAACGGCTCAAACGGTCGTATATCCCGACTATATCAGGAATATTTTTAGTCCACACAGGTCCATGAGTAGAACATATCACTTGTATATCTAATCCCGACAATTTCTGTAAAGCTTTCTGTACCGGGTTACCGTATTTCCCCACAATATTGGCATAATAGCGGCGCGTCTCATCCCAGAAGTGGTCAAGTATCAATTCGGTATCAAAAATTCCACCGTCCAATGCCCCGTAAGTACCGAAAGCATCAGCGGAGAAAAGAATCTTATCTTTTTGGTCATACGTCATCATCACTTCCGGCCAATGAACCATCGGAGCCATATAAAAACTCAATGTATGAGTACCGATAGACAACATATCTCCCTCCTTTACTTCATGCAGACCGGTTGTAATACCGTGGAAACCTGCCAACATATCGAATGTGCGCTTATTCCCGACAATCTGCACATTAGGGTAAACATGACGTAAAAGGCGGATGCTCCCAGAATGATCTGGTTCCATGTGATTGACCACAAGATAATCAAGCTGCCTCCCGCCCAAAGCAGCTTCAACTTTCTTCAAGAAAATATCGGCATAGCAAACATCCACAGTATCGACCAAAACAGTCTTGTCATCGACAATCAGGTAAGAATTGTAAGACACACCGTAAGGCAAAGGCCACATATTCTCGAACAAAGCCTTTTGCCGATCATTTACGCCTACATAATAAACTTTATCTGCAATTTCCTTTAGTCTATACATATCATTTGTTTTACGTTTTTATTCTTTCTGAATTGATTTTAGCCCTCAAAACAAACCACGCACCAGCCAATACAAAAGGTATACTCAACAACTGCCCCATATTTAGCACCATATCAGCTTCGAAAGCCTCTTGGTAATTTTTCAAGAACTCTATGAAGAAACGCGAGCCAAATATGCAAATTAGAAAAACACCGAAGATAAAGCCTTCGTACTTCCATGCTTCTTTCTTGAAATACAACCACATGCAAAGCACAAAAGTAACTAAATAACATAAGGCTTCGTAAAGTTGCGTCGGATGGCTCGGAGGGGAAAATATCGGGTCGGCTCCCATCCGCCATGCGTGTAAATTCTCCACAAAACGAAAAGCCCACGGCACATCTGTCGGATGCCCGTAAATCTCATGGTTCATCAAGTTCCCCAAACGTATCAACGCAGCCACCAACCCAGTAGGAACAACCAACTTGTCAAATGTCCAAAGCATTGAACGATGACTCACACGCTTAGAATAAAAATATACAGCTATTATTACGCCCAGCGTACCTCCGTGGCTTGCCAACCCACCTTCCCATATTTTAAGTATCTCTACAGGATTTGCCAGATAATATTCCGGAGCATAGAAAAGGCAATGACCTAACCGGGAACCAATCACCGTTCCCAGTATCGTATATATCAGCAATGAATCTATCCACTCTTGCTTCAAGCCTTCCTGCTTCCACATTTTTTGGACAATCATGTAGCCTATCCAGAATCCTACTGCAAAAGCTAATGAATACCAACGTATTTCACGCGGTCCAATTGTGAATATGGCAGGGTCGGCTGTCCAAGTGATAAAGTCTAGCATTGCCTTTAGCCTGTTACTGTTTCAAATATTTCAAACCAATCTCCTGATTAAGCTTTCCCGTTCGCCGTATAGCATATCAATGACAGGCAACTCTATCATCGTATAAGCCCCCGGTCTCTGCCTCATGCCAGCACGTGCAACAGCAACAAGAATTTGTGCTGTAAGTGCAGGGTTGTTAATCTTCATATCAAATTCAACAAGCTGGTTCTGCGTTTTACCGGATACTCCTTTGCGGACGAGGTTCACACCATGCCCCATATCTTTTAGAGCATCTACAGACTCTACCTGAATAACATGCGTTTCGTCATGTGCAAAATAATCATCAGCCTTAATTGCTGCAGCCACTTGTTCGAACTTATAACCATCTTCCACCTCGATGTAAACCATACGGCGATGTACTCCCGTACCGAGCGGAATAGTCATACTCAAAGCCGCCTTTACTCCTTCGATAGCTTTCACGGCAACCGTATGGCCCATGCTCATGCCAGGACCAAAATTAGTATAAGTAATACCTTTCGGAATCATTGCCTCAACAAGGGCACGCACCACAGAATCACTGCCCGGATCCCAGCCAGCTGCAATTACTGCCACCGAATTGTTTTCTTTCGCTACTTCATCGAGTGAGCGGCGCAAACCGACTATCTGCGTATGAATATCGAAACTATCTACCGTATTGATTCCCATAGCAAGGATTTCTTTTGCATAATGCTCTACCTGCCGGGTAGGCGTAGCTAAAATCGCCACGTTCACATTATCCAACTTTGCTATGCTGTCTGTCACTTTATATTGTTTCAGTTCAACAGGGATATCATTGGGATTGCGGCGAATCACACCTGCCACTTCAAAATCCGGAGCTGCTTCAAGGGCCTCCAAAACATACTTGCCTATATTGCCATATCCGACAATGGCTGCTCTAATCTTTTCCATTCCTTATTTATTATTGTAAATATGCAATCGTTTGCAAAGATATGAATTTTGACGTGGTTTCCGCGAGCAGCAATAGAAAAAAGCTATGCCTCCATATACATTACACATTTATGTACATCGTTCCAATTGAAAAAACAAACAATCCATAAAATCATAGCCCAATATATTTAGGTTAAATACATACGCAGATATCTATCATTTCGCCTTTTTAGAGTTTTTTAATTCGCTTGGACAACGCTGTATATCAATAAAAGCGAGAAAAAAGTTACTACTCGACAAAAATACAACTTCTTGGTTTTCAAAAAATGAGGTGCTTATTTTGTATTTAGAGATGATTATATTCCAAATAAGATTGTATAACTTTTAAATTTTAAAGATTATGTTGAGAAATCTATTTTTCAGACAGCTGAACGCTCAAAGCTCCTGTGGTAGTGCCTGCGGAGCAAGTGACAAACCTGAAGAGAAGCCCACAGCTTGTGGCAGTGCCTGCGGTGCCGGTGAGAAGCCAGAAGAAAAACCAAGTGCTTGTGGCAGCGCTTGCGGAGCAGGAGACAAATAGGATTTGTCGAATCCCCCTCGGCATGGACATTTTCATATCGCAAGGGGGATACTTTATTCCTTTTAAACAATGGACTATTTTGCATTCCAGTGGCATATAACCGAAGCATGCGACCAACGTTGCAAACATTGCTACATTTATGCATTGGGTAGCCATGCAAAATTCAAGGAAATGCCAGAGGGAGACATGGATTCCATCATTGCCAACATAAAGGAATTCTGCTGGAAAGCCAACCGCCTGCCATACCTTTATATAACAGGCGGCGACCCTATATTGCATCCCAAGTTCTGGAATTTGACAAAGAAATTAAAAGCGGAAGAGATACCGTTTGGCGTTTTGGGTAATCCGTTCCACTTGGACGATGAAGTATGCAACCAATTAGCTGAATACGGCTGCCGCAAATACCAACTTTCCCTGGACGGATTAGAAACTACACACGACCGCATCCGCCGTCCGCAGGCTTTCAAGGAAACACTTGAGGCAATACCCGTCTTACAGCATGCAGGCATAACAGTAGCAATCATGGCAACGGTTTCAAAATGGAATTTCCTGGAAATACCGCAACTTATTGATGTTGTAGTGGAACATAAAGCCGACATATTCGCTTTTGCCCGTTATTGTCCAGACGCAAATAGCAAAGACGCGTGTTGCACTCCGGAAGAATACAAAGATATGCTGGAGAAATGCTGGAGGAAATTCGAGCAATACAAAGGCGGGCGGACATGGTTCAACCTCAAAGACCACCTCTGGACTTTGTTCAAATACGAAAAAGGGTTGTTCAATCCTGACGATTATCCTGATGACGAGACAGTGTACGACGGTTGCAACTGTGGAAATTGCCACCTCACCATCCTGTCAGACGGTGCGGTATATGCTTGCCGTCGTATGGAAAGCATGGTTGGCAATACATTGGAAAATGATTTGTACGACCTGTTCACCGGAGAAAAAATGGACGGATTCCGGAGATACGAGGATTTTGAGAAATGCGGGAAATGCGAATTGTTGCGTTTCTGCCGGGGATGCCCTGCCGTTGCATACGGATATCACGGCAATATGTACGCGCCAGACCCGCAATGCTGGAAACAGATATAAATATTTAAACATGATACAAAATGCTGTTATAAAAAATATGCTCAAACGGCGCAGCATACGCCGTTTCAGAAAAGAGCAAATAAATGATGAGGAACTTGACACCATTTTGCAAGCCGGACTGTATGCTCCCAGCGCCGGTGGCCGCCAAGGGGTGATTTTTGTAGTGTCGCAAGACAAAGAAACCAATGAAAGGCTCGGGCGCATCAAGAGGCAGCATTTCCACGGAAGGATATCCACATCCGATGTCTATGTGTCGAAAGAACAGCCAAGCATCGCTGATGATGCATCCATCAAGAACGCGTTCTATGATGCACCGACGCTGATAACGCTTTTCGCTCCCAAGAAATTCCTCTATGCGGAAAGCGACGCTTGCGTAGCCGCCGAGAATATGCTTTTAGCCGCAACTTCATTGGGTATAGGCTCGTGCTATATCGGTTCGGCGTGGGATTCGTTTGATGACCCGTTCGGACAAGAAATACTCCGAAAGTGGGGCGTGCGCTGCGACTATTATGCAGTCCTCCACGTGCTGCTCGGTTATCCTGAAGACCCGATAGACGAAATCAAAGGTAAGCCCAGAAAAGAAGGGCGCATAATCAGAATATAATTATTATCTCATAAAAACATAAACAGATGAAAAAAGCGATATTGTTACTATTTGTAGTTTTAACTATTACTCCAACCATTTTTGCACAGAAACGGTTAATGTTCGACCTTTCACACGGACAATTTCAAGATGAGTTCTTTTCTCCGTCTTATTATGATTATGTGATTCCTGATTATAAGGAAATACTCGGCCGTAACGGGATAGAATACGTGGAAAACACCGGCGAAATCACACACGAATCACTTAAGGACATAGACGTGTTGCTCATGCTTTCGCCTCTATCGCGCAACACCCAGAAACCTATAACGGAAACCGAGAAGCAGGCTATCACCCATTTTATCCGCAACGGGGGCAGTGCCATAATAATGGTAGACGAAGAATCACACAGGGTGATATTAGACGAGTACGGAGTCAATGATATAACCCGGCAATTCGGCATAGAACTTGGCGAAGACATTACCGGTGTACCCGGCAACTGCGGGGCAATAAGTTTTGAGAACGAGATATTCAACGGGCGCAGGGAAGTACCGTACAGTGGTTCGAGGATATTGAAAGGTGGTATTCCGGCAAGCGTTTGCATGGAAGGCGGTCACTTGCATGGCACATACGTGAAGTTGGAGAACGGAGGCAAGCTGTTCGTCACGGCAGAAACGATGGTAGGGTTACTGATGGGGTATCCCGACGGCGAACGAAACACTCACAAAGGAGGGGAAACCCGCTGGTGGGGGAAAGACAGCAAACTCTATATGGAAGAACTTATCCAGTGGTGCGTAAAGGATTGAAACCGTCATCACTTTGACGGTTCAAATTCCTCCCGGTGTTTTATGATAGACTTCATGTTTTTCTGCGCCCACTCTGTAAGTTGCACTATAAACGGGATGAGGGAGCTGCCGGTTTCCGTCAAACTGTATTCAACCTTCGGGGGGACTTCGGGGTAAACTCTCCTATCGACCAACCCGTCTGCCTCCAACGTGCGGAGAGTCCCCGAAAGCACGCGCGACGACACATCGGGTATCAGCCTGCCCAGCTCATTGAATCGCAGTGCTTTATTTTCGCTCAGTATAAGTATTACGAGCAGCGACCACTTGTTCCCGAAGCGGGCTATCACGTTACGCACCGGGCATATCTCGATGATTGCGTTTTTTTCTTTTTTTCTTCTCATTTGATTTTACGCTGTTAATTTGTTACTTGGTTTCAATTGCGAAGTTAGTAATTTAGATTCATGAAACCGTAACAGACGGCAGCTTTTCTTTCCGCCGCACATTTTCTCTTGTGAACGGTGTTTCTGCATAGCGCGCC
>CAYZTO010000098.1:0-9351 GCA_964481365.1 uncultured Parabacteroides sp. | reverse complement strand
TTTTATCAATGACGGGCAACTGACATTGTTTTGACTTTATATCGAACTCACGTTATTTAATAGTAAGCCTTTTCCTTATTAATCGTCATTTAATCTGTACCATACCAGATGTATTAAAAGAGTTTTTATTTGTTGCTTTAACGGGCACAAATGTGGGATAAAAACATAACAGACACCATAAAAGACAATAACGTATGTCACCTGTCGCCGAAATCAAGTTCAGTTGCTTCCACTGTCCGGTATCTATATGAGGATTTGACACAGTAAGCCCTATGAGCCTCACGGGGTGGTGCTCATAGTCGATGCCGCGCATCAGTTCTTTTGCCTTTGGGAGGATGCTCTGCAAAGTGTCGAATGGCACAGGATGCATGACGCTCCGTGTTTTTATGGTAAAGTTGTTGTGCTTCACCTTCAGCGTAAGCGTATATCCTTTGAACCCGGAGTGCTCCAGGCGTCCCACTAAGTCGGTGGCAACGTGGTAAAACTCTATGATGACAGACATTTTAAGGCTCACGTCACGCTCGAGTGTATGCTTGCACCCCACAGACTTCCGGATATGGTCTACCTCGACTGGACGTGTAACGATGCCACGGGCAAAGTCGCTGTAGAGCAATCCTGCTTTCCCAAAGAGCCTCTTCAGAAACTCCGGCGAAGCATTGCGGATGTCACTCCCCGTATTCAACCCATATTGGCGCATTTTCTTTGCAGTAACAGGGCCTACGCCCCAGAACACTTCTACCGGAAGATTGTCAATGAAGTCTTGTGCCACATCAGGATGGATAGTACATAGGCCGTCGGGTTTGCGGTAGTCAGAAGCTACCTTGGCAAGGAACTTATTGTAAGATACTCCGGCAGATGCCACCAGTCCAAACCTGTCTTTAATCTTCCTCTTTATCTCGTGCGATGTCCACGGCGAATTCCATTCCAGGTTTGTTTGTCGTTACATCGAGGAAGGCTTCGTCGAGTGATAAAGGTTCCACGATGTCGGTGTACTCATGGAATATCTCACGGACTTGGGCAGAGACTGCTTTGTACACATCCATCCTTACTGGAACGAAGATAAGTCCTGGGCACAGCCGCTTTGCAGTCTGTGATGGCATAGCCGAATGCACCCCGAACTTTCGTGCTTCGTAGCTTGCTACCTACGGCAATTGGTTTGCCTTGCAACAGCTGATGGTCCCTCTGCTCTACAGAGGCATAGAAGGCATTCATGTCAATATGGATTATACGTCGCTTTGTATTCATCGAAATGACAGGCTGTTGCGATGCGTGGAAGTTAGAATAAAGAAGAGTTTGTATCTACCAAACCACTATCTCATCAACAAAGATGAACCCCCTTTGATTCTTTGCCTTCAGTTGGATATACCGTGCTTTCCAATCCCCTTTGAACGTATAAGTCTGGAAGTTCAGCATAGCATCATCAGGAGAGATAGTAGTAGGTATTTGCCCTTGCGAAATGAAATTTTCGCCATCATCCGATGTCAGCAGTTCAACATAGAGAGGTTGATATACCCCGGGACCTGTCAGTTGCATATAGTGGGAAGAAACAGAATGAAGCTCCATAGACTCTCCCATATCAATTATACAATCCAGATTGTCAGTATAACCTTGCCAGCGACCGTCCAAATAGGTGAGGCTTCCTCTATATCCATCCAATAAAGCCTGTTTACCTCCCGCCATATAACCCGGATACAGTCGGTTATTAAAATGGATTGACTTGCCTATGCCCAAGTGATAATCTACATGTCTCCGTGAAGGTTCACCCATCAGTTGCCCCTGTTCAAAGATTCCGGCACAGATGTCAGCTGAGTCTTTCACTGTAATCCCATCATTCTGATAAAGGGTAGAACTTGCAGTAGGCATGGAGCCATCTGTAGTATATCGAATCTCTGCAGGATATTTCTCTGAATCAAGATAAACGGTAATCTGCTTTGCAACTGTGTCTACATTCATGGAGAAATCCAATTCATAAGAGAGCGGGAAAGTGTTCAACCCCATCTTCTGCAAAACCGGGATATGAGCATTGAGGCGAGGCTTAAAACCTTGCCAATCCCGTTTATCTTGCGGAGTCCAACCTATCTCAGCCACGGCAAGAGCTCGTGGGAACATCATATATTCCAAATGTTCCGATGTCGTAATATATTCAGTCCAAGTATTTGCTTGAACTCCGAGTATATGCTTTGCCTCGTCTGTTGTTAATGAATCTTCCGGTAACGGGTTATAGCTATAAACCTTGCGAATAGGAGTGTAACCCCCAATAGCAAAAGGTTGTTTACGAGGATCAGCTTGATAGAAGTCGAAATACATATAATTGCCTGGAGTCATTATTACATCTTGTCCCATTCTTGCTGTCTGGAAACCTGCGGATTCCCCACGCCAGGACATTACTGTAGCCTGCGGGGAAAGGCCGCCTTCCATAATCTCATCCCAGCCAATCATCTTCCTGCCATGTGCTGTTAGGAAAGAATCAGCATGGTGTATCATATAGCTTTGCAATTCATCTACGTTCTTAAGGTCTTCCTTTTTCATTAGAGCTTGACATTTAGGGCAATTTTTCCATGCTGCCTTAGATGCTTCATCGCCTCCTACATGGATATACTCGGAAGGGAACAATTCTATGATTTCTGTCAGCACATCTTCCATGAATTGTAAAGATTTAGGATTGCCAATACAAAAATCACTGCTTGTATAAGGCTTTCCGGAACAACATAATTCCGGATAGGCAATAAATACCTCTTCTGAATGACCTGGAAATTCGATTTCAGGGATAACGTTAATGTGCTTTTCTTTAGCGTATGCCAAAATCTCCCGAATATCATCTTTTGTATAATAACCACCATAAGCATTAGGGGTTCCTTCCTTCAAGTACTTACGATCAGTACCTTTATCCCACCACTCTTTCCAGTCTGATTGAGTTCGGTAAGAAGCCTCGGAAGTGAGCTTTGGATACTTATCTATTTGAATACGCCATCCAGCTGCATCAGTTAAGTGAAGATGAAGGGTATTTAATTTGTAATAAGCCATTGCATTCATGATTTTCATTATTTCTTCTTTGGAAAAGAAATGGCGTGAAACATCTAAGTGCAATCCGCGATAAGCGAATCGTGGTGCATCAGTGATTTGTACAAATGGCAATCCTTCAGATGTAAGCAATTGCTGCAGAGTTTGCTTCCCGTAGAAAAGTCCTGCTTCTGTGCTGGCTGTCAGCTGAACTCCGACACTGTTAATTGAGAGGGTATATCCCTCTGCGGGAATATTTGACAAATTAGGGTTGATGATGTACTGTACTTGTTTTGATGCAGTATCCCCGAACAATCCCGCACTGTCTGTCTTGAATATTCCTGAAGATACATCCATTACGGATGGCTCTGGTATAAGATTGATTTGAGTGTTAATTGTTTGGCGGCATGAGGTAAACGCAAACGAGCTAACCCAAAAAGCTCCGCAAAGTAACCTGATTACATGTTTTGGTAGTGACATATTATACTTTATTTAAACATTAATACCTGTTGATGGAATCATGGATTCAAAAGATTCTTATATAAAAGTCGAATACATATTTATGTTTAGTGTATTTGAAGCGATAAGATTTTTAATGAACACAAATATTGAGTATAACCTACCTGCAATATTCGTAAAAAACCTTGACATATGCAAACTTGTTGCAGATGATTTGGCTAGTGAGTCCTGGAGTGTGAGTCGCATATATGCTGTTTCCCAGACACTCTTAAACCTATAGTGTCGTGCAATTTTAGTGCTAATTCTCTCTATACATTACTTCCGGTTTTAAACATAGGAACTTTTTATATGCTAGGGATTGAAAATATCATATTTGTATTATCTTTGCACGCACAATAAAAAACGATATTGTTCAACCTAAAACAACAAATAATCATGGCAGAGAAGACTAGATATTCCGATGCAGAACTAGAGGAGTTCCGCGCGATAATATTGGAGAAGTTGGAACTTGCAAAGAGAGACTATGAGATGCTGAAATCGGGAGTGACTAATTCCGACGGTAACGATGTCGCTGATACTTCTCCGACGTTCAAAGTCTTGGAAGACGGAGCCGCTACCTTGTCTAAAGAGGAAGCGGGGCGGTTAGCCCAGAGGCAGTTGAGATTTATACATAATTTGCAGGCAGCTCTGGTTCGTATTGAAAATAAAACGTATGGTATTTGCCGGGAAACAGGCAAGCTGATACCTAAAGAGCGCTTGAGGGCAGTTCCCCATGCAACGCTTAGTATTGAAGCTAAACAGAGAGGCGCTAAATAAAATGAGATTATCAAAAGGTATGGGAGCAGCGTTCATCGTAATGCTGCTCCTTTTTTTAGACCAAATATCAAAGATATGGATAAAGACGCATTTCCAATTGCATGAGAGCGTCGAGATAACTCCTTGGTTCTATATTTATTTCACGGAGAACCCAGGTATGGCTTTCGGTATCGAAGTGATGGGGAAGTTATTCCTTACAGTATTCCGCATAGCTGCTGTGGTTATCATCGGCTATTATTTATATAAGATAGTGAAGCAGGATTATAATTTCGGTTTTATAGCCTGTGTCGCATTGGTGCTTGCCGGGGCAACGGGGAATATTATTGATTCTGTGTTTTATGGTGTAATATTCGACCACAGTTATGGGCAAGTGGCGACATTCCTTCCGGAGGGCGGCGGATATGCCTCATGGCTTCACGGGAAGGTTGTCGATATGTTGTATTTTCCTTTGATTAAGACGACATGGCCCTATTGGGTGCCTTTTTACGGCGGAGAAGAGTTCGTGTTTTTCCGTCCGATATTCAACCTTGCAGATTCAGCTATCTGCGTAGGAGTTTTCGTGTTGTTTTTGTTCTACAGGCATACATTGACCAAAAGTTTGTCCAAAGAAGAATGAGGAGTATGAGGCAAGGTGTCTGTTATCTTTCGGTATTGTTGTCAGTCTTTTGTTGGTCGTGCAGTAAAGTTCCGTCGGGAATTCTGGGCGAAAAGGAAATGCAGCGTGTAATGACTGATGTCTATCTTGCCGAAGCGATGATAGGCATTGACCAGAATACCTACAGGTCTGATTCCATGAAACAAGCCCTTTATGAATCCGTTTTCCGCAAGCATGGGATTACCCAAGCCGTTTACGACAGCTCAATAATGTGGTACGGGAGGAACATGGATGTTTATATGGGTATATATGAGCGGATGGTCAAAGATTTGGATGTCCGCGTGAATGCCTTGGGCGATATAGAAGCGTCGGCAGTATCTTCTTCTAATGATTCTGTGGATATATGGCCGCGCCGTTCACGTCTTGTCCTTTCTCCGGGTATGTTGTTTAACGGTACTACATTCGATATATCTCCGGAGGAAAGTTACCCGTCGGGCAGCACCTTCGTGTTAGGTCTGAGAGTATGGGGGTTGGCAAAAGACATGAAGCACTGTCCGGAAATTCGTATTTCCGCAGACCAAGGAGACACGACGGTAACTGTGACCGACAGAATCCAGCAAGACGGTTACCACGAGACTATTCTGCGGAGTGTAGCAGTCAGAAAAGTGAAGCGGGTGTATGGTTATATCCGTCTCGACAACGGTGGGATGGATTATTACAAGGTATTTCTGGATAATCTGACCCTCATGCGCTATAATTACGGTTCGGAGAAGATGAAGGAGAATAAAAAGTCCGACCAGCCGGAAGCTGATGATGAGGAATGAAACGCTTCGCTGCCCATTACGTGTTTTCCAACCGTGCTTTACCTTTACATTATATAGAATTTCATGCCGGCATCCTTCGGGGAATATATCCGTTGGTTGAGGAAATATCCGGCACAGCTTTTTTCGATGGCATACTGCTTCCGGTTCCATCCTCAGTTGGGAAGGTAGATATAGACAAGGCTTTGTCCAGCCTCAGCGAGGCTGGGTTGCCACTGTCGTGGGAGCATCTTTCGTCATTATTGCCCTTGGAAGATTGGGCAGGACAGCTTGCAGGATGTCCAGCACGCCTTTTCCTGTTAGACCCCCATCATTATTCTTCTTCTGAACTCCGCGCAGACGATTGACGTTGCTATGGCGACATTGAGGGACTCGGATGTTTCCTGTCCGGGGGGATAGTTAGGTATGTAGAGCCTCTTGTCAATCAGCCGAGACACTTCGGGACGTACTCCGTTGCCCTCGTTGCCCATTACTATGATTCCTTCGGCACCAAGGTCGTTCCTGGAATAGATATCTACACCATCGAGGAATGTACCGTAGAGCTGCACACCCTTTCCTTTTTCCTTTTCGAGATATGCAGGGAGACTGGCGTAGTGGATTTGCACGCGGGACAAGGCGCCCATCGTAGCTTGGACTGTCTTCGGGTTGAACACATCCACCGTATCCGTGCTGCATACGATGTGGCGTATGCCGAACCAGTCGGCAATCCTTACGATAGTGCCCATGTTCCCCGGATCCTGTACCCCGTCTATGGCAAGCATCAACTCATTTCCGGGCAGGGCATCCACAGCGTCCCAGCAGGGAAAATCAAACACTGCCAGCACGTCTTGTGGGTTTTGGAGGAGGCTTGTCCTCCGCATTTCCTCGTCCGAGACTTCTATGGTTTCGCAACGGGGGAGTTCCTCCTGTCCGGCGAGCCAGCAGTGTTTGGCAACAAGCAAGCGGCAGCTGAAGGAAGCCAGCATGTCGCCGACCAACTTGTTCCCTTCAGCCACGAACACCCGTTCCTCGTTCCGGTGCTTCTTCAGAGCGAGTGAACGGATGTATTTCTGCTTGCCTTTGCTTATCATTACTCTGTAGGATTTACTTAGAACTCGTCCACATTCGTGTCTGCACGGAATTGGTCCAAGCGTTGTTGCAACCTGTCCTGTACCTCCTTGTACTCAGGGTCTCCATAGAGGTTGTGCAGTTCATTCGGGTCGTTCTGGAGGTCGTAAAGTTCGTTGCAGTTTATTGCCGCACGCCTTTCGTCTTTGTCGCCATAAAAATGAATCAACTTGTAACGCTCATCGCGCACTCCGTCGTGGCGGCGGACCATGTGCTCAGCCGGATAATCGTAGTAGTGGTAGTAGAGGCAATCGCGCCAGTCCTCAGGAACCGTGCCATCGAGGAGGGGGACAAGCGACGTGCCTACCATATATTCCGGCTTTTCGACGCCGGCTATGTCAAGGTAAGTTGGAGCGTAGTCGATGTTCTGGGTGAGTACCGTACATTCACTGTGGGGTTTTGTCTTCCCCGGATAGCGTATGATGAGCGGTGTGCGCATCGATTCCTCGTACATGAAACGCTTGTCGAACCATCCGTGCTCTCCCATGTAGAAACCTTGGTCGGAGGTATATACTACTACGGTATTTTCCATCAGCCCGTTCTTTTCCAAGTAGTCGAGAAGCCGCCCTACCTGCTCATCGACCGATTTTATGCAGCGCAGGTAATCCTGCAGGTACGCCTGGTACTTCCAACGGACCAGCTCGTCGCCCTGTGGTTTCGTCTTGAGGAATTCTTCGATGCGGCGGGAGTACGCTTTGTCCCACGCGGCACGTTGTTCGGGAGTCATGCGGCTCAGGGCATTCTCCATAGAGCCAAGATACTTCTTATTATACGGCGCCACGTCTTCCAAGCCTTCCACCTTGAGGTCATAAGTCAAAGTCATGTGGTCGTCGATACGCATTTCCTGTGTAGAAGCCGCGTCGCACCTTGTCTGGTAGTCGTCGTAGAACGTCTCAGGCAATGGGAATTCAACATCATCGTAGAGCGTAAGGTAATCAGAGTCGGGCATCCAGTTACGGTGCGGTGCCTTGTGGTGCACGAGCAGGCAGAATGGCTTCGAGGGGTCGCGGTTGTCTAAAAATTCCAAGGCATGGTCAGTCGTGAGGACGGTAGCATATCCTTCCTCGCGGACATATTCCCCATTGGTCTCTTTTGTTTTGACTACGGGGTTGTAGTACTCCCCTTGGTCTCGGAAGACAGCATAGTAGTCGAAGCCCTTCGGTTCGCACTGCATGTGCCATTTGCCGACCACTCCCGTCTGGTATCCGTGCTGTTGGAGGATTTCGGAGAAGAAAGTTTTTGTCGTGTCTATGCCCTTGCCGAGTTGTCTTTGTCCGTTCTGGTGACTGTAAAGCCCCGTCATGAGGCAAGCGCGGCTCGGCGTGGAGAGGGAATTTTCCACGAAAGCCTGCCTGAACAGCATCCCCTCGTTGGCGAGGCGGTCGATATTAGGCGTGGGCGCCAGTTTCCCCAGCACATGGCCGTAGGCACTTATAGTTTGGTACGAGTGGTCGTCGGTCATGATGTGGATGATGTTGAGGGGTTTCCCCTGCGTGTATCCTTGCTGTTGCCCGGTTCCCCCGCACGCCGTGAGCATCAAGGCTGGGGCGAGCATACCGCTTGTTGTCTTTAAGAAAGTCTTCATAGGCTTGTTTTTGTGTTTGAAAATAAATATGTAGATGTTCAAGTTGTTAATTGCATTTGTTCTGGCGTTCCCGGGCATCAAACCTCGTGTATCGGCGAGCGCCCATAGGTATTTTTATACAGCTTCGAGAAGTGGGACAGGTTCCGGAATCCTACTTCAAAGCAAATATCCGACACTTTCTTCCCTCCGGAGCGCAGCAGCTGCCGTGCTGCCTCGAGCCTGCGCCTCATGAGCCATTTCTGGGGCGGTATCGGGCTTATTTTGGCAAAATCTCGCTTGAAGGTGGCAAGACTTCTGCCTGTGTAACTTGCTATTTCGCGCATGGAGAGGTCGTACATATAGTTTTCGTTCATGTAATCGAGAATATCTATCTTCCAAGGCTCAACGAAGTCGAACAGAGAAGCATATAGGTTCTTGTCGGTGTTGAGGAGGACGTACAGCCCTTCCTGCATCTTCAACTTGAGCACGTCATCACTCGGTTTTATCCCCGAATCGAAGTAAGGGAAGATAGATTCGAACAAGCTGCGGATATCCGGACGTTCGCGTGGCAGCAGGCGTAGGCTCTCTTTCTCCCGTAGTGCTTCCGAGGGCAAATCTTTCTTGTCGAGCGAATAGTAAACTTCCTTCAGGAACGGCCGGGAGAACTTCAGAACTACAGAATGGTACGGCTTGTCCTCTTCGGTATATTTCTGAAGCCACATACGGTTGTCCCGCCGCATGAAAGCGCAGTCGCCGGGGTTCAGGGTTGTTGTCTTGCCGTTTTCCGAGATTTCAAGTTTCCCGGAGCAAAGGTAGATGAGGGTATGCTCGCGGTTCTCGTGCGCGCAGCCCTTGTCGTCGGTAAAGTAGCTTGCTATAAGAATGTTCGAGCAATCGAATACGTCCAATTTTTCCATAAACGAGATATTATAATTTCTGCAAATGTACGATGTTTTTTTCTGAAAAGCTCCGTAGCGCATGCCCATAGT
>CAYZTO010000097.1:4201-9577 GCA_964481365.1 uncultured Parabacteroides sp. | reverse complement strand
GCGGCGCGAAGGCATCGTGCGGGAATTTTTGAAGCCATAAAGCGGCGGAATCAGACAAAATAAGTTTAACTTGCGCCGTCAAAAGGTTTTCAACATGAAAGAATATTTTCAAAAACGGTCGGTAGACGACGTGTATGTTTCGTGCCTGAAGAAAAAGCGCGTGCGCAACGCGGAGGGTTGGGAAAAGTTGGAAACGGTCGAGCGCAAAGTGCGGCCGTCGGGTTGCTACCTGCTCGACGCGGTAGTGCAAGTAATTGACTTTGAGCAGAAGTGGACCCCACGGGAAATAGCCGGGGCGATGGAAGTAGAGGCGAAAGAGCTTTCGGGAGCCGTGAATATCCTCACCGGGATGCCGCTCGAGGCTTTCGTGGCTGCCTACCGCCTGAAACGTGCCGAGGAACTGCTGTCGTGCACGGATTTGCCACTCGACACGGTTGCGGCGCGTTGCGGATTCAGTTCGGTCAAGACTTTGTCTCAGTTTTTCTTCCGCCGGCGCGGGACAAGGCCTTTGGCTTTCCGCGAGAAACGCCGCCCTAACGATTTCCGCTACCGCTATGAATGGTAAGGGCGCAGCGGACGGGGTAGCGGGTGTTCTCCGACGAAACGTAATAGGCTTCGGCTGCCCCTATCTTTAATTTTGCGCGCAGCTTTATCGGGAGGTGGTTTTCATCGTCGCCAATCCACGCTTCGCCTGCCGCACGGCTTTGGGTAAAAGCCTCGTCGTAAACGTCGATGAAAAAGTGGCGAGTGCTGAATTTCACCCCGTCACGCTCCACTATTTCCTGCCCCGTGTAACGGTAAGCCGCATAAACCACGTCGCGCCCTATCGCTACGCGGAACGGGACTGCCGAGCCGCTCTCCAGCCGTTCCCAATCCATTGTGCGGAGGAACATAGTCGCGCCGAGCATATCATACAGGGGCGCGGATGCGCAAAGGACGGTATCGATTTTTGTAGTGTCTGGCGTGTAACGCAAAGAATGGACACGGACGGAATCGTCGCCCGACGGCAGGAAAGTGATTTCATCCACCGAATAATATTTCCCTTCAAAACTTCTTTTCTCTGAAAAAACCGGGAGCGTGCCTGGGCGGGTGAAATACGTCCTGAGAGTGTCGCGCATGGGGAAGATGTGTTCGAAAATGCCCACCGTCCGGAACGAAAGCTCGTATCGCCACGACGGGCTGCCCCTGAAGTCGTCGCAAGCCACTTCCAGCTGCGCCTCGCCTGCCTTAGGCATTATCAGCCCCCATTTGAAAAAAATATGCATCGAAATACGCTCGCCGTCGGTAAATGTCGCCCAGCCTTCCGGCTCCGCAGCCTTAAACTGGGCAGGCACGGCAAGCAGGCACGCGGCAAGCAGCAATGCAATCCATTTAGAACGGCAAGCTGATGCCCGAACTGGAACTGGAGCTGTTCGTGTTGCTTTCATCCTTGTAATTCCGCTTCGTTTGCGTTTTCGGCTTGTTTTGCGTTATGTCGAGCGGCTTTTGCTGGTCTGTCGGCGTGCCGTAGACATCCCACGTTTCTTCTACCTGGAAATTTTGCATGATGACAAACTGCTTGGGGCAATAGAACACTTGTTCGGGTTGCCGGCGCTCGGAATACTTCCCGGTGTCCCATTCCCCGTTGCCGTTGAGGTCGAGCACGAGGCGGGCGTAGTATTTGTCCGGTTTAAGGTCCATAAACAAAGCCCCGCCGTCTCTCACGGGCGATTTCCTTACGGGAACGTCATTGTTGTTAAGTATCTCGACGTAAGCGCCTGAATCCACGCCGAGAGTATTGATATAAAGATGCCCGTAACTGTCTTCCGGCTTGATGGTGAAATTCGAGGCGTACTTGTCGTTGAATTTCCCGTAAACACCGAAAATCGAAGCCGAATCAGCCTCAAGGCGGTATGCCTCGCCGTATTTCCATTTGCGGTTGATGTAATACCTGAAAACATCCACCGAATCCCGGAAGAAATCGAACTCAATGGGCGTCCAGACAGAATCCACCATGATGTTTAAGTGGAAATTTTCCTTTTTCACCTCAAGCACGGGAGTATCGAAGTCGATAGACACGGTATCGAATATATCCATCGACGAAGGGGCGTCAATATTCATATAAAGGAATTCGATGGGTTCCGGTTCGTCGTCGTTCTTCTTTTTCCTCTTTTCCTTTACTTCCTGCCTCCGGCGAATGGCAACCTGCAGCGTATCCGTTTTGGGGCGGAGCACATTAAGCGAATCGCTCGCAGGATAAGTCAGCTCAAACACGAGCGTGTCGCGTTTGAATACTGTCGAATCCAACATCCAATAATTAAGCTGGAGACCGCCGTTTGTCGGCTGGACTACATACCAATCTTCCTTTTCGGGGGTAAAATTCAACGGGCGTGGCTCAGGGAAGGTGTCGAGGGGCGCATTGAACGTGATGTAGAAGAAATGCTCGTCTTCCCACCTCGGCCGCGTCATGTATTGGCGCACAAACTTCTCTTTGAACAGCCGGAGCTCTACGTTTTCCGGATAAAAACGGGTGTAGCCTATTGTCTTGATAGTATCAATCGTGAGGCTGTCTATCCACGACGTATCCTGCCGGGAAGTAAGCTCAAACGACGGCACGATGATAGAATCAGTAAAGGCAATGTCTTCGCCGGGCTGGTCGAACTTGTAATCGCGGTTTACGTCGTTCAGCGCATAAATGCGGTAACTTCCGGGCGCAACATTACGCAAAATGAACCTTCCCCGGTCGTTTGTCCGCGTAATACGTTCAAAACGCAGCTTCTCGAATGCCGAATCCTCCAGGTTGCTGTGAATCCCTACGGTTACGCCCGACATGGGTTCAAGATTCTCCGCATTAAAGAGAAACCCGGCAATCTGGAGGGAATCTATCGTATCGCCGGTTGCGAAAGCAAAAGAATAATTTTCGAGGATGTTCCCTTCGTTATTGTCTTTTATGGAATTGGTGAAGTCAATGGTATATGTCATGTTTTCGCGGAGCGTGTCGTTCAGTTGGACACGAATGCGCCGCCCTGATGCTGTTATGGAAGGTAATTCTGTCTGCGGCGGGGTAACAACGACATTTTCCGACGGATTGTCTATCTGAATCAGCTCATCGAAATAAATATCAACTGTCTTGCCTTTGAAATTCGTTTGGTTGGGCAACGGCGTGCTGCTTACATAGCGCGGAGGGTCTTCATCGTATGGTCCTCCATTCGGGGAGCCTATATTGGCACAAGAATACAGCAAACCTGTAAGCAACACAGCCCAAATGAAGCGCAAACTATGTTTGGTGTAATTATCTTCCATTTTTAAGATACGTCCGGTATAGCGAGCGACAAAAATACGGATTTCCGAAGAACGCCTGGCTATCCCCCGGTATCTTTCCCCTTTTTTAACAGCTGGAAACCGAAACGGCAATAGAGGCATTTCTTCTTTTCGCAATATTCCCTTCTGAGCTGTATAAGTGCTTGGGAATCTCCCGCATGCCTGACTTCAAAACCAATCTGCCGGAAGGTCTCGACGAGGTTGTTCTTTTCTCCCGGAATCGTCTCCAGCAACCCGAGGGCGCGGGCTGTATATTCCGGCAAACCGCGTTTCAACCCGTATGCGAAGAACATCGGAACGACAGTGTTTATCAAAATTATTTGCACGGCATTTTCCCCGATGGTTTTCTCCCTTTCTTCTCCGGATGATTCCGTTCCGAAATGGTAATGCGTCCGCCAATAACCCGACGGGGCAATGCGGAAAAACTTTTTCACTTCACTGGGAGTCCGCGCCTCAAGCAACGCCGGAAACAATGAATCATACCGTATCCAAAACGCAGCAAGCTGTGCTAATTTCAAATGGGGCGTGGCTCCGGGACGGAGACGCAAACGTTTAAACACGACGCTGTCGAGGGGTTTAAGTCCAAACTTATATTGCAAGAATTTGTATTCTTGCTGAAGGAGACGGTAATAATGGTCGTTCTCGATGTTTTCTTCCAGCAATCCTGCCTGACCGAAAAACATGGCTTCGATTTGCGAGGCAGACCCGCGTTGTTTCAGTATGCACTGCAACGGAAGACTCTTCGCCAGCCATTCGAAAGCATCATTGTTTATTCCAAAACCGAAGTTGCGGCAAAGAGCAATGTAAAAAGTAGAATTCCAATCTCCATTGCTGTGCTCAAGCCAAAGGCAGATGTCTTGCGTTTTGCGTTCAAGCCGCTCGCTGAGCAGCGCGTCGAGCCACATTGTCCGGTAAACAGGGTCAATTTCCGGGAGGCGGTAAAGGCAAGGGACAGGAGTATCACGTTCCAACAAATAAGCGATATTACTCCGGATTGCCGGAGGAACCTCAAGTACTAATTGCGGGATTTGCTCCCCGTTTGTGCGGAATGTTTCACAATCGGAACTCTCTACCACGTGCAAGACAACAGCGTCATAAGCGCGGTCTTGGTCATGATGATGCAATATCCAGTCTGAAGCAAGCGTATGTATTTCTACACACCCTGCCCACACAGTTCCGTCGAGCACTATTTTAGCATTGAAAAAATCCGGACCGGCATTGGTATTGGGGATTCCGGGGTCTATTACTTCGATTGCCTCCCCGCAGGTAGTTTTCAAACATAAAGGAGAATACAAGCGGTACTTCCAAACGTAATGCAGCAAATTTTCCATAGTGGTTTGTTTATTTTGCGCGTAAAGGTAGATATTTTGCAGGAAAGTACTAATTTTGCGCCCAATAAATCTCCCATTTAAGAAAATCAATAACATATAATTAAGGATATATAGTATGATCAACTCACAAGACATTAAGAAGGGGACTTGCATCCGCTTGGATGGCAAATTATATTTCTGTGTAGATTTCTTACATGTAAAACCGGGAAAAGGAAACACAATAATGCGCACTACATTGAAAGATGTAGTAAAAGGCGGTGTGATAGAGCGTCGTTTCAACATCGGTGAAAAATTGGAAGATGTACGTGTTGAGCGTCGTCCTTATCAGTTCACTTACCGTGAAGGCGAACATTACCATTTCATGAACCAAGAAACTTTCGACGATGTGATAATCGACAAGGATTTAATTAACGGCGTCGATTTCATGAAAGAAGGTGAGATGGTCGATGTTGTTTCCGATGCTTCCAGCGACACAGTGCTGTTTGCCGATATGCCTATAAAAGTCCAATTGAAGGTAACTTATACGGAGCCGGGTCTGAAAGGCGACACTGCGACAAACACCCTGAAGCCCGCAACAGTCGAAACCGGCGCTGAGGTACGTGTCCCATTGTTTATCAATACAGGTGAAATCATTGAAATCAACACACAAGACGGTTCCTATGTAGGTCGTGTCCGTTAAATACGAAAGAATATAAATCATAATAAAGGAAAGGCGAGTTCTGCAAAGAGGTCGCCTTTTTTATGT
>CAYZTO010000097.1:0-4101 GCA_964481365.1 uncultured Parabacteroides sp. | reverse complement strand
GCAAAACCTTTTGATACCTACCTACTGCTTTTTATCTCTGTGGAAATGCTTTTCCATGCGGACTTTCATACTTCGGAGTAATTCACCCGAAACGAAAAAGGCTGCCCCAATGTTCTTTTTGAGACAGCCCCTCTCCCGTTCATTCAGACATGTATTCCTGCATGTCTTTTTCCTGTCTATCAACTCTTTTTCATTATATAATTCTTGATATCGAGCGATTCGTAAGCCTGGAGCAACGCGTCGTTATTGTCCGAAATGACTAAAAGACGGTCTCCGGACTTCAACTCCGTCTGCCCGCGCGGGATGAAATACTTGCCGTCCCGTTCCACCATTGCCGCCAAAGTATGGTCGGGGAGGTTTAAGTTCATAAGTTTGTTGCCATGCTTCAATACCTCGGGGGTAAGGAGGATTTCGCTCATGGCTGATTTTATATTGTCCGGCAACTCGATGTCGAATACGCTTTCCGGCGCGTTTTTATCGACAAGCCCGAGCCATCTTGCCACTTGCGTAACCGTGGTACCTTGCACCAACAGCGAAAGTATGGTAATAAAGAACACGATATTGAAGAATACCCCGGCATGTTCCACTCCTGCTATCACGGGATAGGTTGCAAAAATAATAGGTACCGCTCCGCGTAATCCAACCCAAGATATGTAGAGTTTACCTTTTATCGAAAAACTTTTGAATGGTATCAGGCAGAGGAACATGCTTATCGGACGGGCAAAAATTATCATAAACACACCTATTAATACTCCGATGCCGGCGACCGGCAACAATTCATGAGGATTAACCAACAGACCTAACAAAAGGAACATGACTATTTGCCATAACCATACGAAACCGTCAAAGAATGTGGCTATCCGCTTTTTGTGCAGTACCTTGGAATTCCCCACAACCAGACCTGCAACGTAAACGGCAAGGTATCCGTTTCCTTTGCACAATGTTATGCCTGCAAAGAATAGGAATGCCAACGTCATGATAAGGATTGGATACAACGAATCATTATCAAGGTTGATGCGGTTTACCAACAAAACTGCGAATCTCCCCAATAAGTAACCTCCCACGGCACCTATCAGAAGCTGGACTACCAACTCAAAACTTGCGGTCAAGATATCCATCCCGCCGGATTGGATGTAGGTGATAAGTATGATAGTAAGAAGATATGCCATCGGGTCGTTACTACCGCTTTCAAGCTCGAGGGTTGGCCGCAGCTTCTCTTTCAACGTGACGCCGTTGCTACCTAAGATTGAGAATACAGAAGCAGAATCCGTCGAAGACATTACCGCCGCAAGCAGCAAGGCTTCCGGGTAACTGAGTGAGACATACTGGTCCACCATCGTGGTGATACAATAGATAAAGGAACCTGTGATGAAAGTTGTAAGCAATACTCCCAATGTGGCAAGGACTACACCTTCTTTGGCTATTGGTCTTACGTCGGAAACCTTCGTATCCATACCGCCTAAGAACAAAATCATGGTTAAAGCAAGCATACCTACAAATTGCATTGCTTCAGGATCGTTGAACTGGATACCGACACCGTCGCTGCCAAATATCATTCCAACACCAAGGAAAAGCAACAAAGCCGGCAAACCAAAGCGGTAACCTGCTTTTGTTATTACAATGCTGACAAGTAATATGCCAGAGGCTATCAATAGTACTAATTCCATATATAATTAATTTGTTATCGAATAAACAACGGGGAATGACCCATCCCGTTACGGTTCGGCAAAAAGTACCGGAAGAAAAGCTTGTCCACCTATATAGTATGGCTAAGAAACAATTAAAGGTTGTCTCGCGACAACCCCTAATCATCTTTGTTAACCTTAAAATCTAATACTATTATGAAAAAACCACGATGCAAATGTACGCTTCTATTTCTTTTTTGCCAAACGTTCTTGCAACAATAAATGTTAATGAAGATATAATCGGGGCGAGGATAACACACGGTGGATATTTTTCTGTAGCTTTGGGGGTTATTTATTGATAGTTAGGACATATAACTAAAAGACACGAATATGTATAATTTCTGGAAACCTTTGGCAGGAGGGCTGCTGGCATTAGCCTTCACTGCCTGCGGAGACTCAAATCCGCCCGCACCGGTCATGCCGGTGCCTACGCCAGATCAAGTGGAATGGCATAAGCTGGAAACTTATGCCTTTATCCATTTCGGACTGAACACGTTCAACGACATGGAATGGGGATATGGAAACAGCCCGGCTTCGACGTTCAACCCCACGCGGCTCGATTGCGAACAGTGGGTGCAGACGCTCAAGGCTGCAGGAATGAAGGGCGTAATCCTGACGACAAAGCACCACGACGGCTTCTGCCTCTGGCCTACCGAGACAACGGAATACAGCATCAAGAACTCACCCTACAAGGATGGCAAAGGCGACATGGTACGGGAGCTTTCGGACGCGTGCCATAAGTACGGACTCAAGTTCGGAGTGTACCTCTCGCCGTGGGACCGCAACAGCAGCGATTACGGCACACCATCCTACGTAGAGAAATACCACGCACAGATTAAGGAACTGATATCCAACTACGGTCCGCTCTTCGAGTTCTGGTTCGACGGGGCAAACGGCGGCGACGGCTGGTATGGTGGTGCCAACGAGAAACGCTCCATCGACGCGAAGACATATTACGACTACGAACGTGCCCGTGAGGAAATCAAAGCGGAACATCCCAACGTGATAATCTTCGGCGGAACGGTGCCGGATATCCGATGGATAGGCAACGAAGAGGGCTGGGCAGGCGACACGCAATGGAGCATCTACGACTCCGAGCCTGCCATAGGAGACTACCATAACAGCGTCTATGGAGATGAGAACATGACCCACTGGCTCGGAGGGGAGTGCGACGTTTCTATCCGCCCGGGATGGTTCTACCACGAGAGCGAAGACCACCAGTTGAAGTCGCTCGCCAAGCTCGTAGACTTGTATTACCGCAGCGTGGGGCACAACGCCAACTTCCTCCTGAACTTCCCGGTAGCACTCGACGGGCGCATCCCGGCACAAGATTCGGCTCGTGCCGTGGAGTGGTACAACACCATCAGGGGTGATTTTGCCAAGAACCTCCTGGAAGGAGCGACAGTCAAGGCGAGCAGCCGCCGTGGAAGCCCGTTCAGCGCAAGTAACGTGACTGACGGCGACTGGGACACGTACTGGGCAACTGCAGACGGCGTGACCACGGGGTCGCTGACCTTCACGCTTCCTGCGGCAACGGATGTGAACCGGCTTGTCCTCCAGGAATACATCCCCCTCGGGCAGCGTGTGCGCAGCTTCAACATAGAATATGACAACAACGGGACATGGTCGCCAGTGCAGTCTATCGATTCCACTACCACTGTCGGCTATAAACGTATTGTTCGCTTCCCGACAGTGAACACCCGGAAGCTCCGCGTGAACTTCACCGACGCGCGCGGCCCGCTCTGCATCAACAACGCCGAGGCTTACTTCGCGCCGGCACTGATGACCGAGCCTGTCCTCTTCCGCAACGGCAAGGACGAGGTCATCATCCAGGCAGGCGACCCGACCGCCGAAATCTACTACACCACCGACGGCTCCGACCCGACAAATCAGTCGGCACATTACGATGCACCGTTCTCTTTCCAGCAGAAAGGCACGGTACGCGCCATCGCCTACGACGCCACGACGGACAAGTACAGCCCTGTCTCCACGCTGGAGCTCGACATCCCGGCATCAGCCTACACGTCTTCCATCCCTGCCGGGGCACGGGAAGTGGTTACCGATGGCGACGGTTTCTCCGCGTTTGCCCTGCCGAAGGGGAATGCCGAACTGAGCCTGGCACTCGACAAGCCCTATACCATCAAAGGCTTCCGCTACGTCCCCGACCAGAGCCGTTACCCCGTGGGGCACGTGTCCAACTACGTTGTCTATGTAGATGGCAAGCAAGTTGCTGCCGGGGAATTCTCCAACATCAAGGCGAACCCCGTGGAACAGGTCGTACACTTCGCGCCTGTTGAGGGCAAGACCATCCGCTTTGTTTGCCGCCGTGCAGCAGGCGATGTACCGCAGGTCAGCGTGGGTGAATTTTCTGTTTTGACAGAATAAGACAGACGCCGGCAACACCGCCCCGCGTGCA
>CAYZTO010000096.1:0-9696 GCA_964481365.1 uncultured Parabacteroides sp. | reverse complement strand
CTGCATCCTTTTTGGGTTAGAACCCGGTATCATTGCGAATGACAGTATAAAGATACGACAGGAGCATTTATTTCATCAGAGGAAAACACTTCCTTAAAAGGTGAAATCAATACCTCCCATGAATGTCGCTTTTGGCATAGGGAAACCTTCATTGATTTCATACCGCGAGGCTGTTAAATTTTCCCCTTTGACAAAGAGAGTCAATCCTTTATTTTGTGTTCCAAAGCGATATGCAGCGCGGGCATTTAATACAGCATAATTTTCTTCTTTTGTGCAATCTGCATCTGTGTACAGTCCCCAAATAGATTGAGTGTAAACATCGAACGAAAATTGTTTGGGCGAATAAGATACCCCGGCGTAGAGTTTATGCGTCGGTGCTCCGTTTATCGGATTGCTTTGATGCAGGTAACTATAGTTGGTATCAAAGCTCAAGTTCTTAAGAATTTGATAGCGGAACTCAAATTCTACACCTTTGTTCGTGAACGCGCCGGTATTCATGTTCATAGGAAGTCTTCCTTCCTGAGAAACGGTTTGAATCATATTCTTTCCGTCAATATAGAATAGGGTTGCTTCTGTAAATAGATTTCCATCAAAGAGATGCTGCCCGATAGAGAATTCATAATTTATCATGCTTTCCGGCAAAAGGTCTGGATTCTGTGGCGTGAACATATACATCTCTCTGATGTTAGGACTTCGAAAACCTTTTGATATAGATGCTTTTATCACGTTGCCTTCGAATGGTCTTACAGTCAAACCTCCCTGAGGAATCCATTCTCCGCCAAAGGAGCTGTTATGCTCGTAACGAATCCCGGCATTAATGCTGAGGAAATTCCACAGGTCTTGTTGCATGATTACGTATCCTGCAGTTTCGTTTACGGATTCGTCAACCATAGGCTCACCTTTCTTTGCTTTTCCACCCCAGTTTTTATAATCAATACCTATTGTAAAACTGTTTCCCTGAAAGAGTCTGAACGATTGATACATCATTGCGCCCACATTATGGTCATCCGAGAAAAACAGGTACTCTTGTGGTGATTCTCCGACATAATATCCATCATTGATTTCATGATGCCCCCAGTTGTAAAAAATTCTTATTGCACCAGATGTCTTGTCGAAACTGTTTTCAAAGGCTACTGACGTTGTTCCACGTAATATATCCATTGTGTTATCGTATATGGGATTATCTATCATACCCGGGTTTTGGTTCCATGATTTGGCTAAGCTGAGGTTTGCGTTGGCTTTGTAGTGCTCATTAAACCGATATCCTAAATTAAGAAACCCGTTAGTGATGTAAAATTTAGAGTCTTTCCTGTGACCATCAGTCCTATCATGGTTTATTGATATGAAGCTACTGAAGTTTCCCACGTTGTAACCATTATTCACCATATATTTTTGAGTATTATACGAACCATACATTACACGAGCCTGAGTCTGTCGCCCATCCTCCCTATGTCGGCGGGTTATGATATTTATTACTCCGCCCATAGCGTTGGAACCATAAAGCAAGGAACCTGGACCTCGTATAACTTCCACTTTGTCCACATCGGAGGCTACGTATGTATCAGGAAGCGAATGTCCGAACAAACCTGCCCATTGCGGCTGTCCGTCAAACAGCACTAATACTTTGTTTCCATTTCCTACACCACGGATATTTATTGTCCCTGCCGAGCCATCAGATACTCCAAATCCGGTTATTCCTTTTTGCGTCACGAATAAACCGGGCACACGGTGTGAAAGTACTGGCAAAAGCGCAGATTCACTGGTACGTTCTATTTCCTCTCTATCAATTACAGAAATGCTGAGAGGCACACTATTTCGGTTCACCTCTATTTTGTTTGCAGAGATGATAACACTTTGCAGCTGAATTAAGCTATCCACTTCTAAAGGCTTTGCCGCATATAAAATTTTACTCGTTAGGAGCGCAGCGGCTACAATTGCTAATTTCTTCATATTCTTTTTGAGCTTGAACTATTATTTACGCTGCAAAGATAACACGATTTTTCTGTTTCGTGTTACTATTAAGGCAAAAGTAGAGCTAATCTGCTCTACTCATCAATAATTTTCCGTGGGTGATGCCCTTGATGCTTGTCAGATGGTCTGATAATTCCGTTAGACGATAGGCTTCTCCCATTACCGTGGAGACATGAAGGCAAAATTTGCGATTTATGTAGTAATCTGAAGAGGAAAGAATAACATCCTGATAATCTTCCTGTGCGTCTATGATTCGCAATGCAATATCCCGACGCTGTTGCTCATACATTATTATTATAGCACCCGCTACAACATGATTACATTGCCATTTCTGCTCTACCACATTCTTTTCCACCAAAAAACGTATAGCTTGCGAGCGGTTTGCGAAGCCATTCTGCAAAACATAATCATCTAGTATTTTTAGTAGGTCATCTTCCAATGAAACCCCAAATCTTTTCAATGTCATAGTACAAAAGAATAATTATCTATTTGTTTAAATCCATTCAGAAAGTCTAGCGTGTGCATGCGCTTTTTCCCTGCCAGTTGGATGCTAAGCAGGCGCAGGTATCCACCATATACAGCCACGTCAATATAAGTTTTTCCATCTGAACAAATCGTTCCTGCCTGCAAGTTATGCATAGCAGGGCGCTTTTCTGTTTCGTAGATTTTCAAAGAAAATTTTTCCCCTTTTAGAGAGACAAGTTCTGACCATGCTCCAGGGTAAGGAGACAGACCTCTGACGAAGTCATAGATGCATTTCAGCGGCATATGCCAATCTATCTGACAGGTCTCCTTGAAAATTTTGGGTGCTGTATTCAGTATTTCGCCCTTTCCGCATAGTATTGATTGCTCTGTTTCCTTTGCTTTTCCTGCTAAGATTAAATCAACTGTTTCACATACGAGAGACGCTCCGAGTTCTATCAATTTATCATGGACTACACCCGCACAATCAGTGTCTGCAATTGGGATACTGCGCTGTAGGATAATATTCCCTGTATCGATTTCGTGATTCAGGAAAAAAGTCGTGACACCGGTCTTGGTTTCCCCGTTGATTATAGCCCAGTTTATCGGAGCTGCACCACGATATTGTGGTAGAAGCGACGCATGCAAGTTAAACGTTCCAAAAGGAGGCATATTCCATACTATTTCCGGAAGCATTCTGAAAGCAACGACAATTTGCAAGTCGGCATGTAATGCGCGTAATTCGTTGAGAAATCCCTCGTCTTTTAACTTGTCAGGTTGCAAGATGGGTAAACCTTTCGTAATGGCATATTTCTTCACCGCACTGGATTGCCACACACTTCTGTGTCTACCAATGGGCTTGTCCGGCGTAGTAACTACTCCTACTACATTATAACCTCTATTTATCAATGTTTGGAGACTGTATACAGCAAATTCGGGAGTTCCCATATAAACTATCCGTAAATTCTCTTTTTCCATTCTCATAAATAAATTTATGTTGTGATTATACTTGATATTTTCTTAGGTATGATCAATGCTTTATATACAATGAATTAATCTCCAGAGAATGTTTTGACTAAAACATCGCGGTAAGAATTGAAGATTTTAGACTTGGACATAAAGCCCTTGTATCGTCCTTCGTTGTCCACCACTGGTAAATTCCAAGCCTTCGTGTCATCAAAAATCTGCATGATTTTGTCCATTGGCGTGTTGATATTGATTTTCGCAGGTGCAGAAACCATAAATTTCGACACCTTGAAGCGATTGTATAGCTCCGGACGAAACATAATGTTCCTAATATTATCGAGTAATACTATTCCCAATAAAATTCCGCGCTCATCCACAACGGGAAAGGAATTGCGTGTACTTTTTGCAATTACCTTTACCATTTCACCGAGTGTCATCTCCGGACTTACTGGAAGGAAGTCCTTTTCTATTATTTCTTCCAAAGACAATAGAGTTAGTACCGCTTTATCTTTGTGATGTGTAAGTAACTCTCCTTTTTGCGCAAGACGCATGGAGTAGATACTGTGCGGCTCAAAAGTACGGATTGTAAGAAATGATACCAAAGATACTATCATTAGCGGAAGAAACAGCCCATAACCACCAGTTAATTCGGCTATTAAAAATACTCCGGTGAGTGGAGCGTGCATCACTCCTGACATTACGCCAGCCATCCCCATCAGTGCGAAATTTTTTTCGGAGACGTGCATCGTGAAGTTGAAATAATTGGATGTATGGGCAAAAACAAATCCCGCTATGCAGCCAAGATATAAGCTTGGTGCAAAGATTCCTCCACAGCCTCCCCCTGCGTTTGTTGCGCTTGACGCGAGAACTTTTGTAAATAGGATGAATCCAAGAAACAATATAATTCCCCAATAATTGTCATTAAAAATATAGAACATGCTATTGTCCATCAAACTTGCAAATTCGCTATTGATAAGCAGTGTTATTGTGTCGTAGCCTTCGCCGTAGAGAGGGGGGAAGATAAATATTAAAACGCTCAGCATGATGCCTCCCAGAAAGAATTTTTTCCAATATGTGCCGATGCGGTGATACATTCCTTCTATACGATTCATCATCCTTGTAAAGTACAAAGAGATCAAACCGCAGAAAATTCCTAATAGTATGACATAAGGAATACGTTCGATGGCAAAACTTTCTGTCATTATGAAGCTGAACATAGCTTCAGTTCCCGTGAAAATGTAGGAAACCGTAGCGGCTGTAACCGATGTTGTAAGTAGCGGGAGAACTGATGTCATTGTAAGGTCGAGCATAAGCACTTCTATTACGAAAATCAATCCGGCAATCGGAGCTTTAAATATGCCTGCGATAGCTCCCGCAGCCCCGCAACCCACCAGAATCATGAGGGTTTTCTGTTCCATACGGAAAAGCCTGCCTAAATTAGAACCTATTGCCGCTCCGGTGAGGACAATTGGTGCTTCTGCTCCGACAGATCCTCCGAATCCGATGGTGACACCACAGGCTACGATAGAAGTCCATGTATTGTGCGGTTTTATGCGGCATTTGCGCTGTGAAATTGCATAGAGAATTTTTGTGACCCCGTGGCTTATATCGTCATGAACTACATATTTAACGAACAATCCCGAAAACAGGATACCAAGCACAGGATACAGTAAATAAAGGTAATTAACTTCATTCGCTGCAAAGTTCACTGACAATAGATTCTGTATGAAATGAATCAGGTTCTTCAAGATAATGGCTGCCGCAGAGGTGCAAATCCCCACCAGAAAACTGATGATTAAAATGAAGTTCTTTTCTTTAATATTTTTCTCCCGCCATAAAAGAAAGCGGTAAAAGATATTTGTTTTTTCTGCCATAGTTTGATTTAGATTCCTTTACCGGTAAAGACCGTTTTGATAGTATATATAAGTATAGTTATATCCAAGGTGAGGGACATATTCTCGTAATATAGGATATCATAACGAAGGCGTTCAACCATCTGGTCTATGGTACTGGCGTACCCATATTTTACCATTCCTAAGGAGGTTATTCCAGGACGGACGTTATGAAGAAGGTAATAGTATGGTGCGAGACGCACAATCCTGTCGATAAAGAAGCGTCTTTCGGGTCTTGGACCTACAATAGACATATCGCCTTTCAATACATTCCAGAATTGCGGAAGCTCATCCATACGGAACTTGCGCATTGTGTGCCCGAAAGATGTTATGCGCGGGTCATTCTCCTTGGACAGGGAGGGACCGCTGTCCTCAGCATCGATGTACATCGTTCTGAACTTATAGATTTGGAACGGCTTACCTCTATAGCCGATTCTTTCCTGTCTGAAAAATACAGGACCGTCGGAGTCTCGCTTCACCCGTAGGGAAATATATAGGAATAACGGGGAAAGAAGCAGCAAAGCCAAAACCGATAGTACTTTATCCATAAGCCACTTGATGTTTTTCCCGGTTTCCGAGAAATTATTGTCAGTAACATCGACCAGGGGGCTTCCGTAAATAGTTTTGAGCTGTCCACGTGTCAGAGGGTGAGATTCAGACAGCAAAACTTTTATTGGAATTTTGTAGTGGTAGAGGGAATAGAGTTTCTCTATCAACTGTTGGTCGTTGGTAATATCGAGTGCGATAACCAACTCATCTACGGCGAACTTTTGTATGCAGATGTCGAGGGAAGTCCAACTTCCTTGAACTTCCGATGCCGGAATTACGGTTCTCGAATCTAATTCCGTCCTGATGAATCCGCATATTGCGTAACCTTGTTTCTTCAATTCGCCGGCGATTTGTTGTGCCTTATGCCCGCATCCTATGATGAGGATTTTAAGTGCATACTTGCCAGATTTGATTTTGTTGAGGCAATCTTGAGTTATCCACAGGCGGACAACGTATGTAAGGCAGAACTGCAACGCATACAATGAGAAGAAAAGTTTATAATATATCTGGTAGGAAAGCGGTAAATCATTCAGCACGATGCCGAAGAAAAGGACAGTGACTCCTATGCTTACAGTAATGAAAGTGGTGGAGAATTCACCTAAGCGCGACTTACCATAGGGTTTGTTGTAATATCCCGACAACCAATACAGGAAAATCCAGAAACAAGGGACCAATATCTGTCCCTCGCGCACGATACTTGACGTCAAATAGCTCTCAAGCGACGAATATCCGTAGTAAACGGCATGCTCTTCAAACCGTATGATATTAAAGATTACCCACGCAGATGAAGCCGTAAGGAAATCAGAGAGGATATACTTGCCACGTTGCCAGCCTTGCGTCATTGCCTTTCAACGGATAATTTTCACCAACCCCCCGGAACCAAGCATGATGATGTTGGACGGCGAGGCTTTCCTTTTGTCTTCCTGACGGTACTGCACGATGTAATCCACTCCGTTTTTTATCGTTTCGGAGATTTCCCCGAAATTCGAGGGTGCAGGCTCGCCACTGATGTTAGCGGATGTAGACACAATAGGTTTTCGGAAGAATTTGCAAAGGTTGTTGGAGAACTTCTCTTTTGTAACCCGGATACCGATACTACCGTCGGGCGAAAGAAGGTTTGGCGCGAGGTTTTTCCCACTCGAAAATATGATAGTCAAAGGCTTGTCGGCAACGTCAATCAAATCCCACGCAACATCAGGGACATCAGAAACGTACGCTTCGAGTTTCGCGGTTGAATCAATAAGCACCAGCATCGCTTTGTCATCCGCACGCTGCTTCAGGTCATATACTTTCCGTACAGCTTCGGGATTCGTCGCATCGCATCCGATGCCCCATATCGTATCAGTCGGGTAAAGAATCAAGCCTCCCGCGCGCAAGGTTTCACAAGCTTTCTTAATATCATCATTCATCATATTGCTGCATATATAGTTTTAGGTTGCGCAAATGTAGGCAAACTTTATTTAATAAGGAAACGGGTATCAGGGATTTGGCGACAGCCCCTTGTGACTGAAGTTGGTTTTAATCGTATATTTGCAACCCTGAATATTCCGAAAAATGATGGATTACTTGGAACAACTCAATGAAAGCCAGCGTGAGGCAGTTACATACTGCGACGGGCCGGAGCTGGTCATCGCAGGCGCAGGCTCAGGGAAGACCCGCGTGCTCACCTACAAGATTGCATACCTTCTGAGCCAAGGATACAAGCCGTGGAACATCTTGGCACTTACATTCACCAATAAAGCGGCGCGGGAGATGAAAGAACGCATCGCAACAATAACCGGCAGCGATGTCGCCAACCAGTTGTGGATGGGAACATTCCATTCCATCTTCGCGAGAATCCTGCGTATAGAGGCAGAACATATCGGCTTTTCCCCGTCATTCACCATTTACGATGCGACGGATTCGAAGAACCTCCTCAAGGCAATAATCAAGGAAATGCAGCTCGACGACAAGACATACAGGCTGAATATGGTGCAAAGCCGAATCTCGGGCGCGAAGAATGCCCTGATTTCGTATAAAGCGTATTCCCAGAACAAAGAGCTGGTGGAAAGCGACCTGAATTCCAAGATTCCGCTCCTCCGCGACATTTATGCACGCTACCAGAACCGTTGCCTGCAAGCCGGTGCGATGGATTTCGATGATTTGTTGCTCCAGACGAACATCCTGTTCCGCGATAACCCCGCTTTGCTTGAGAAATACAGCCAGCGATTCAAATATGTATTGGTAGATGAATACCAAGACACGAATTTTGCCCAGCATCTCATTGTGCGGAGGCTCTGCGAAGGCAGCGGGCACATCTGCGTGGTGGGCGACGATGCCCAGAGCATATACTCATTCCGTGGGGCAAGCATCGACAATATCCTCCAGTTCCGCAACCAATATCCGGGCTGCAAGGTATTCAAGCTCGAGCGGAATTACCGTTCCACGCAAAACATAGTGAACGCAGCCAACAGCCTTATAGGAAAAAACAAGGAGCAAATCCCCAAGACAATCTACTCAGAGAAAGAAGCAGGTAACAAGCTCCGCGTCATGGCGCTTTATTCGGATTACGAGGAAGCATACGCCGTGACCGCGTCGGTGGGTCGCATGCACGCTTCTGGCAAATACCGCTACGCCGACTTCGCCGTCTTATACCGTACAAACGCCCAGTCGAGGCTCCTCGAAGAGGCTTTCCGCAAGCGGGGGATTCCCTACCGCATCTACGGAGGCTTGTCGTTCTACCAGAGGAAAGAAATAAAGGACGTGATAGCATATTTCAGGATGATAGTGAATCCCCACGACGAGGAGGCGTTCAAGCGCGTCATAAACTATCCTGCCCGTGGGATAGGGGAGACGACGCTCAACAAACTGATGGCTGCCGCTGTCGTATCGGGGACAAGTCTTTGGCAAATCGTCCAAGCCCCCGAAGATTTCTCACTATCGTTCAACAGCGGGACAATGCGCAAGCTCTCCGCGTTCCATTCGCTGGTGGAACAATTCATTGCCCGGCGCGACGAGCTTGACGCCGACGAACTCGCGGCTTTCGTGGTGAAGGAGAGCGGGCTGCTTTCGCTTTTTGCGCAAGACCGCTCTGCCGAGGGAATCAGCAAATACGAAAACCTTCAGGAACTGATGAAGGGCATAGCCGAATTTTGCCAAATGAGACGTGAAGAAGGCGCGGGGCAAACCCGTTTGGCTGATTTCCTTTCGGAAGTCTCGCTGCTGACCGACCAAGACGAGAGCACGGTTCCCGATACCGACCGGGTAACGATGATGACGGTGCATTCTGCCAAAGGGCTGGAATTCCGGAACGTCTTCATAGTGGGGCTTGAAGAAGAGCTGTTCCCTTCGGCAATGGCACGGGACAGCCTTCGTGCCATCGAGGAGGAGCGCCGCCTGTTTTACGTAGCCATCACCCGCGCTGAAGAGAATTGCGTGCTGAGCTTTGCAAAGAGCCGCTTCCGCAACGGGCAGTCGCAACCATGCTCGCCAAGCCGTTTCCTGCGGGACATCGACCTGAAATACCTCGATGTGGACGATGCCGTGCCGGTGGTGGCACGACCTGCCGCGCACACGCCTTCCCCTTCGCCGCGCCCTGCTTTCCGCCCGCCGTTGCAGCAATCCGCCCCCCGCATGCTGAAGCGCATCGGCGACAATGCACCGTCACCGTCTGCCGGAGGCATCACATTTTCGGGAATCACTTTGAAACCCGGCATGAAGGTAAGCCATGACCGCTTCGGGGTTGGCGTTGTGGTGTCGGTAGTGGATGACGGGGGAAATTCGAAAGCAACGGTAGCCTTTGATAACTTCGGACAGAAGCAACTGTTATTAAAATTCGCCCGGCTGAAGGTTTTAGGCTGAAGATTTCTTCCCGACG
>CAYZTO010000095.1:0-9829 GCA_964481365.1 uncultured Parabacteroides sp. | reverse complement strand
ACAGGGGCGGTATTGGCTTTTTCTTGTCGCACCGGCATATAAATCGCGATTTATAATTAGATTTGCAGGTATAACTGTATTTACCTGTTGAACAATAAATAAAAAACCGATGATCAGATTCGCCAACAAGCTGGAACTTCGCTATTTCTTCTCCGACAAATCGACTTACATCGATTCGAACATACGCCACAGGTGCGAGAAGGAGATACTCCTTGCCGTAAGGATTTTGTCCGACATGCTCGACGTGAAACTTACCGCCTACAACGAGCCTGTGGTATTCCGCGAGGGATATAAGGACGTGTGGTGTTTTGCCGGTGAGAACGCACGCCGCATTTCCGTCGTATTGAACCTTTTGATGCAGATTTTCATGCGCCCGTCGCTTTCCGTGGGCGGCCAGCCGCTGTTCGACCGCTCTGAAGGCGACGACGAACGGTTGCAGAGGGAGGCTGCACGTTTCAGAAGGGAATTGAAGCACGAGGCAAAGGGAATCCCGCGCGGTTTGCTCGACCTGCTTGCCGCTTCGCCGCGTTTCTGCAAGATAAAGTCCAATTTTTACGAAGCATTGAAGGGTTACCCGAAAATAACCAAGATTACACTGCGTGAGACGAACGAAAACAACCGCAGCCGCTCCGGCCTTCAGGAAGTGAAAAGGGCTTCGTTCGATTATTACATCCTCCGCTCGGATGACTTGCCGCTTTTGCGCGACCAAAAGGCTACCATAGAAATTGTTTCGCCGGTTCTGACCGACGCACGCTACCGCTGGAAAGGTATTTACAACAAAGGCGGGGCGGTAATTGACTTCTATATGCAAGACAATGAGTTCAAAAAGCAAATGGTGGAAGACAAAATCGCTTTTGCCAGCGGGATGTGCATAGACTGCGTTTTGGAAATCGCCCGGAAGCTGTCCGAACTTGGGGAAGTTATAAATGTTTCGTACACTGTCACTACCGTAATCCGCACACGGTTCGACAAGATGGAAATCCTCACGCCGCAGGGCAAAAAGCACCTGAAAAAACTCGATGCCGAGAGGAAGCAGCTCACATTCGACTTTTTCGGGTGATTTACCGGCAGGTCGCGTGCATGTGGCTGCCGTTTTATTCCAACAAATCGGGGCGGAGCCTCGCCGTCCTCTCTTGTGCCTGTTGCAAACGCCATTCTTCAATCTTCCGTTGGTTCCCCGAAAGCAGAATCTCGGGGACTTTCCACCCGTTATAGTCGGCAGGACGTGTATAGACAGGGGGCGCGAGGAGGTTGTCTTGGAATGAATCGGATAGCGCGCTCTGTTCATCGCCGATAGCACCGGGAATAAGCCGCACCACAGCGTCTGTTATGATGGCGGCAGCCAGTTCCCCTCCGGTGAGGACGTAATCGCCCACGGAAATTTCCTTCGTGACCAGATGTTCGCGGATACGGTAGTCGATACCTTTGTAATGCCCGCAAAGGATGATGAAATTTTGCAGCAAAGACATGGAGTTGGCCATTTTCTGGTTGAAAACTTCGCCGTCGGGCGATGTGTAAATCACTTCGTCGTAGTTCCGTTCACTTTTAAGTGCTGAAATGGCGCGGTCTATGGGTTCTATCTGCATGACCATGCCCGCCTCACCGCCGAAAGGGTAGTCGTCTACCCGCCGCCACTTGTTTGTGGAGTAATCCCGCAGGTTGTGGAGGTGGATTTCTACCAGCCCCTTGTTTTGGGCGCGTTTCACAATCGAGCAATTCACCATCCCGTCAATCATTTCGGGGAGTACAGTCAGTATGTCTATTCTCATTCTGTTCGAGTTTATTTGGAAAGTATGGGCTAAATCCGTTCCCAAAGGCGGGCAAAAATACGAAATAAATGGCATACCGCAAGCTGCCAGAAACAGCTGCGGCAGAGGGGTTATGCTATATATAGTTATAAAATAAGGCAAATGCTTTTACAGATGAATATTTATTTGTTCCTTTACGGATTGAAAATAATTTGTCCCGAATAATGTTATCTGATGTGTGGCAGATTATTCTTGAGAAAGAAGAAAAGAAAATATAACATATAATGCTACGAAAATGGAACTATCAACCTCCTTCACAAGACACACTAATCCAACGAGACAAGTTGGTTTCCGAGATGGGCATACATCCCGTAGTTGCGTTGTTGCTTGTTCAACGGGGGCTGACAACGGCTGCAGAAGTGAAGAAATTCTTCAGGCCAAGCCTCGGGCATCTGCACAACCCGTTCCTTATGCCGGATATGGCAAAGGCAGTAGAGCGTTTGAACCGCGCTCTGGGCGACAAGGAACGGATTTTGATTTACGGGGACTATGACGTGGACGGGACTACGGCGGTCTCGCTTGTTTACAAGTATCTCCGGCCGTATTCCTCAAATCTGGATTATTATATACCGGATCGCTACGATGAGGGCTACGGGATATCTTACAAAAGCATACAATATGCTGAGGAACATGGCGTGACGCTTGTTATCGCGTTGGATTGCGGCATAAAAGCCATCGAAAAAGTTGCTTATGCCAAGGAACGGGGCATTGATTTCATCATTTGCGACCATCACATGCCCGATGACGAATTGCCTGACGCTGTCGCAGTCCTCGACCCGAAACGTGCTGATTCGGAATACCCTTACGAACACCTGTCGGGCTGCGGTGTGGGCTTTAAGTTCATGCAGGCATTCGGCATAAACAACCGTTTCCCTTTCTCCGACGTTGAAAAACTGATGGAGCTTACGGCTGTAAGCATCGCAGCGGATATTGTACCGATTACGGGGGAGAATCGCGTGCTTGCATACTACGGGCTGAAACAAATCAACACCCTTCCCAGCATGGGATTGAAAGGGATAATAGATGTTTGCGGGCTTAGCGGTAAGGAGATTACAATCAGCGACATTGTATTTAAGATTGGTCCCCGGCTGAATGCTTCTGGACGGATGATGAACGGGAAAGAGGCGGTGGATTTATTGTTGGAGAAAGATGAGCTTGTAGTTCGCGAAAAGAGCGAGAGCATAAACCAATATAATGAGGAACGTCGCGAACTTGATAAGAAAATCACCGAGGAGGCGAACGGGATTATCAATACTATACCTGATATTGCAGACAAACGGGCTATCATTGTTTATAATCCGGAGTGGCACAAAGGTGTCATAGGCATAGTTGCTTCGAGGCTGACGGAAAAATATAACCGTCCGACGGTTGTTCTCACAAAATCGTCCGGATTGGTAACGGGTTCGGCGCGTTCTATCGGTGGTTTCGACATCTATAAAGCGATTGAGCACTGCCGTGATTTGTTGGAAAACTTCGGAGGACATACTTATGCCGCAGGTCTCTCGCTGAAAGAGGAGAACCTGAACGATTTCATGAGGCGTTTCCATCAGTTGGCTGCCGAAGAAATCATTTCCGAACAGCTTACGCCGCAGATATACATCGATGCGGTAATCAGCCTGAAGGATATCAACAATAAATTCATGAATGATTTGAAGAAAATGAATCCTTTCGGACCTAACAACCAGAAGCCGATGTTTTGTACCCGTGGTGTGAGGGATTACGGCACAAGCAAATTGGTCGGCCACAACCTTGAGCACATAAAATTGGAGATAATCGACAAGAAATCCATGACAATGCCTGTCCATGCTATCGCATTCGGGATGGCGCGCTATTTCGAATATATAAAGCAAATGAAACCTTTCAGCATTTGCTATACTGTAGAAGAAAACACATACAACGGGAACACATCGTTGCAGTTGTTTGTGAAAGACATCAAAATGGAAGAATGAGCATGGAGGTTGGGCAGCAGCCATCGGATTTATATCATAAGATATTGTCGCAATACTGGGGTTATGATTCTTTCCGACCTCTTCAGGAAGACATAATCCGTTCGGTATGTGCCGGGAAAGACACGCTGGGGTTGATGCCGACAGGTGGAGGTAAGTCAATAACGTTTCAAGTCCCGGCTCTTGCCATGCAAGGCATTTGCATAGTAGTCACTCCGCTCATCGCATTAATGAAAGACCAGGTGGACAATCTCCGCCGGCTGGGAATAAAAGCGACAGCTGTCCATTCAGGGATGACGCGCGACGAAATAATGACACAATTGGATAATTGCATCTTGGGGGATTACAAATTCCTTTATGTTTCACCGGAACGTCTTGCGACCGAAATCTTCCGCGTAAAACTTCTTGCTATGAACGTGTGTTTATTGACGGTAGACGAGAGCCATTGTATCTCGCAATGGGGATATGACTTCCGCCCGTCTTATATGGCTATATCTGAAGTGCGAGAAATGTTGCCCGGTGTCCCGGTTTTGGCTTTGACAGCAACGGCAACTCCTGAAGTAGTGGACGATATCCAGGAAAAACTGCATTTTAGGAAGAAAAACGTGTTCCGGAAGAGTTTTGCACGTCCTAATCTGGCTTATATAGTGCGGCGTACGGATAACAAACTCCGGATGCTGGAGCATATTTTGAATCATGTCCCCGGTTCTGCTGTCGTTTATGTCCGCAATAGGAAAAAGACAAAGGAAATAGCCGAATTCCTTCGCCAAGACGGTTTTTCAGCCGATTTTTTCCATGCCGGACTAAACTTTGAGGAAAAGGAACTTCGTCAGAACCATTGGCAAAAGGGGGAATGCAGGATTATAGTCGCCACAAATGCTTTCGGTATGGGGATAGACAAGCCGGATGTGCGCCTTGTAGCCCATTTGGATATGCCCGGCTCTCTGGAAGAATATTATCAAGAAGCCGGTCGTGCCGGCCGGGATGGTTTGAAGTCTTATGCAGTAGCCATTTGCGGGGGAATTGATGAAAATCGTTTGCGGAAACGTTTTGCAGATGAGTTTCCGGAGAAGGATTTTGTCTGCCGAGTCTATGAAGCATTGGGTAATTTCTTCCAGATAGCGGTTGGATTCGGTCAGGATACGGTTCACGATTTCGCAATAGAGGTGTTTTGCGCGGCATTCCATTTTCCAATCCGGCAAACACACTTTGCTTTGAAATTACTCGACCTTTCCGGTTATATAGAATATGTAGAAGAAAACGACAGCGGTTCCCGGTTGATGTTTACAGTCACGCGAGAAGAATTATACCGCTACCTGAAGCAGGATTCAATCATTGATGCTGTTTTGCAAGCGATTCTCCGTACTTATACCGGCATTTTTTCAGATTATGTATTCATAAATGAAGGTTCAATTGCCGCCCGCTCCGGTGTATCGCAGGAAAATGTTTACACTACGCTGGTAAACCTTTCGAAATATCATATACTAAAATACATTCCGGAGAAGAAAACCCCCTTGATAATATATCGACAGATACGATTGGAGAAAAAATATGTCCGGATAACGCGCGAAGCATACGAAATCAGGAAGGAACGTTTGGAAAGGCGTTTACAGAAAGTGCTGGAGTATCTGGAGGAAACAAATGTTTGCCGCACGCGCCTGCTCCTCTCTTATTTCGGTGAAGAAACCTCCGGCGATTGCGGGACGTGCGATATTTGCGTTGAGCATCGCCATTCAGAATTGACAAACGATGAATTCAAACATATCCGGAGCCTTCTTTTGGCAGAACTGACCGATGCCCCGTGTGACCCAAGTGAATTTGTGTTCAAACACAACCTTAATATGTCTAAAACGTTCCGTGTCATACGTTTTTTGGCAGGAGAAGGGGAAATTAAAGTCGATGGTGACCGTATAAGCAAAAAAAGTTAAGTTCGAAGACCTCATTATATTACTGGATTTGTTACTTTTGAAGGCCAAACGGAAATCTATATCATAAATAACCCAAGACTTGACGCTTACTAAGCATAATATCAGACTAAATTTTCTATATGCAGAAATCTTTGGATTGCTTGTGGTATAATATGGCATGAACTTATTTGTAAAATCTATGTAAAAACAAATTATAAGCTATGGCGAATCAATCAGTAAACCGGAAAGGACATCCGCGCGGACTTTACTTGCTGTTCATTACGGAAATGTGGGAGCGATTCAGTTATTATGGGATGCGCGCCCTCTTTATGCTCTATATGACTCAGGCTTTGCTTTTCGACAAAGAATTTTCTTCGGGAATTTACGGAAGCTACACCGGGTTGGTTTATCTTACTCCTTTGCTTGGCGGGTATATTGCCGACAGGTATTGGGGAAACCGCCGTTCTATTCTTTGTGGGGCGTTGATGATGGCGGCAGGGCAATTCTTCATGTTCCTTAGCGCGTGTTATTTCCAGAATGTGGCATTGGCGAAATGGCTTATGTTTGCCGGTCTTGGCGTTTTGATTCTGGGGAACGGCTTCTTCAAGCCGAACATTTCCACAATGGTCGGCAATCTTTACGAAAGCAATGACAGCCGGAAAGATTCGGCTTTCACGATTTTCTATATGGGCGTGAACGTAGGGGCAACGATTGCTCCGCTTTGGTGCGGATTGGTGGGGAATACCGGGCATCCGGAAGATTTTAAATGGGGATTCCTATCTGCCTGCATCGGGATGTTGGTGGGTGCGTTTTTTTTCCAGTTTTTCAAAGATAAATATTTGGTGACTCCGGATGGGAAGCCGGTCGGAATGCCTCCTGTCCTTGCGGAAAGCAGGAAATCCACAGATGAAAACCAATCGTCGGCAAGGAACAAGCGTATGTTTTGGATTATGGGCATCTCCACAGTTCTTCTTGCCTCTTTGTTTGCCTTCAGCGGGGGAGACTGGATTGGGGCATTCATTTATGCCACAATCATAACGGTACCACTGTCCATTCTTGCCGATAAATCCCTGACATCCCGGGAAAGGAAGCAGATTTGCATCATATTCGTCCTTGCATTTTTCGTAATATTCTTCTGGGCGGCTTATGAACAGGCGGGAGCCTCGCTAACATTCTTTGCCGACGAGCAAACAGACCGTATGATAGGGAGCTGGGAGATGCCGGCATCGTATTTCCAATCGTTCGGGGCGGTATTCATTGTGCTTATGGCGCCGTTGTTTGCTTCCCTATGGTCATTTTTAGGCAAATATCGCATTGAACCTTCTTCCCCAAGGAAACAGGCAATCGGTTTGTTCTTGTTGTCGATGGGATATCTCCTGATATCTTTCGGGGTGAAGGGAATAGAGCCGGGAGTAAAGGTAAGCATGTTGTGGCTTACGGGTTTGTACCTCTTGCATACGATGGGCGAGTTGTGTCTTGCGCCAATAGGACTGTCGTTAGTCTACCGTTTGTCGCCGGCACGATTTTCTTCTCTTCTGATGGGCGTTTGGTATCTCAGCACTTCAGCTGCGAACAAGCTGGCGGGCTTTTTAAGCAGCTTTTATCCCGAAGGCGGCGTGGTGAAATCATGTTTCGGGTACGAAGTCGCCACGCTATACGATTTCTTTATGCTTTTTGTGTTTATGAGTGCCTGCGCATCTGTCGTTTTGTTCCTCCTGTCGAAGAAGTTGTCAAGGTTGATGGGTGAATCTTGAATTTTCCCATACATACTTTTTCGGTTCTTTTTTAAGGAAGCTTTCAGCTTTCTCGCGCATTTCTTTACTCAGGTAAAGGGGTGTTGTGTAAGTTACGGTGAGTGTCGGTTCGTCTTTGCCCAGGCGATATTCCATCAAATCCATATCAAGTGCGGCTCTTGTGTCTTGCCACGCAATGCTTGTCGTGTCGCAACCTGTAAGGAAGAACTCCTCAGGCGTGGGAGGGGTGAATATACCTGTTGGATTTAAGGGTTTCCAGTCGGTAGAGAAGAATGCAATCTGACTATCGGGTACCGGACCGAACAAAGTCGTCACCATACATATCACATAAGTATTGTTGATTAATGAAAGCCGCTTCATTTCTATACGGGTGCGTTCCGTAGATTGTAGAAGCAGGTAATCATCTGTCAGTTCTGCCAGCGTAGCGTATCCGTCCATGTTGTTCTTCAAACGGGCTTCTTTCCCTTTTTTGTAAAGGTCTGTCAGGTCTTTACGCCAAGCCTCTTGGAGTTGTGGAATATATTGTTCAGGCATCTGGAGGAACAATGTTTGCATGTCCTGTGCCGAAGCAGCGGAGAAAAAAGCCCCGCAGATAATGGTGAGGATTAATCGTTTCATTCTTTGTGCTTTTATCATTTCTTTTTCATTTGGTTCCCAAATATAAGAATATCATCCCGATTAGAACCAAGAGTAAATCCAAAACCTTGCTCTTTAAGTTTTTTTCATGGAAGAATAACGCTCCGGCGATAAAGGTTACCAAGACATTGCTCCGGCGAATCATCGAGATGATGGATATCATCGAGTCCGGGAAACTTAGCGCGTAGAAGTAAATCCAGTCCGCCAGGCAGATGAACACGGATATGAAGATGATGTTCCACCGCCACACGAACGGGGTCGTCTTTTTCCGTTTCGGATACCACAGGAAGAGCAGTATGAAGAGCATTATCGCGCATTGGTAAAGGTTGAACCATACTTGTACGGTCATTACATCCAGCCCGCCCATCAGGTGCTTGTCATACAATCCGCTGCAAGTCCCGAGCAAAACGGAAATCACGGTAAGGGCAATCCATTTGTTGTGGGCGAAATTGATTCCCTCTTTTTTCCCCGAAAGGGACAACAGGTAGAAAGAGGCAATGGCAAACGCGACCCCTATCCATTGGTACAGGTTCAGGCGTTCGCCGAATATGAGCAGTGCCCCGATGAGTGTAAGGACGGGTTGCGTTGCTTTAATCGGTCCTGTCAGCGTCAGCGGGAGGTGTTTCAGTGCAAAATACCCCGAAATCCACGACGAAAGTACGATTACCGCCTTTATGAATACCGCCAGATGCGTCCCAAGGGGAACTTTGGGCACGTAAAAGGGCGTCCCGTCGAGCAAATGTGTGCAGAACGACAATAAAATGAATGGCAGGAAAATCAAACTGCATATCAAAGTGTTGATGAACAATACCGGAATAACGGCATTCCCGTTCACCGACATTTTTTTGTTTACTTCATAGCATCCAAGCAGGAATGCCGAGAGGAAAGCGAGTATCAGCCACATGGTTTCATCCTATTAAAAAAACGTTTTCGTTGTACGACACGTCTGTAAGGAAGAGCGCGTTCCCGGGAACCGACATCCCCGCGCGCCCACGGTCTTTCGCCTCGATGATTTCCCTAAGCCCGGCGTCGTTTGTCTTCCCCCGACCAATTTCTATGAGTGTCCCTACAATCGCACGCACCATATTGCGCAGGAAACGGTCTGCCGAGATGGTGAAAACCCACACATTGTCTGTTTCCCGTTCCCAGACGGCTCTGTAAATCCGGCAGTTGTTGGTTTTTACATCCGTATGCAGTTTGCTGAAACTTGTGAAGTCTGTGTACTCGAACAACACGTTGCAAGCGCGGTTCATGGCGTCGAAGTCCAGCGTGCCCGGGTATGTATAGGAAAAATCGCGCCTGAACGGGTCTTTCCTTGTCGATATATAATATTTATATGTACGGGAGACGGCATCGAAGCGTGCGTGGGCATCGTGCCTGACAGGGACGATATTCTGTACGGCTATGTCGCCCGGCAAAATCCGGTTGAGTTTATATGCCAGCTGTCCGAGGTCGGTTTCGGGCTGCGGGGAATCGAAATGCGCGACCATAAGCTTCGCATGTACCCCAGCATCCGTCCGTCCTGCTCCTACAACCTGTGTTTCCCGCCGCAGCAAGGTAGATAAAGCCTTTTCCAAACACTCTTGTACGCTTGTGCCGTTTGGTTGCACCTGCCAGCCGCAGTAATTTTTCCCGTTATAACTTAGGTAGATGAAGTAACGATGCATATTTCAAAAAAGAATGACTGCAAATCCGGCGGCAAAGTTAATAAGTTTCCGCTTCAAACCTTGTTGCAGCCTTCGGCTAAAGCGAGAAGGATTTCTGAAGGCATTTCCGAC
>CAYZTO010000094.1:0-10062 GCA_964481365.1 uncultured Parabacteroides sp. | reverse complement strand
TTCGACGTGTACAAAAGCCCGTCCCAAGTTGAAATTATTACCTCCCCTGCTTCGTAGGGAGGATACAGGGGGGTAGTGTATGAATATACATTTCGCGCATATTTCCCAACTTTTCGTTTTGGAGTTTCCAACTGTAGGAACAGGCAGCCTGGTGTTTATGTTTATGGCAGAAAATAAGGAAACAGTATTTTAAAACGAAAAATGAGGAGAAAATGATGATGGAAACAAACAAAATGCAAGAGATTTTAGGAAGCCGCATTACGGTAATTGATGCCCTACGTGGTTTTTCACTTATTGGAATTTGTCTGATACATGCGAAGCAGCATTTCGGCGCAATTGGGACTTCGATGCCGCAAGAAATGTTCCCGTGGGAGGGTACGTTGAATGAAATGCTCGACTGGTTCATTATGTATTTCATTTATGGCAAGTTCTTTATTATTTTCTCATTCTTGTTCGGATTAAGTTTTTTCATCCAAATGGACCGCGCTTCGCAAAAAGGCGTTGATTTCCGTCCGAGATTCATGTGGCGGTTGCTTTTGCTGTTAGTTATCGGATACATACACAGCTTGCTTGTGGTTTCGGATATTCTGTTGATTTACGCATTGTTGGGATTTCCCTTGGTGTTGATGTATAAATGGAACACAAAGGTGCTGGTGGGCGTAGTGGTGTTTTTGTTTATGGGCGGAGCCTCGTTAATCCCTACATTATACCATGTACTGACTACATCCGCTGAAGTTGGACAGGCAGTGGAAGCTGCGCGGCCTCCAATGGAACGGACCGTACCTACATTTGTGGAAATGATACAGAGCAATGCTTGGAGCGGGCTGATGGTGAAATTCAACTTCCAATATTTGTCCGGACGGATTTACCTTACGCTTGGATTGTTTGTATTGGGTTTGATTATCGGGCGTATCCGCTTTTTCCAACGCTTGGATGAGTTCCGCCGACCGATGAACATGGCTGCCGTGGCTGCTGTAGTGGCATTGGTGGCATTATATGTTGTTCAGATTTATTTTTTACCGGAAACTTCGAGGCGTGAAGTCTCTATCAACTTTTGGCTTAATATGACGGTAACGAATTTGATAAATTTGGCGACGTCTTACCTCTGGGTGGTATTCTTTATCACGATATACCGCTCATCTAAAGTGCAAGAAGTCCTGCAGCCGCTGGTTAGCTTCGGGCGTATGGGTTTAACTAACTACATCGTCCAATCTGTTACAGGAATTTTCATTTTCTCAAGCTTTGGTTTGGACTTGAGCCACTTGGGAATATTCTTCAGCGTTCTCGTAAGTTTGACATATACTATGATACAAATAGCACTCAGCCATTATTGGCTTAAAAGTTTTCGCTATGGACCGATGGAATGGGTTTGGCGCAGCGGGACATACATGCGCTGGCAACCCCTCGTGAGGTAATAGCGGAAAACCGAAGAAGGAAAAAGGCTCGCCCGGAGTGATGATGAGATGATAAAAAGAAACGGGGCGGGCCTTTCTTTTGTGTGCGCTGTTTAAGGTAGATTGGCAGATATTGTTGTGAAAATAATTTGCCCTGATTACAACACTATTATATTCTTGGTAAAAGAATCCTGTGTATCTTTGCTCGACAATAATTCATCAATGAATGAGACGGTGGTTTAAAAGGATTTTTTTGTTGTGCCTGTTCCCGCTCTTGTTGGCGGCTGTCGTCTCAATATTGCTTTACATTCCGCCGGTGCAAGATTTTGCAGTTCAAATGGCATCGCAATATGCAAGGGAAGCAACAGGCATGAAGATAAATATCGGACAAATACGCCTGAAGTTCCCAATAGATTTGTCCGTTAAGGATGTCCAAATCATTAATGACACAATTCCCCGAGATACCATTTTATCCCTCCGGAAATTAACCGTAAGTATTCGTCCGCTCCCATTGTTGGACAAAGAAGTGCTGGTTGAATCGGTGAATTTGGAAGATGTTCGCGTGAATACCGGGTCACTCATTGAGGGAGTGGAAGTCAGCGGTGTTTTAGGAAAGTTGTATCTTAAAGCAGACCGTATCAATCTGGAACGTGAGCGTGCAGTATTTAATGAAATACGTTTATCGGATACGGCACTAACGGTTCTCCTTTCGGCTACGGAAGAAGACACCACAGCTTCAGAGCCTGTCAATTGGCAATTTGTTTTGGAAAAAGTAAATCTTGACCACGTGGCTTTGGCATGTCAGATGCCGGATGATTCTCTCCGTTTCTCTACATATTTATATAGTGCAGCTCTTACGCAGGGCGAAGTGGACTTGGGTCAGAGCCTTTATCGGGCAGAGGCTTTCCGTGTAAACAACTCGGAATTGTGGTACGACGGGAATTATCAACCTGCGACGAAAGGATTGGATGCAAATCATATCGCCCTCTCGGATGTGGAGATTGATTTAGCATCTTTATTGTATGGAGGGAAGGATATGAATGCGGAATTGCATAATATTTCATTCCGGGAGCGTTCAGGACTTCAGCTCGACACGTTGCGAGGCAGTATTCGTTCGGATGCGGAACGTATTGAAGTCTCTGAACTTCGATTGCAGACACCCCATTCAAATGCAAAACTCACGGCATCGGTTCCGTGGACATCTATAGACGAACAACCGTCCGGTTCATTGCAGGCTGCTTTCCACGCTGTCATCGGTAAAGAAGATGTTCTGATGGTAGCCGGGACATTGCCATCGGAAATACAAGAAGCTCTTCCGCACCAACCTTTTATGGTAGATTTAAATACGGAAGGAAATCTTGAATCGCTTCGTTTAAACAGGATGGAAGCACATTGGCAGGATATTCTGCATCTGTATGGGCAAGGCAAGATACAATCGCCTGCGGATTCAACCCGTCGAAGCGGGCAAATAGAAGCCATATTGCAAGCGGAAGATCTCGCTTTCATTCTAAATATGCTTCCGGAAAGGGAGAGGGAGCATTACCAAATACCTAAGGATATGCAACTTTGTGCGGAAGCAACATTTGACCCGCATAAGTATGAAGCAAACTTGCATTTCCGAGAAAGCGACGGTGTACTTGATGCTTCAGCCACATATCTGCCGGAAGAAGAAGCGTACAAGCTCGTTGCGCATATCGATAGTCTTGAACCTATACATTTTATGCCCCTCGATTCTTTGCTTTGGCTTTCTGCTTCTCTCGAAGCGGAAGGGAGCGGGATGGATTTCTTCTCTCCCAAAACGTGGGCAAAGATAAATGGAACTATTTCGGATATCCGCTACGGTAATCAATCCATTTCGGATGTCCGGCTGGATGCTTCCCTGTCTGAAAATATAGCTCAAGTCAATTTGAAGAGTGATTACCCGTTGGCTAAGGCGGATGTGAGCTTGCACGCAGCTATCAGAAAAAATGATGTCAAAGCAACGTTCATCGCTGATATGCAGCATATAGATTTGCAAGGTTTGCATTTCAGTGAAACCCCTCTTGCCACTTCGTTCCAGTTTTTTGCCGAGCTGGGGACTGATATGAATCAAAGGTATGACGCCGACATTTCTTTAGGGAACTGGGAAGTTGTGACGAAAAATCAGACTGCCAATCCGAAGATGTTGATACTGAAAGCGCATTCGGATAAAGACACGACAGCTGTTTCTTTTCATGCAGGAGACCTTAGCCTTACTCTCACGGCAGACTCCGGGATAATGTCCCTCGCTAACCAATTCGTGAAGATTTCCGAAGATGCCAACCGTCAGATGCGCGAGGATTCTGTGATTCTGCTTCACAAGCTCCGTCCACTATTGCCAGACTTGAAACTCACGTTGGAAGCACAAGAGGATAATCCGCTTTATAATTTCTTGCAGTTGTATGGAATGGAGTTTAAACAAATCGATTTTGGGGTGCAGACTTCACCCATGACAGGAATTTATATGGACGGTGGGATTTTCCAGCTTGCGCGGGATACATTCCGAATCGATACGGTCAGCCTGTCTGTTTGGCAAGATACTGTAGGAGTTTTCTATACAGCGAATGTGAAGAAGGAACCTTTCATGAAACAATTCCCTTTCTCCATAACTATAGATGGACAACTCCGGATGGATTATGCCGATGCACTTTTACGTTATGCCGACGGTAGAGACAGCACGGGTGTCCTTCTCGGGTTACAAATTGCAAAAGAGAAAGAAGGTATTGGATTTCATCTCTTCCCGGAACATCCTGTTTTTGCCTTCAGCCGTTTCACTTTGAATACGGATAACTATATCATTTATCGGAACGAGAAAGATATTCGTGCAAATATATCTCTTGTAGGAGAGCAGAATGCTTCTTTCCGGGTGCATTCTCATGTAAATGATAATGCTATGCAGCAGTTGCATGCAGAGTTAAATCAAATCAGCCTTGAAGAAATAGCACAGGCGTTTCCTGATTATATACCCTCATTGTCGGGTATCCTGAACGGGGATTTCCAATACGTACCTTCGGACAGCTCCTTCCTTGTTGCTTCAGGTTTGAGTATAGACAGTTTGTATTATGAAGGCGGGCGAGTGGGAGATTTGATGATAAACTTGGTTTACCTTCCTTTGGGGGTGAATGAACATCAAGTGGATGTGCATTTGTTCAGAGACCAAGAAGAGATTTTGTCGGCTACGGCTGCATATCGTCCGGGGACAGAAGAAGTCGAAGATGATATGGATGGTACGCTATCTGTAACATCTTTGCCTTTACCCATGTTGAATCCGTTTATTCCTGATTCTATGGCTAAGCTCAACGGTTTCATGCAAGGAGAAATGGCTATCACAGGAAGTACGTCATCTCCGAATGTGGAGGGTTATATCCAACTGGATTCAGCGACGATGTTTATCGGGATGATTAATTCGACTCTCCGGTTCGACCCTCACCGAATTACGATGGATGGGCGATATGTCCATTTTGATAATTACAGTATTTATTCCGTAGGAGAGAATCCGTTTGTTATCGATGGTACGGTGGATTACCATGATTTAGCGAATATGTCTGCCGATCTTACCTTGTTTGCAGATAATATGCAGCTCCTTGATTCCAAGAGAACTCGTGGGAGTCTTGCCTACGGTCGCATATTTGCAGGCATAGACGCTACCGCGAAAGGTCCACTATCTTCTTTGTCCATGCGAGGTGATTTACGCTTGTTGGGAGGTACGAATGTGACGTATGTCATGCAAGATTCTCCACTCACAGTACAAGATCGTCTATCCGGTTTAGTGTCCTTCGTTTCGTTTGCGGAAGATACTATTCGGCGCAGGCGGGCGCTCCACGAATCCTTGCCGTTGGGAGGCATGGAAATCATGCTTACTATCGGTATAGACCAAGCAGTGCAGGCGAATGTCGATTTGACTATGGACCAGTCGAGCTATGTTAATCTTGAAGGCGGGGGAGACCTTTCCTTCCAATATACACCATTAGGTGAGATGGTTTTGAGTGGTCGTTATACCTTGTCGGGCGGGACTATCAGGTATTCCTTGCCGGTCATACCGCTGAAAGAGTTCACGATTCAAGAGGGAAGTTATGTACAGTGGGACGGGAATCCGATGGACCCCACGTTGAATTTGAAAGCCACAGAGCGTATTCGTACCAGCGTGACTTCGGGGGAGAGTTCTACACGTATGGTGAATTTCGATGTGGGGATAGCCATCACCCAGCATTTGGAAAACTTGGGTTTGCAGTTCACACTTGAAGCTCCGGAAGATGCTACCATTCAAGAGGACTTGGCTCGTATGGGTGAAGAGGAACGCGCTAAGCAGGCGGTCAGTATGCTCGTTACTGGTATGTATTTGGCAGGAGGAACCAGCGGGAAATCAAAGTTGGATATGGGTAACGCTTTAAATAGTTTCCTGCAGAGCGAAATCAATAATATTGCAGGGAGTGCCCTTAAAACAGTAGATATCAACTTTGGCATGGAGAGTTATGATGAAGACGGAGACGGCTCTAAGCGTACTGACTATTCGTTCCGCTTCGCCAAGCGTTTCTATAACGACAGAATCAGGGTTGTTCTTGGGGGGCGAATCTCCACTGGGGCTGACATTAATCAAGGGCAGGCGCAACCATTTATAGATGACGTCTCTATTGAGTATCGCCTCGATGCCAGCGGGACCCGTTACGTGAAACTCTTCCACAATAAAGATTACGAAAGCCTACTGGAAGGTGAACTGACTGAGACCGGAGCGGGCCTAGTCCTCCGCAAGAAAATGAATCGTCTTCGTGAGTTGTTTATATTCCGCCGGAACAAGACCAACAAGGTCTCTGAGGATGAGACGGAAACCATAGACGGTACCTAGCCGTTTTACCAATGAGAAGAAAGATAGATAGAAGCTAATGAAGCACTTAAATAAAGTCTATATCTTGCTTGCCATTCTCATGATGGCAGGTTGTTCTGTCACTAAATACCTGCCGGAAGAGGAGGTGCTTTATACCGGAATCAAGGGCATTGATATATCAGCCCAAGACTCCACGGTGGCCGGTGAAAACACCCTCACCGAGATTGAAGCTGCCCTGGCTTATCCTCCGAACAACGCCCTCTTGGGTAGTTCTTCCGTGCGAGTCCCATTCCCCTTCGGGTTATGGATGTATAATGCTTTGATTAACAAGAAAGGCAAAGTGGGGAGATGGATGTTCAGGAAGTTGGCGGCAAAGCCTGTATATATATCTACCGTGAACCCTGATGTGCGTGTTAGAGTGGCACAGAACCTTTTGAAGGAATATGGTTATTTCAGGGGAGAGGCAAGTTACGAACTGGTGCCTCATCCGAAAGACCCTAAACAGGCGGGCGTACGCTACCATATCTCCATGTATGACCCTTATACACTGGACAGCATCATCCTTATACGCCGGCGGCACCGGACTGACACTATAGTCCGCCAACGGAGTATGGAATCCTTGCTCAAGAAGGGCGATAACTTTAATGTGACAGTCTTGGAGGCCGAACGCCAACGCATATCGTCATTGTTGCGCAACAATGGCTACTACCATTTCCGCCCAGAGTATATTGTTTATGAGGCAGACACCACACGCCAATCAGGAAAGGTCGATTTGCGTCTCCGCTTTACTCCCGGGATACCTCGCGAAGCATTGCACCCGTGGGGGATAGGGAATGTATCGGTATATCTCAACGGTTATAATAATGAAGTCCCCACTGATTCTGTTAGCTATCGTGACCTTACATTATATTATGAGGGGAAACTCCGGGTGCGACCTGCTGCGCTTTACCGTCGCTTGCATCTCCACCAAGGGGAGCGTTATACTGCAACAGGACAGGAACGCACCCAGACAGCACTCTCGCGGTTGGGTATCTTCCGCTATGCCGAACTCCAGTTCAGCCGGAGGGATACTACTGCTCTTTGCGATACCTTGCAACTTCGCATCAACACTGCTTATGATTCGCCGTTGGACGGTGAGTTTGAGTTGAACGTAACCACAAAGAGCAATGACCAGACAGGTCCCGGTGCGGTGTTCAGCGTGACCAAGCGCAACATATTCGGCGGGGGTGAAACATTCGGGGTGGAACTTAAAGGCTCATACGAGTGGCAGACAGGGAGCAGGGTGGACGGAAACTCTTCGAGGATGAACAGTTACGAGCTTGGCATCAGCAGTACGTTATCCTTTCCACAGCTTATCTTCCCGGGGTACTTGAACCGCGAGACCTTGTATCCGTCGAGTACCACATTCAGGGTATATGCAGACCAGATGAACCGCGCCAAGTTCTTCAAGATGCTGTCATTCGGGGGTAGTGCAACGCTGGAGTTCCAGACGAGCCAGACCAGCCACCATTCCATAGTACCATTCAAGTTAGCATATAATAAACTACAGAAGACGACTGCCGAGTTCGACTCCATTGTGGGTGAGAACCGCGCCTTGGGGTTAAGCCTGCAAGACCAGTTCGTACCTTCGATGAACTACACCTATACATACGACGATTCCCCTATCGAAAGCAAGAAACACCATGTGTGGTGGCAGACATCAGTCACGCAGGCAGGCAACATCCTTGCCGCAGGTTATGCGATAGCAGGGAAGAGCTTCAAGGCAGAAGGCAAACAACTGTTCGGGAACCCCTTCGCACAGTTCGTGAAGCTGACGTCAGAGGTACGTTACAATTACCAGATAAAGCAACGGCACAACCTCGTAGGGAGGCTGATGGCAGGTGTGATATATGGCTATGGCAATGCGGAAAACCACTCCACGCCTTACAACGAACAGTTCTATATAGGCGGAGCCAACAGTATCCGTGCATTCACGATACGCAGCATAGGGCCGGGGAGGTTCATCCCCGATGCAAGTAACCAGTACGGTTATATAGACCAGACGGGCGACCTGAAGTTGGAGGCCAACTTAGAGTACCGATTCCCCGTCTTCGGAGACCTTAACGGGGCTGTGTTTCTCGATGCCGGGAACATCTGGACAATACATGACGACCCCGACCGTCCGAGGGGACAAATCAAGTGGGGGCACATCCTCAAGGATTTAGCATTGGGGACAGGCGTGGGGTTGCGTTACGACCTGCAGTTCCTCGTTATCCGCCTCGATATGGGCATAGCCCTCCACGTCCCATACGAGACAGGCAAGGGCGGGTACTACAACATCCCCGATTTCGGCGATGGGATAGGAGTCCACCTTGCCATAGGATACCCGTTCTGACCGTATGTGGCATGGTGATGTGCCAAAGGAACAAGTCCTATAGCTCATCTATTACCTTCTCCAGTCCCATGCCGTGTGACCCTTTTATTAAGATGTGGTACCCCTTCAGGTTGTCCTTGCGGATGGCGGCAATCAAATCATCTACAGAAGAAAAGACAGGGAAGCCTGAGGCTGTGTTGCCGAAGTGCCTGCCACAGAGGTAGACCTTCCCGAGTGATGCAGAGCGAAGGATATTAATGATGTCGGTATGGTAGCGGTCACTGTCTTCTCCCAACTCCAGCATATCACCCAATATTACAGCCTTGGGGGACTCCGACAGCGAGATGAAGTTATCGAGGGCAGCCTTCATACTTGAGGGGTTGGCATTGTATGCGTCAGCTATCAGAGTGTTGTTTGCCGTTACTTTGTACTGCGAGCGATGGTTGGTCGGTTCGTAGGATGCTATAGCCCTGCTTATACGCTCTGCGGGTACCTTCAGGAACCGCCCTATAGCCACGGCAGCAAGGACGTTCTCGAGGTTGTAGGCACCGACCAGCTTGGTATCGACCACATGCACCTTGCCTTGCTGTTTCCAGTCGAATGTAAGCAGCGGGTCACTCTTCACTACATGGCCTACGGCGAATGCCCCTTCGTGCTGTCCGTAGGTGACCTGTTCGATGCCTCGTGCCAAGTCCATTAAGTCCTTGTTGTCTTGGTTGATAAACACCTTCCCCTTTGTGTGGCGTATATAGTCGTAGAGTTCCCCTTTTGCGTGCAAGATCCCCTCGAAAGAGCCGAAGCCCGCCAGGTGTGCGCAACCAACGTTCGTTATCAGCCCGTAGTTGGGTGAAGCGATGCGCACGAGTTCGCGGATTTCTCCCGGATGGTTGGCTCCCATCTCCACTACGGCTATCTCGTGCTCGTGGTTCATGCGGAGCAGCGTGAGAGGTACGCCGATTTGGTTGTTTAGGTTTCCTTCCGTGGCGAGGACAGTGTACTTGGTGGCGAGGACAGCGGCTATGAGTTCTTTGGTCGTCGTCTTCCCACTTGTGCCTGTGATGCCTATCACGGGGATGTTCAACGCCTTGCGGTGGCGGTGCGCCAGCTGTTGCAGTGCCAGCAGGGAATCCTCTACAAGGACAGTCCTGTCCGACTGGTAAGCAGGGTTGTCGATGATGGCATAAGCAGCGCCGGCATCCAGAGCCTGGGACGCATATTGGTTCCCGTCGAAGCGTTCTCCCTTGAGGGCGAAGAACAGCGACCCTTTCGGGCAACGGCGGCTGTCGGTAGTCACAGTCCCGTGGTGGAGGAATAATTCGTAGAGTTCGTTCAAGTTCATGGGTATGTTCTTTTAAAAGCAGCTGCAAAAGTAGGAATAAAAAGAGAATACTGCTTCCGCAAAGAATATTTGTTGGATAATAAAAGATGTATATGAAGTAGTGCGGCGGGTGTTTGTGAGGTGCAGTAATACCCCA